>JANQGV010000209.1 GCA_028282925.1 Thermodesulfobacteriota bacterium
TGCGGCTTCACGCCTGATGGCGGTAACCTCTTCCGGTCTTGCTTCTGCAATACTGCGCCGGGCCGCCCTTACCACAATTGCTTTAAGGTTCTTGCTGCCCATGACGGCTCCGAACCCTTTGGTGACCACCGCACCGCCGGAAGCCACAATATTGGCGAATCTGACACGCATCTCACCTGCTTTGCCTATGGCGGCCACATGCGCATGCGGACCATGTTTTTTTTCAAGATAGTCGATTGTTTCAATGGTGTCTTTTCCCCATAAATATTCTGCGGCCTCGAAACGACACCTGTTTCCAGGTTCAACAATCAGCACAACAGGTGCGTGTGAAGCGCCGGTAACGGTGAGCCCGTCCAGACCGGCCCACTTAAGCGCCGCCCCGAGAGAACCTCCCATATTACCGCTTGCATACTGCTCCGGGTGCGCCATCGGTGATTTCCCCACCACAATCCATCTCGATCCACCGGGAACGCGGGTACCGCCCAGGGGGCCGGTCATAAAGTAAAGGCAATTATCCGGTGAGAACGCTCCGGTGTTTTCCGACATCTCATCCCAGTATAAGCGGCTTGCAACACCTCTACCGCCGATAAAATGAGCGGCATAGTCCATTATATTGAAAGGTGCATATGAACGATTGGAAAGATTAATGCGCAATACAGTACCGGTCCATCCCTTGTAGTCGGGAATCATTACGGGTTCCTCCTTTTTTTCTGCGTTGTTCACCTAACAGATGATGGGATTTGTAAATTTGCAGCGGCGTATATTTTAATACCTAACACACAATCTTCGGCTGGTCAATGCAGGCCGGCTATTGACGGTATACTCGAACAGGTCTTGAATACAAAGTATATACGTTATTGGTCATCATAATCTTCCGGATACAGTTTTTTTGCGCATTCAGGACAGATGCCGTGGCTGAAATCGGCATCGGTATATTCCTTAAGGTATCTCTCAATCTGGTTCCAGTATCCTTTATCGTTTCGGATTTTTTTAAACGATGCACAAATGGGTAACATGCCGCTCAGTTTTTTTACTTTCGAAAGGGCTTCCCGCAGGTCGGTGATCAGGCGCTCTCTTTCCGCCTCTATGTACTTGGCCTGGGTTACATCCTGGATGATCGATGTTGCCGCCACCGCCTCACCCTTTTCGTTGCATATCATAACATTGTTTTCAAATGTCCGAATTACCTTACCGTCTTTCCTGAAGCCGAAACCGTCGAATCGTGGAATTTTACCGGACTCAAATAAAGCGGCAACCATTTCCCGTGATCTTTGAAAAAAATCCTCACCTATCGCAATGGTATCACCGGCGGTTGTCTCGTACAGGCCGGGCTCCCAGGGAGCAAGATCAACCATGTATGTTCCAGTAACGTCCTCACGATCGTACCAGAATATTTCAAGAAATGCCTCATTGACTCTGACAATACAGCCGGTGGCATCGGTAACCACAATGGCGCACAGGGATGTTTCAACAATGACATCCGCCAGTGCCGACTGTATGCGTGCATCAAGTTGGGAAGGCTTTGACTGTTTGCCCATGCCGGCTTCCCATTGTATATGCGATGTTTGCAGGTTTTATTAACGACGAAGGGCATGTCATTGGTATCAGTGAACCTGTTGCCTCTATGAAACAGAGACATGCCAAAATTGCTTTGTCAAGCAGAATAACAGTATCAAAAAAAACGGCTGGAGTTATATCTCCAGCCGTTTGATCGCTTCAACAATTCAAGCCGACCGGCAGCACATCAGTGGCTTTCGCAATAATCTATATCGTCACTACAGGCACCATGTATAATAGTGAGGGTAAGGATATTACCATCTATATTCACAGTTCTTTCCTGGTACGTATGCGTTCCGAAAGTGAAATTAATAGTTATTTCACCGGTCCCGATTGGGTCATCATCCCCTGCAAGGCCTCCGTCCTCTTCCCAAACCGTTGCTTTCAGTTTAAACGATTCTTTTGTACCAACATATGAATTACCAGCATACGTGATCCACCCCCTGCAGAGTGTGATAAAATCCCCCTCTTCCAATTCAAGAAAATAATCTTCATTGTTACAATACAATCCTGCCTCAACATTTGAAGTTGTTTCCAGTTTAAAATGAACGTCATCCGATGATCCCCAATCATAGGAATCATTGTGCTGCCACTTGCCGGTATAGTGCACATACCATTTCCAGAATGTATTTTCAGGCGCTTCCGGCACATGGTCCGGGTCGTGTGTAATGGTAATGTATGCCGGATTACTGCGTGTATTATTATCGTCCAGGGCAACCACCTCAAATTCATTCTCGCCTTCCTCAAGTGTCACCTCTGTTTTCCAGTAATGCAAGCCGGGATCATATACTTCCAGAGTGTCGACCGACACATCGTTGACCAGCACATCAACAGCATTAAAAGCAAAGCCTTTAAGGGCAACGGTTTCCTGCTCGGTCACAAAGTCTTCGCCATTGTTGGAAAGAATGGTTACAGATGCTTGTGATGAGGCGGTGTTATCTCCGGGATCAAGGGGCTCGCAGCCCAACAGCAGCAAAGCCAGCACTGTAAAAAAACAAATACTTGCAGGAATAAGAAAATGATTTTTATTATTCATAATAATGTCCCCTTTTGAGAATTGCGAAACGTATTTGTAATGAAATTATTATATATTGTATTTTTATATACTGTTTTGTTTCCTGTATCAACACATACTTTGAACAGTATGCACCAAAAAAGGCGAGTACTCCATACTCGCCTTTTCCTTATGTACAGCTTGTAGGTCGGGTACAGCAGCGCGACAGCCTTGCCGAAGCTGTATGCGAAGGATGGAAACCCGACAGTTGCTTTTGTCGGATTTTATTTCATTCTATGTGTTCTACCAGCTCACCTGGCAGGAGCCCCTTTAGAGGCGATTATTGAAATACTGTGATTTGAACGCCCTCATCGCGGCCATAGGCCGCTCCCAGCCGGCTATACAATTTCGCAAAATGGGGACACTCCCTTTTTACCCGTTCGCTGTTACATCAACATCTTACGTACCATCCTTTTTTTCTACCGGAAAGCCTGCTTCTTTCCAGTCTGCAAAGAGAGCCTGGAAATACTTTTTGTAGCCCAGCTTCATTAGTTTGCGGTAGGCCTTGTAGCTGCGGCCCCCGGCGTTGCAATAGACGATGATGTTTTTTTTCTTATCAAGCGCGTCCGAGCGAGCCGAAAAAGTAACAACCGGAATATTAACGGCGCCGGGGATGTGGCCCTCATCAAATTCATAGGCGTCGCGAACGTCTACGATTATAACGGCGTCTTTATCTTTGTGCAGTAACGCATTCAGTTCTTTGGGCAGGATCTTTTTCGTTTCAACTTTCGCTTCGTAACCCGGCCCCTTTATGAACGGATAACCGGCCTCTTCCCATACCGGCATTCCTTCGGCATACACGAAAAGGTTTTTGTATCCGAGCTGAGCTGCTTGCACGGCAGCTTTTTTGCTCTTGCTTCACTTAAAGCCGTTACAGTAAAAAACAACCTGTGAGTCTTTATCGGCGGGGAGAAGATGTGCGTATGTATCAAAGGATTTCTGTGGAATGTTGACCGCGCCCGGGATATGCTCGTCGGCATATTCTTCGGGGTTGCGCGTATCCACAACCGTAACAGCGGCCTGAGAATCAATCAGGTTTTTCAGTGCAGCGGTTTCAATTACCGCATAAGGTTTTTTGTCTTCAGCCTGAACTGCAAGCGAAAAACAGCAAAACCAAACCAGCCCGGCGCATACGAAAAGTGATGCTCTTTTACCTCTCTTCATTTCCTGTACCTCCATTCCCTGGTTGTAATTTTAGCGATCAGCACAGTTTTTCTATAGTTTCAAAAAAACACAAAATCAAGTCACCAGTCAAAATAATCAATGCAAAATAAAGGGATGGATATCGGCTTATAAAGTAACTTTATGGAAGGGATAAAAAAAGGGCGCGTAAATAATTGCGCGCCCTTTCAGTCAATCGCACTATGTAACCAGCAGCTATTTTTTCTTAAACACAATGCGCGACGGGATGGTGTCTCGGCGTTTCAGGTCGGCCCGGACCCGTTCTGCCTCGGCCCGGGTTTCATACTTCCCGATTTTCACGCGGTACCACGTACCCTTATTGCTCAGATTGGTTGACGAAACATACGCAGGAAAACCCATTTTATTCAGCCGGGCAACTTCACGCTCGGCAACATATTGTTTACGGTAGGAACCGGCATGCACGGAATAATAGCTTTCAGGCTCTGCAACCTTTTTAACAGGTGCAGGCTCTTTCTGAGGCGCTGCAACAGGTGCAGCTTTGGCAGGCTTTTCAGCCTTTTTGATATCAGATTTCTTTGTGGCAGGTTTCTTTACAGCCGGTTTTTTCTCGACCGGTTTCCTTTCTACAGGCTTTGCAGGCTCGGCCTTTTTAACCGGCTCTTTTTTCAGCGCTACAGCAGCAGGTTCTTTTTTCTCAACCGGCGGCTTTTCAGCCTTTACAGGTTCCGGGGTCCCGGTCTTTGCCGCCGCAGGCGGTTCTTGCTTTGTAACAGTAGCCGGAGCCTGTTGCTTTTCCGGTGCAGTCATCTGTTTTTCGACAGGTTTTGCTGCGGGCTTCTTGACCTTTTTAACCGTCCGGACAGGCACGGGAGGCGCCGGTTCCGGAGCCGACAGCACCGTAAAATAATAATAGGCCCCGCCGCCCGCAACCACCAGCAGCAATATAATAAGGAGGACCGGCGACATCTTGGATTTTTTCTTGTGCCGGGGTCCGGTATTGCCTGAATCAAGATCTTCAAGGGCCCTGTCCAGCACGCTTTTGGTTACTTCGGCATCGGGTTCTTCCAGGGCCTCATCCGATACCGTATCAAGGTCGTCGATAACCGGTCGAGGAGGCTCTTTGGTAATAGTTTCCTCAAATTTTTCTTCAATGGTTGCCGCGGGCGGAGCTTCCTCTTTCTCCTGTCCCGGGATGATAAGATCATCGAGCTTGCTGCCCAGCGCATCGGACTGCTCACCGGTGGTTTCCTCTTTCAGTGCCCCGATAATTTCATTCAAATCACCGGCTGCTTCAGAATCATCAAGGGAAAGTTTTTCCGATACCGGGGCTTCGGCTTCACCGCCGCCGCTGTCGACATCCAGATTGAAATCATCAAGCGAAGGACCGTCTGCACCCAGATCCAAGGTTTCAGCAGGCCCGGCAGGCCCTTCCTGGTTATCCTCCAGGCTTTGCTGCACTTTAGAGTCGATATCACTTATCAGCTCTTGCAGCTTCAGGTCTTCTTCCGCGGTATCCCCGGCCGGGGCTTCTACCTCATCGCCTTCAGTAACAAGTGCTGAACCGCAAATAGGGCATTCCTGTTTGTCATCACCTTTTATTTCAAGCTCACATTTGGGACAAAACATTCTCGGCTCCTTTATTGTGAAAAATAGTTATCCTCTATCCCTGCAAGACCGCATTCTAGAACCTTCATGGGCCTTACTGTGATTTTATACCTATTATTCATCGTCAAATTTAATGAAAAAATCAAGTTTTTTTATGCAAAAATACAATATTTTTATGTACGATTCATAAGAAAACTATGCATTTTTATGCATACTTTTTCCCAAATGATATGGAAAAACACCTGCAGCTGAATGCGGTCGAAGAATGTTCAGATCCAAGGCGCACGAGAGCCTGAGGAGTGAGGCGTACGTAGCTGTAAACCGCCGCAATGACGAAGGTTGAGTGGAACGGAGGAGATGGACGTTACCCGACCTTCTCCTTTGAAGATACGCCGGTTACCCGATCTCTTGCCAGATCAAGAAGCAGAGCGCTTTTACCGCCATATAAAACGTCAAACCGTAATCCTTCGGTTATTTCGCCGATAACACGTGCAGTAATAGCCTGCCGGGTAAACATACCAACAACGGCATCGGTTTTATCCCGGTCAACACTGAGCACAAAACCGTAGCTCAGGAAAGCCTTGAACCAGTCGATAAAAACAAAGGAATCGGGTTTAGGAACGGCATCAAGATCTACCCGGGCTCCTGTGCCCGATGTTTCAAGCAGCAGGGCAATGGTGCCCAGCAGCCCGGCATTGCTCACATCTTTTGCAGTTTCACACAAACCCTGTTCGGCCAGTTGCGGCAGGACTTCCAGCCGCGGCAGGACCTGTTCAGTGGTTTTGCCGGAGTTGGTGTCCCAGCTTAACACCGGGCGGCACTGGTAGCCCCTGCCCTGCAAATCGACGGCAAACACAATATCCTGTCCCGGACGGGCATTGTTGCTGAGAAGCAACTTCTTGGCAACCCCTATAATTGATACGGACAGGGCAGGCTCCTGTGTGTCCGGGTGCAGGTGACCGCCCACCATGGGTACCCGGTATTTTTCGCACCCTTTTTTAATGCCCTGCACTATTTCATCATAAAACCGCGAATCAGGAATACCCACCACGTTCACCATGGCAAGGGGGCGTCCACCCATGGCGTAAATGTCGTTCACGCTTGCCATCACCGATGCCTTTCCGGCACCGTAGGGGTTATCGTCGATAAGCCCTGCAAGAATACCGTCGGCTGCCAACAGCAGGTATTCGTCGCCATGCTCAATAGCTGCCGCGTCTTCACCAAACGCGGCAACGGTTTTACCAAAATCGGTAACGGCCTGAAGCTGATCGGTCAGCAGGTGGATGTTCTCTTTGCGGGTCAGACCCGGGTATGCGCGAATCTCTTTTACAATATCATTAACGTCCACTCTTCTAATACTCCTGAAGATTCAATAAAATCTCCACATCACTAATTGTTTTTTATAATTAACCCCACCCATTAATAAAGGGCTTCTCTTACGATCACTGATGGCCTTACCGTCCCTTTGCAACGCAGCCGAGTGCAGCGGTTTCAGGAGGAAAGAAGGGTCGACATGTCTGAGCCCCGTATTACAGGGGCGAGTTTGTTGACCCGCCGACTGAAATCGTGCCGCGAGGGTATCCCGCGCTTTTTGCGGGACACGTTGCAGGTCGCCTTTCTTTTGCCTACTTTTCTTTGGCGAGCAAAGAAAAGTAGGTGGCGCTTGCGTCATACAAGATTTTTTTAAATCTTCAAAATCGTTAAATTTGCTACCTCACCCGAGATCAGCTTTCAAAACCTGGTGCATCATCCCGCGATATTCATGGGGCTCACCTTCAACAGCCCACCCAAGGGTCTTGAAAAAGGCAACGTTCTCAACCTGCACCCGGGCCAGAAACTTTCTAGCACCCTGCTCTTTTACAATCTCAACCGCTTTACGAATGAGAAGCTTACCTGCCCGGCCACGCACCTTTTTAACAACAGCAAGCCTGCCTCCCCACCACAAACCTTCACTTTCCTCATATACCCGCACAGTGCCGATAATAGCTCCGCCGTAGAACGCTGCAATGTGCAGGGCCTTTTCGTCGTGTTCGTCACGGTCCGATTCGGCAAACAGGCCTTGCTCATCAACGAAAACCTCCCTGCGAATCTGCATGCACTGCTGCAGTTCATCAGGTGTTTCAACCAGTCGGCACATAATGGCCTTACTCTTTTGCGGTGCGGTTTGCATAATCTTCAAAAAGGTTCAGACAAGAGCACGAGCTGCAACGCACACAGCCGGCCTTTGATTTTCGGTACGAAAGGCCGTGCCTGGCAAGCATACCTGCCACCTGCTCATAGATGTCTATCATCATTTCCGGGGGCGGAGGCTCCAAGGCCTCAAGCGCAGTGCCCGGAATCGGGCGAACGGGAAGAACATAAGGGTACACTCCGATACTACACAGGTATTCGGCCCCTTCAAGCAGGCTTTCCTGCGTTTCACCAAGACCTGCAATAAGAAAGCTGCTGACTTGGTTCGGCCCGAACACCTCAACAGCCTTGAGCCAGTTTTCCCTATAGCGGTCAAGGCCGATAGCGGCCTTTGCAGGCACGACAGATGCCAGCACCTGTTCATCGAATGTTTCTATATGTATGCCAAGGGTATCTGCCCCGGCACGCCTCAACTCCTCATAGATGCCGGGTCGGTCCGTAGGGCACAGCTGCATATGCACCGGAAGGCCGGTGTCCTTCTTGATGGCGGCAATACACTGCATGGCATGGCTGAGCACCTCATATTCGTCTTCAGTGCGACCGGCAGTCAGGGTAACATGTTTCACGCCGTCTGTACGGCAGGCATGTGCAGCCGCAGCAGCAAGGTCTTCAGGCTCCTTTTTAAGGATGGTCTTACTGTTTTCCAGCGACATACCGATACCGCAGAACTTGCACTGCTGATCGGTTTGCCGGTAGGCACAGTTCTGGTAAATCGTAGATGCAAAACAGTCGCAACCGTGCAGCAGGGCGATTTTCTCAAATGGAATACCGTTTTTTGTACAACCGCTGTAGTATGACGGGCGTCCGGGAACAGACACCTCACAAACGTTCACTTCGTCCCGTTTCAGAAGCATCTTCTCACCCTCAGCGTCGATACGGTAGGGCGATTTTTTCACATAAGGGCTGCTGGTCGGCACATTAAGATACCGGTCGCGAATTAAAATCACCTGTCCTTCCGCCGGACCGGCCCCTCCCTGACGACCGGGATACGTTGCGGGCATTTTGACCCCCAGGTTTTGCAGCTCGACACAAAGGTGATGTAGGTGCATAGTGAAAACTCTATAGCGAATCAAACACCGCTACGTCCGGCGGTGCTGACTGTCCAGAAAATTAAGGATTTCTCGGCGGTAGTTGTTGAACGCATCGCTGGTAACATCCCGGGGATACGGCATATCAATGGGAACGGTGAGCCCGATGGTACCGGGTCGGCTGGATATGCCGTATACGGTCTGGCTTAAATACACTGCCTCATCAATATTATGAGTAATAAACAGCACTGTTTTATCGGATTGCTGCCACACGTCCAGCAAAAACTGCTGCATAAGGCTGCGTGTCTGCGAATCAAGGGCCCCGAAGGGCTCGTCCATCAGCACGATTTCCGGATCGTTTATCAGGGTACGTGCAATAGCCACCCGCTGCTGCATACCGCCCGAGAGTGCTGCCGGGTATTTGTCTTCAAAACCGGCAAGTCCGAACTTCTCCACAAACTCCATGGCCCGTTCTTTGCGTTCCTTCCGGGACACCCCCCGCACATCCAGACCGAAGGCGATATTGTCGATAACCGTGCGCCATGGAAACAGGGCGTATTCCTGAAAAACATACCCCGCGTACTTCCACTGACTGCTCACCGCTACGCCGTTGATGGAAACAGTGCCTGAGGTTGCCGTTTCAAGGCCGGACAATATCCTGAGCATGGTGGTTTTGCCGCACCCGCTGGGTCCGATAAAGGAAATAAAAGAGCCCTTTGCCGCTGAGAACGATATGTCCTGCAGCGCAACGGTGCTGCCGTTCTGCGGGTCGTCGCCGCTAAATTCCTTATGCAGTTTTTGTACGTCAAGGCTCACGGCGTTATTTTCTCCAGGCGAGGGAACGGTTCTCAAAAAAACGGATCAGCACATCAAGCAAAAAACCGGTCAGGCCTATGACCGCCATACCGGCCACCACCAGGTCGGGCCGCTGAATATCCCGGGCCGTCATAATCATGTATCCCAGCCCATACCCGCTTTTGACCCCTGTAAACTCGGCCGCTACCAGGGTCATCCAACCGATCCCGAGCCCGATGCGAAGGCCCGTGTAAATCGAGGGGGTTGCACCGGGAATAAGCACTTTAACGAAAACGTCGCGGTCGTCTGCCCCGAGCGTCCGGGCCGCATCAACCAGTATTCGTTCAACCGACAGGACACCGGAAATGGTACTGAGCAGTATCGGGAAAAAGCATCCCAGGAAAATGATAAAGGCGGCCGATTTTAAGCCAATCCCAAACCATAAAATGGCAATGGGTATCCAGGCCAGGGGCGGAATGGGCCGAAACAATTCAACTACCGGGGCCACGGTTTCACGCAGGCTTTTGGACCAGCCAAGGATAATACCCAGGGGAACCGCCGTCACCACTGCCAGCAGAAATCCGCAGGCCACGCGCAACAGGCTGTACAAAATGTGCAATACCAGGGTATTTCCCCGGGGCAGTCCCTGGAGCACCAGGTCCCGAATGCCCGTGAAAATCTCCATAGGGGAAGGAATTTTATGGACCGGGAAAATCCCGGTGAGGCTGCACATCTGCCATATCACCAGGACCAGCACAATGAACAAGTATTTTTTAGCGTTTCTCAAGAAACCCGTACCCCGTCAATGGTTACCGTGGCCGATCATACCGGACGCGCGTTATTTCTCAAAAATACGAATATCTTTGAAAGTCGCGCCGTTCTTTGATTTAATATAATTGAATGTGCGCAAAAACTCAATAAACTCTGATACTTTTGACCGGTCGATTACATCGGTATACTCAATGGTTTTCAGTGCCGTTGCAACCGCCTGCGCATCAAGCCCTGTATACTGCACGCCGATACGCACCGCCTCACCAGGGTTTTCTGCGATAAAGGCACAGCTTTGTCTATGCACAGTGCGCAGGGCGCGCAGAACGTCCGGTTTTTCGTCAACAAAAACAGAGTCGGCTACCAGAACGCAGCACGGATGGCTGGGCCAGATATCCTTTGATTGCAGCAAAATCCTGCCGGACTTACCTGCAACAGCCTGGGCCGGATACGGCTCCCAGGCGATAAATGCATCGATATTACCCTGCTCAAGGGCCTGGATCATCTCAGGCGGTTTCAGAACAATAATTTTTACCGATTGCATGTCCATACCGCTATTGGCAAGGGCCCTGCGCAGCAGCAAATCCTGCATGGTAGCGTGACCGGGGATAGCAATCAGCCTGTTTCTCAGATCAGGAAGGGTCTTGAACGGGGCATTAAAGGCTACCACAATGGCTGAGCCGTTCAGATTCACTTGTGAAGCAAAGGTCACATCGGCAATGTTGTTGAGCACCGCCGCCGTTGCCGGCGCCTGCCCTACATAGCCGATATCGAGTTCACCCGCGCTGAATGCGCTCATTTCCTCGGGTCCGGCCTTGAAAACACCCGCCACTTCAACGGCAAGTCCTGCTTCTTCAAAAAAACCTTTTTCAAGGGCCGTAAAAAGGGGCAAATGGTGCAAATCGCTTTGAAGATAGCCGAGCCGGATGGGCTGGATTTCATCATCCGTCAGGGAAACGCGTAAAACAGTCACCCCGACAAAAGCAATCAGACAGACGACCAAGGCAATGGCTTTTTTGTTCATAGGGCTGCGTCCTCGTAACGTAAAATTCCCCGCAACACATACTGTGCGGGGAATTTTACTATGCAATCAAATGCTACAGGCCTGAACGGCCCCTACTCTTTTTTTTCAGCTTCATCTGCGGGCCCCTCACCGAGAGCCATGCACACCAACTCGGTTATATCGCGCATGTTGATAGGCGCGTCCATGGCCTGGATACCGACCTGAAGTCCCTGGTAACAGAACGGACAGGCCGATACCAGCTCTGTCGCGCCGGTTGTCAGGGCCTCTGCAACACGTTTCTGCGAAATCTGGTTCTGCATGTCCGGATACCCTGATTTCAGTCCGCCACCGGCGCCGCAGCAGCGGGAGTTTTCGCGGTTGCGTTCCATTTCAACAAACTCAAGACCCGGTATCAGGCTCAGCAGTTCACGGGGCGCGTCGAACACACCGGCATGCCGGCCCAGGTGACAGGGATCGTGATAGGTAATCTTCAGGTTCACGTCGTTGGTGAGTTTGAGGCGTCCGCTCTTGATCAGTTCCACAACATATTCAAGGGTATGTTTTACTTCAAAATTCAGTTTGCCGAATTTAGCATAGTCTTCCTTGATGGTCTTCAAGCATCCGGCACACGAGGTAACCAGGGTCTTGATCCCCAGGTCGTTGAACTGCTCGATGTTTTCGGTGCAGATCCGCTTGAAGCTCTCGCGGTCGCCCATGCGCAGCAGCACGCTTCCGCAGCACTTTTCTTTGTTGCCGAGTATTCCGAAGTCTACCCCGGCGTGGTCGAAGATATTAACCGAGTTGATACCGACCTCTTCAACGTTGTTGTCGTACGATGCCGTACATCCCACAAAGTAAAGGACCTCTGCCGGTTTCTTGCTGATGTCCTTGGGGGCGTCTTTGATGCGTTTTTTCTTCTTGGCCATCTTGCCCCATCGGGCGCGGGAGCTTCGGGGCTGTCCCCAGGGATTGTCATAGTTCTTGGTTTTCAGCACCAGGTCTTTCTGGGTCTCAAGGGGGCCGTAACCGGCGTCGACTACACACTCGCGGATACGTTCCCACAGCTCAACCGTATCGATCAGCACCGGGCATACAAAGTGACACTGCATACACGTGCTGCAGGCGTACAGGTCTTTGGCGAATTCCTGCATCTCTTCATCGGTAACCGGTTTTTTGCCCAGCAGTTTTCCCAGGAAGCTGTCGGCGTTGAAAACGCCGTGCTGACGGGAGATGATGTCTTTGAAAAGGGCCGCCCTGCCCCGGGGGTTCAGGGGCTCGCGCTGGTCCTGATCGTAGGCCGGACACCAGTTGGAGCACTCGCCGCAGCGGGTGCAGGCATCAAGCTCCAGCAGTTGCCGCGGGCTGAGTTTCTCGATAGGTATCCGGGTTGTTTTCTCTTCAGCGGGTGCGGCGGTTTCCGCAGGACCTTCTGCTGCCGGGGCCGCCTGTGCCGCTTCGGGTGTCTGTTCTGTATTTTCAGTAGCTTCTGTTACGTTTTTGGTTTCGTTTTCCATGGCTCACTCTCCTTTTTATGCCCGTTCGGAAGCATCTAAAACAATCTCTATTGGACTGACAAAAATATGCCATGCTTTGCTGAAGGGGATATATGCAAGGAAGAAAAATGAAACCAGAGCGTGGATCCAGACCCAGAGCTTGTAATTCATGGCGCCGATTCCAATGGCCTCAAGAATGTTCGTCAGCGTGTAGCCGGCAAACGAATACCAGGCGATGGAGGCGAATTGCGGGTCCATCAGCCGGAATGCTTCGCTGAGGAAACCGGTCAGGGCAATCACCGTCAGGAGCGTGATGGACATGGTGTCCTTCAGCATGGTTTCAAGCTGTGCGGCCCTGACAACGTAGCGCCGTATAATGGCGATTACCAGGCCCACGACAAGCATCAGCCCGAATACGTCGCCCCATACGTCCAGAACGCGGGCGCCTGCGCCGCCAACGGCGCTTGCTTCTGAAACAAAGAATGATTTGGACACGGCAAGATCGGCAGGCAGGAAATGGCTCATAAACGCTATAACCGTGGTCTGTGCCAGCAGGCCCATAAAACCGATAAAGATGCAGAAATGCATCAGCCATCGTACAAAGCTCACTTTCAGGATCTGAAGCTGAAGCACCACATCGACGATAAAGGCTTTAATCACCGCGCCGATATTAAGCTGATGATGCAGACTTTTTGCTTTTCCTTTGGACCAGAGCACCACGCTGCATATGATGCCGGCCACCAGTAACAGCACTGTGATCACTGTAAGGGTATACAGTGCTGCGGTTGCTTCGAAGTATAAGTACATGTTGTCCCCCTTTCATGAACAATAAAACCATCATACCTTAGCCGAAAATAAATCGAAAGAAACCGGGCGGTCATTTCTCGCAAAGAACGAAACAGCAGTTCCGCATCGGGGCTGTGCTGTAATGGCTCTGCGGCAGAGCCGCGAATCTTTCGTACCATATCTTTAATTGCCGACCCGGTTTCCGTTAAGTACCGGATATCCGGTTCGGCAATGTGTGTATAACTTCCGGATGCTTCCATCTGCCGGGTCCGCTGCCAGATTGTTTCCAGGAAAACCCGTATCTTTTCCGGTTCATACACTTTCTGGCCGATCACCCAGGAAAAAGGCTGCCGTTCAATGGCCAGGGCCACGATACGGGCGTTGCTGATCTCGCTCATAAACGCCCGAAACTGCTTTCGCGTTACTTCACGCTCACCGGTCGCCTGGCCCGTGGCCGGGGCTCCTTTCAGACGCCGGGCTTTTTCCAGAATCCCAAACAGTATCTCGTTTGCTTCGCCGTAGTCCGGATGCTCAAAATGCGGCCCGAACAGGTAAAAAACCCCATCGCCCCATTTTTTCCGCACTGCGGCAACATTGCCGATCAGGGTTTCCCGGGCGATGTCTTCATCGATCAGATATTCCGTGGTGTCGGTAAAACCGGTGTATTCCGCCAGCACCTCAACATCATCTGAAGGATACATGCCCGGCCCGCCGTACAGAGGGGCCTTAATCGCGGCAACAGCACCTGTTTCCGCATTGCGCATGTTCAGGCACACCTCGTCGCGCACAGGGTGATACACATACCGGCACCCGTATGCGGTGCAGTACTTTTCCGCTCTGCGCCTGGGAGGCGGCAGGTGCTTCGTCAGGTTGGTTATCCGGGCCTGGACGAAATTGAACATATTCAGGGGCTCCATGGACGAACGCAGCACCAGATACGCTCCGGCACAGGCACCGATATAGGTGCCGCCGCCCTTCACAAAAACCTCCAGGGCTTCGGCCCCGCTTTTACCCAGGCCTTCTGCAATCCCGAAGGTGTCGCCCCCCGATATAAAAAGAACGTCGCACTCCTGCAAAGTGCCGTCGCTTATGCCTTTTTCATCAAGGAAAACAACGTTGTTGAACCCCCTGCGGTCAAATATATCGGCGAACCAGGTCCACGAATGGGAGGTCCCGTGACCGTAATAAATGCCCACCCTGGGGCTTTCTCCCTGATTTTCAGCAAACATCAGTTGTGCATATAAAAGATTAGCGAGCGAATAATTTATTAAATATTAGATTAGCAAACAAATATTTTACTATACCTTATTTATACCAGATATACCCCATTGGCTCAAGCAATATTTGCCAATAAATAATAAGCTAAATCAAACAGATATGCACGTATTGGAAAGTAACTTCAAAATGCCGGATACTGCAGGGAATATTACTCCGGGTCGGGCCCCAGACCTTCAAAGCAGGTACGTAAAACAGCCCGAATCTTCTCAACGCACTGTTTTTTGGTGGCGATCATACCGTTGAGCCAGTAAATGGTATACATGGTGAAAATGGCAAAAACAAGTTCGGCCAGGCTGTCCAGATCGACCGATTCCTTGATTTCGCCCCGCTCCTTGGCCTCAGACAGGTGATTGCTGATGGCCTGCAACAGCACCATCTCGTTCCAGTTGCGCCCGGTCCCTATTTTACAGACACGTTCGCGGACCAGGATTTTTGCAAAATCCTTGTTTCTGAAAATATACTTCAAGTAGGTGAAAATCAGCAGCTCCAGCCGGTCTATTATTGAGCTTGCATCGTTCAGCTTGCATTCTATTTCATAGCGGCTCTTTACCAGTTCCTTATCCAGGTAGTACAGCAGAACGTCCTCTTTCTTATTGAAGAAATTGTAAAACGTGCCCTTGGCAACGCCTGCGCCGTTGGTAATGTCCTCAACGCTGGTCTGCTCAAACCCCTTCTGGGTAAACAGCTTGATTGACTCCTGCAACAGCCGCTCTTTCTTCTCTTCCTTTTTCTGCTCTCGTAGCCCGGTCATATACCCCCTTTTAATGATTTTTCACGTATTGCTTGAAGCGTTTATCTTAGCAACTCGAATTAGTTTATGAATATCGAATACATGACTACGTGTCACAACTCTCTTTCAAAACACAGTAACCTGGATACCAGTTTTCAATCCTTTGCAACGCAGCCGAGTGCAACGATTTCAGGAGGAGACAAGGGTCGACATGTTTGAGCCCCGTTTTTCAGGGGCGAGTTTGTTGACCCGCCGACTGGAATCGTGCCGCGAGGGCATCCCGCGTTTTTTTGCGGGACAAGTTGCAGGGCGCCTTTCTTTTGCCTCCTTTTCTTTGGCGCGCAAAGAAAAGGAGGTGGCGCTTGCGTCATACGTATTTTTTCGCACAACACCGCAGATGAGCGTTTTGCCCCACCCTGGCCTCTATTCCAGAGATTGAAGATACCCTTCGCCGATTTTTACGAATTCCACCCACTGCCTCATAGGATACGCCTCATACTCGGTCTGGTTCTTTATATTCTTCCACAGCGAAGCCGCAAGCCAGCGCTTGTAATCATCGGGCTCACCCATAAGGCTTGCCAGCTCATCGGCAACAGCCGCAGTCTCAGGGTCTGAGCCCCCGCGCGCGCCGCTCCAGTACTGCTCAAGGGCCGCAAGGTAGCGCCTGGTTATCTGCCGCCGCCCTTTTACGGTTCCGTCTTTGGGCGGCAGGTTGCCGCGCCAGCTCATACAACCGATGCTGCTTACCAGGATATCCACCCGCCGGATAAACTTGAAATGGCAGGCCGGCTCAGCCGAGCCGCCCACATCGCACAGGAAATCCGAAGCATCATAGCCCATCTCCCGGCGGATGGTTCGTTCAACAGTGTGCATCCTGTCGAACCAGTCGCGGTTCAGGGGATAGGCATTGAACGGCAGCAGGTCTGTTTCCGGCTCCTGCACGTTATTGCCCCAGAAGGAGCAGTTCAGGGCCCGTGACGAAAACCCGTAAAAGGTCCGCTCAACAAGCAGCGCCTTCAAGTGGTCCTTTTTACCCAGCATGCCGTAGACCTTGCGGGCCGTTTCCTGAGCATCGGGGGTTTGGTACATGGCATCGTCGGGGGCCTTATCATCCAGCCAGCCCCGCAATGCCTGGGCATAATTAAAAAACTCGGTGCGCCGGGCAGTGCTCACCTGGTAGTGCAGCCGCAGGGCGGTGTGCTCGGAACCGCCGATAACGGCACAGATATCGCGCACCCGTTGGGGGTAATCATAGCGCCAGATACAGCAGCAGTCCACGGCCACCCGCCGGTCCATCTGCTCCGGGGTCAGTTCCCCCAGGCTGTCTTCCATAGCATTAACCTGGTCGACCTCGGCGTCCCGCCCGAAGCCTTTTTTCAGGTTACCGTCGCAATGGCGTTTGCCGGTTATCAGGTGGTGAATGAGACGGTACGGAATACCCTGTTTGGGCAGTTTCAGTTCCCGTGGTGTCAGCAGAGAATGTTCCATAGGTTTTTCCTTAAACGCCGCCGCTCAGGGCACGGCCACAAAGCAGCATCTTGTCTTTTATTAATCCCGGTATTGTGTTATATGTTTTTTGACTGTTACGCTATAATTTTATTATAAAACAGGTTTCATAAAAAATGAAAAGAAATTTTTCATCTTTTTCCAAATATATAGCCATTTTTCTTATCCTGGCCCTTGCAGTTCTGGTCACTCTTTTTTCCTATGTTCTCAGGGATCTGGAGCAGTATACCCGCCTGATGCTGGACCGGATTGAGCAGCAGACCGGCTATAGCGTGACCCTTGACGATATAAGCATAAGCCTTAAAAAGGGCTCCGGGATCCAGATCCATAACCTCCGGATTACCGATACCGCCGAGAATAAACTGCTGATCACTCTTCCAAAAGTACACATTTTGACCGAAATACTTCCCCTGCTGCGCAAACACCTGGTTGTTTCCCGTATAGAGCTGCAAAAGCCCTACCTGTATATCGTCAATCGCAGGGGCGAAGCCATTTCGAAACTGCTTACCCTGCCTGCTGAAAAAGACAAGCTCAATCCTGGACAGAAGTCTTTTGATTTTTCATACTCGCTTAAAAAGATATATATCACCGACGGCACCTTTCTCTACAACAACACCCGGGCCAATTTTATTTCAGAACTCAGCGGCATCAACATTGCGCTGAAGCGCAACCGGCGCTCAAAGGCATATACCCTGTCGGCCGGGGCCGACCACGGCCTGACCTTCGACAATAACACCTTTGTTATTAACAGCACCGTTTCAATTTCCTCTCCCGCCATAGAAATGTTTCCGGCCCCGAAAAACGCCATTGAGGGTCATATCGAAGCCGTGCTTGAAAAACTGACCCTTACAAGAAACAGCACAACCACGTTCGAATTCGGCCGGTCGCTGGCTGATACCCAACTGTATGCCGATCCCAATACCATTACATGCAGCAACCTGTATATAACGCTGCCCAACAAAAACGCCCTGCGGGGTACACTCACCCTGACGGAGCCGACTGATGCGCCTCCCCTGGTTACGGGCACCCTTTCAAGCACCATGCTCCCCTTTGCCCAGGCCGCCAACATGCTCAACACCATTGTAGACATCAAGGAACCCCTCAACAGCATATTCAAGGCGGTCCCGTCAGGAGAGCTTGCTTTGAAGGATTTTCACATTTCCGCCGATCTGCACAGCGATTTCATCAATCGTATTCACGAAATCAACGGCGGTTTCACCCTTAAAAACACGGTCATCAAACCCTGTCCCACTATCCGCCCGCTTACCATTGCCGGTGCCGTATTCGATTTCGACAACGACACGCTCCGGGGCAACGGGAAAATGAAGTTCCTTGCAGGCGACAACCACACTCTTTCCACCGAAATAACAACGCTTTTTTCAAAGCCCCGGCTTTCGGCAACGCTGGAATCGGAACTCCCGGCCCTTTCGTGCAACGAATTTCTCAAGGAAATTTCCGCTGCCGAATCCATTCCGGTGCAGTTTCAATCCGGAAGGATCCGGGCTGCAACCTATTGTAATTATGATAACAGTTCACTTCTCAGCCTTTCGTCCGCCCTCGACTTGCAGGATGCGTCCTACAGCATAGCAGACACCCTGACAAAACCGGCAGGACTTGAAAACATGGTATCACTGCGCACCCTGGACACTACCGGCGCCCTGCCCCGCAGCATTTCAGTGCAGTTGGACATTTCCGACAATCTTACCATTGCAGCCGCAATCGACGACATCGACAACCCTGCATTAAACGGCACCTACATCTGCAAAAACCTTGATCTTTCCACATTCGGTTTCCCGGGGCTCGGCCCGTCCCTTGCCGTAACCGGCAGAGTCAACGGCACCGGCCTGTTAAAATTCAACGGTGAAACAGCAGGCAAACTGCCGTTCCTTGGAACGGTTGAACTTGATGATTTCACCATTTCACACACACCCAGTGCAAAGCCGCTCCTTACTACAACGCTTGCGGCCCGCTCCTACGGCTGGTACGTTGCTTTAAACAGCAGCGATTCCCGATTCGGGGCAACCAGCCTGCAGGCAACCGGGCAGTTCCAGTCCTTGATGCCCCCCATCGGCAAGTTTACCGCCCGGGCCGGGCTGTTCGACATCGACGACTTCGTGCGTAACGTCCAGGTAATAAGGAGAAGTTTGCCGAAGAAGCCACCCGGATCGTCGGAGAGCGTTTTCAACAAAACCGATATCGAAGTTCAGACCGCTATCGACACCGCAAATTTCCTGGACTGGACCGCCGTCGATTGCAAAACGCGCTTCTTATACAAAAACGGTGTTATGGTCTGGGACGAGGCCCTTCTGCATGGCGGCGGCGGCACGATTAACGGGTCGGTCACCTATGATTTCAGCGATTTTAAAAATATGGCCCTCATACTGAACTCGACCCGCTCCAATGTCGATTTCACCTGGGGGGTGCCCGGCTTTGCAGAGGAAAAAACCGTTACCGGCACCATGGACCTGCGCGGTGAGTTCATTTCCCGGTTTCAGCGCGAAGAGCAAATAGGCCGTAATATGACCGGCGACTTTCACGTAACCATAACCGACGGAAAAATACAGAAATTCACAGTGCTGTCAAAAATATTGGGTATGCTCGATATAACCCGCATTTTCAAACTGAAGTCCCAGGACCTGCTTTCCAGCGGAATGATCTACGATCAGATTACCGCCGACTTCACCATGCAAAATGCCACGATGACCACCGAAAACTTCCTGCTGAAAAGCCCGTCAATAAACTTTTCAGCCACCGGCTCCCTGGACATAACCAGACAGGAGGCCGATTTAACCATCGGCGCCCAGCCGTTGCAGAAAATAGGGAGGATTGTAGGACGCATACCCATTGCGGGCAACCTGCTCACCGATGAAAACAACGCCTTTACCATCGGGTATTTCAAAGTTAAAGGGCCTTTTAAAGACCTGTCCGTCGCCCCCTTGCCGGTTACAACCGTTACCCGGGCCGTTAAAAAAATATTCAAAACCCTGATCGACCTGCCTCTCAATCTCATCACCAGGGACACCGACAACAAGACACCTGAAAGCACCACCCCAGTCCCGCAAACAGAGTAGAGGGCATTACCTGAAATTATTTTCTGCATTAAAACGGGCACCCACAGAGAGGCGCCCCTTGTTTATAAGGTCTTTCTTGAAAAATATCCGTCTCCCTGCGACTTGTTCGCAGGGTCCATGTATAAAGCCTTTATCAACCCCAACATTGAATATAACAACAGGCCCTTCAGTGTTACTGGGGCGTAGGGGCGGGTCTCTGTGCCCGCCCGTTAATATATTAGTAACGCCATATAGGAACGTTCTCCGGAAGTCTCTTACACGTAGTTGCTAATTTTGCTGTAATAGTATATACCAAAATAAAGACATAACACCACGAGACAGGGTACCCATGTCATTCAATCGCAGACAATTCCTGGCATACTGTACGGGCATTATCGCCGGGGGTGTTTTTCCCCTTGATTATCTCAGCGGCAAAATCCTGAAAAACGTCTACGCCGCTTCCAATGCCGCCCATGCAGGTAAAGTATACATCGTAAAAAACCCCGAAGTTTTTGCATCCGGCACAACGCTTAAAACCGAAGTTGTCAACAGCATGCTTGAACACGGCATCTGCGCCCTGACCGGAAAGCCGGCCGCCAGGGAAGCCTGGCAGAGCCTTTTCACTCCCCATGAACGGATCGGCATTAAAATAAACACCCTGGGCGGCAGAAACATTTGCACCAGCCCAGAGCTTTCCTATGCCGTTGCACAGCAGCTTGTGGACAGCGGTTTTCATGCCTTCAACATCACTATCTGGGATCGCCTGTCACGTGAAATGGAAATGGCAGGATACACCATGGCCAAAGGAGGGAACAAAATACAGTGTTTCGGCACCGACAACGCATACGAACGCAAGATTGAATTTTCCGGCGAAGTCGGAAGCTGTTTCAGCAGCATTATCGCCCGTAAATGCGACGCTCTTATCAGCATCCCGGTTCTGAAAGACCACGACCTATCCGGCGTGTCGCTCAACATGAAAAACTTCTATGGCGCGATACATAACCCCAATAAATACCACGACTACAACTGCAACCCCTATATTGCCGACCTGAATGCGCACCCGTACATTAAGGACAAGCTGCGGCTTGTCATCGTCGACGGCCTTAACGGCCAGTACAACGGCGGCCCCTCGTTTAAGCCGCAATGGCGCTGGAAGTACGGCGGCCTTATCATGGGCCGCGACCCGATTGCCGCAGACCGCATCGGGGCCGATATCATCGAAGCCCAAAGAAAAAAACACGGGCTGCCGTCGCTTCGTGACGCCGGAAGGCCTGCCGTACACATTGATACAGCCGCGAAATACGGCCTTGGCATCGGACACGCACCGTCTATTGAAAAAACAATGCTGTAGAGAAAATCCATGAACCGATCCAATCATATTTCCCGCAGAACGTTTTGCAAAGCCCTGTCCTGCTCAATGTGCACCCTTGGCCTGTCATCAGCCACGGGTTTTATCCCCGCCGCCTATGCCGGCTGGAAATCCCCTCCCCCGCCCGACGACAAAAAGTTTCTGAAGGAAGTACCGTTTTACAAAAAGCTGTCCGGCGACAAAATAGAGTGCGGCATCTGCCCCAAAAAGTGTCAAATTGCAGACTTTGAGCGCGGCTACTGCGGCAACAAGGAAAACCGGGGCGGCACTTACTACAGCCTTGTGTACGCCCGGCCCTGTGCGCTCCATGTTGATCCCATAGAGAAGAAGCCCCTGTATCATCATCTGCCTGGTACAAAGGCCTATTCAATTGCGGCTGCCGGGTGTAATTTCGAGTGCCGCTTTTGCCAGAACTGGCGCATAGCCCAGTACCGCCCCGAACAGATAGACAGCGGCCACCTGCCCCCCGAAAACCTTGCCCGCGACGCGGCATCACGGCAGGCCGAAACCATTGCCTATACCTACTCTGAACCGGTTGTTTTCTACGAGTACATGTATGATTGCGCAAAGGCCGGTCGTGCCAAAGGCATCGGCAGCGTTATGATATCAAACGGCTATATCCTTGAGGAACCCCTGCGCAAACTGTGCAAGCAGCTTACCGGGGTAAAAATCGACCTAAAAGCCTTCACCGATACATTCTACCGCGAACAGTGCAGCGGCGAATTGGAACCTGTGCTGCACACGTTGAAGGTCTTGAAAAATATCGGCATCTGGTTTGAAATTGTGGTGCTCATTATCCCGACACTTAACGACAGCCCCGGGGAAATAAAACGCATGTGCGACTGGATTCACGCAAACCTGGGGCCGGATGTCCCCATTCACTTTTCACGCTTCCATCCCATGTACAAAATAAAGAACCTGCCACGCACTCCCGTCTCAACCCTTGAGATGTGCTGGAAGACCGCCAAAAGCGCCGGGCTGCACTATCCCTATCTCGGAAACGTTACCGGCCACGAGGCGGAAAACACCTTTTGCCCCAAATGCAGCAACAAGGTACTGCACCGCATGGGCTACGCCATTATAGAAAATAAAATTAAAGATCAAAAGTGCATCTACTGCGGCAACCCCATCCCCGGCGTGTGGAAACAACCTTTATAATTTTTCCTATCTGCTTAACAATGAGCGCGATGAAGATAATATAAAACGGGCTGGTCAGAGGTGCTATGATAGCACCTCAAGCCTAAACCTTATTAAAGGAGACCAGCCCATGAAAACAGCATACGTTGAAAT
>JANQGV010000056.1 GCA_028282925.1 Thermodesulfobacteriota bacterium
CACAATGCGCACTTGAACCCCCCGTGCACAACCGCCGTTGTTGCATCTACAATGCAGAGATGGGCGCCGATCACCTTGTTGATGTCGACGATGTTTTCTTCGAGCCCCGCGTGATACATGGCTTTCTCCCGCTGATACACGGCACCGTACATGTTTTTCATGGAAACGGTCACACCGGTCCATGGATGGGTTTTGAGCACCGGAACACTCACAATGAGCCCTTCCCCCAGGATTTCCGATATCCGCAGTGTCTGTATGCGGTTCGGCTCGGGAACGTCCACATCCAGGCAGGGCCCCTCGCTGAGATTAACAATGCGGGCATCGAATTTTTTGGCCAGGTCAAACAGGTTGAAGGCGGTGAACATGCTGCGGGCATCGTTGAAACTGCAGTCCGCCTCCCCGATGTAAAGAGGTTTGCCGTAGGATGAAAACAGTTCGACAACTGTTTCCAAAACAGCGATGTCGGTGTGCGAACCGGCCTCACCGGCAAGCCCTCCGCAGAGGTTCGGCTTAATGACAATGTGGGGGTATTGAGCCGCCAGCGCATCGACCCCCTCAAGACGCTCAAGTGCCGTCCGCACAGCCTCGGCGGAATTGCTGTTCTGTATAATGCTCACCGTTGTTTTTTGCATGTCCGTTTCCCACGCTATTTTTTCTGTGCCGTTAAACGGTAGGTGACCTGGTTGAATGGGTCGGGGCAGATGCCCACAACACTGTTCCTGGCACCGGCCCAGGGCGGGCTCTCTCCCGACAGCAGCAGCATGATAAATTCATAGGCCTGCCAGTAGAGGTAGCCGCACGCTTTTCCGGCGTTGAACGGGTCTACTTCAAATGTCTCACCGGCTGAATGTCCCCAGGCGCAATGGTTAGCAATGTCTACTATTTCCAGGGTAAGGGTACAGTTGTCCAGCAATGGGAACCCCTTGCCCGCCATGTTCTTTATATGTGTGCGGGTTTTTAGGCAGAGGGACGGGTCGGGATTCATGCGCCGCCGCGCGGTAATTGCTACGGTTCCCGTTTCAGGACAACGGGCGGTAAATGTATCTGATGATTTTTCCCACGGCAGGCGGCCCCCATATTCCAGGGTGACGATGCCCGGATGAATGGACTGGTAGAGCGCACCGCATAAACAGTCATGATTCATTGAGGTAACTTTGAATGTATCGCCTTTTTGATGTCCATAGGGGCACCGGCCGCTGACATCGGTGATAGTTACTTCCTGGTAGTAACGATTTATTTCCTTGAGAATTGCATCGGTGGTGTCTTTGTCATCGGTCTGGTTGTCGTCCATGGCGGGTGTCCTGTGAATGAATACCGGTTTACTATTATCTACCAGAAGTTTATCACCATGACAAGCGGCAAGGGCGGTAGGACGTAAATCTGACACACCAAACGGCAAGTATTTGCCTATTGCTGGAGTATGAGGCAGTTTTTTAGATTTCATTTCTTCCTAATGTGTTGAAAAAACATTGAAATTAAATTTTGCCGCTGTGATTCGTGCTGGAACGGAAAGTGTATATATAAAGGATATAACGTAACACCGGGAAACAAGACTATCATGGAGCAAAAACAACTATGAATACAACCAGATACGATAAAGGCGATGACGGTAACAGGAGGAAAGAAAACTCTTGCGGCATGCAGGGGAACAGGTTGTCGGTAAAGCCGTCTACTTTCGAAATCATACCGGCCTTAACCGCCGAGAGAATGTGCAGCGTTTTTATGAAAGAAGCCCGCTCTGCAATCAATGAAACAGCGGGTTAACATCTGCCTGACATGTCAGCTTCCTTTTTGCTTGGGCTTTGACCAGTCAAAGGATGGCATGGTATACGTTTTTCCCTACCCTGCTTAAGAAAATCAACTATATTGCCGATACGTAGTACGTAATAAACCAGTCAAGTCTCTGCCCTGGTTCAGGGAAGTGCCGGGGGGTGGACTGCCTTTATAATTTATTGCCATAACAGACGCAGGGAGGCGCCTGATTAATGGGAATTCTTTCAGCTGCTTATCAAGCACTGCGGACTGATATTTACAGCCGCGTTCCGGAGGTGCAGTGCAGGGCCTGTGGGGAATGTTGCGTAAGCCCACACATGACCCTGATTGAGTTCTGCTACCTCATGACGCATTTGCTTGATAAGCCCGACCAGCTCATCCATGTGATATCACGTGAAGTTCCGGAACACCCGGCGTATTCAGGCCATTTCATTTGCCGGTTTCAGACCCCGGATTTGCTTTGCAGTGTGTATCCCACCCGGAGCCTCGCCTGCAGGCTGCACGGCCATCCTGTGCTTGAGCAAACCGGCATGCAGTACAATGTGCACTGCCCGAAGGTGAACCAACAGGACGATGCATTCAGCGCCGAAGAAGTGTATGCGTTGATGGACCGAATGACCGAACTCAACCAGGGGTACTACTCCTATTACACACCGCCGTACTGGGTCTCGGGGCTGAACACTGAGTGCTGGATGACGATTCTGTTCGGCGATTTTCCGCAGCAGATATTCCAGCTTCTGCGTAAAATCATCATGCGGGAACTCAATCTTCAGCATCTTTCCGGCCACTTTGTGCAGAGGGTACGCCTGGATGAAAAGCTTTCAATCATCGATCAGTTTCAAACAGCCCTTCCCATGGGCAACAAAGACAAGCTGTGCCCCCTCCTGAAACGTATCCAGCATGATTTCCCCGACTCCGGCGCTTACTACTATTTTGAAGCGGAGATGTATTTGAAGGCTTTGGAAGAAAAACGCAGCAGCCTGTAGGAGGCTGCCGGATAATATCCATCTACTACGTTACGCTCACCCTTCGTCACTGCGACGTACAACCAAGTACGCCTCACTCCTCAGGGTTTTGCGCGCCTTGTATCTGAACATTCTCCAAAAGCCTCCCGGTACGATTATATTGCAGCAGCCTGTATCTCCGGGCTCTGCGTAACCCTCGCAACGAATCCGCGCTTGATTTGGGTCTGGAGACTGTCGGAGAATATCCATCTCCCCCCTCCATTAAATTTCATATAAAACCACAAGGCTTGTTTGCCGGAAGCAAAACTGATACTATCTCCCCGTGACAGAAATGCATGATATGACTGAAGCCACGAGATCGACACATGAGTGATGAATATTTCGTTATCGGCAAAACCGACCGGGCTGAAATGAAGGTCAAGGCGAGCCTTTTTATTGCCTCGGGCGCCGAGGTTCACAGCCGGGAGGCGGCCGAAGACTTTATCCGGGATGTTGCACGCGAGTTTCGCTCGGCCGACCACAACTGTTTTGCCTACCGGGTGGGTGCAGAAGGCGCGGGGCAGGCCGTGTTTCGTCATGCCGATGACGGCGAACCGGCAGGTACCGCAGGTGAGCCGATCTACCGCGTGATGTGCGGGGAGAACATAACAAACAGTGTTATTGTTGTGACGCGTTTTTTCGGAGGAACAAAGCTTGGTACCGGCGGACTGGTAAAGGCCTATACCCGGGTAACGCAGCAGCTTATTGAGTCGGCCGGTATAAAAAAGCTGATACTTCTTGAAACGGTTACCATCAGGTGTGATCATCAGGTTCTTCCGGCGGTGCTGAATGTGGTGCATACCGGTAGTGCCCGTCTTGTCAGGGAAAACTTTTCAGACCTCGCGGAAATAGTAGTGGAGGTTCCCGCAACCGCTAAAGCAGTTTTACTGGATACAATAATCCGGAAAACACGGGGTAATGTGTTGATCAGCTGATGGCCTTCAGGCCGCATGTTTTGTTTGATACATCTTTGTTTTTATGTATAAAATGTCTGATTTTTGTATGATTGACTTTGTTTGTTGTACGGTTATAATGCTTCACGAACAGCAGGCACGACTTTTTTCCGGTTTATGGTGAGGTTCCCAACGGCATATGGACTCCGCGAATAGTACAATTGAATTTTATCTGCTTGATCAGGTTCCGTATGGTGCCTGTGTTGTAGACAAGCAGTTTCGTATCATTTTCTGGAACCGGGTGCTGGAAGAATGGACCGAGATCCAGCGGGCCGCTATTATGGGCGACAGTTTGCTGGAACGGTTTCCGCACCTGGGGGAGAAACGGTATTTGCGGCGCCTGGAACTGGTGTTGCTGGACGGTCCGCCGGTATTGTTTTCGCCGCAACTGCATCCCCATGTCATCCCCGCCAATCTTCCCGACGGAGGGATGAGAATCCAGCAGACAATCGTATCCCGGATTCCCGGTGACGATCCTGAACAACAGCTGCTTTTGATTACGGTTGATGACATGACCCAGCCTGTACGCCAGGTGGAGGAGATTTCGGCCCTGCGGGAAAAAGCCCTCAATGAAATAGAGGAGCGCAAACGGGCGGAAACCGAGTTGAAAAAATCGGAGGAACGGTTTCATGACGTTGCCTTGAGTTCAGGTGACTGGATATGGGAAGTTGATGAACAGGGGGTGTACACATTTGCGTCCGGAAGAGCCCGGCAGATTCTGGGGTATGCGTTGCCGGACCTGCTCGGCAAATCAATGCTGCAGCTTATGCCGGAAGACGAAGCCCGTCGTATCGGTAAGGTCTTGCAGGCCATTGCCGAAAAAAGAGAGCCGATCATTGAACTGGAAAACTGGAACCTGACCCGCGACGGAAAACGCGTGTGCCTTGTCACCAGCGGCGTACCGGTCATTGATGAGCACGGCATCCTGAAGGGCTACCGGGGCGTGGCCAAAGATATTACCGACCGCAAGCAGGCCGAAGAGGAACTCCGGCGAGCCAAAGAAGAAGCCGAAGCCGCCAACCGGGCCAAAAGCGAGTTTCTTGCCAACATGAGCCACGAGATCCGGACCCCCATGAACGGCATTATCGGCATGACCAGCCTGATGCTCGACACCGAGCTTACTCCTGAGCAGCAGGATTGCGGTGACACCATCAGAAAGAGCGCCGAAGCCCTGCTGGTGATCATCAATGATATTCTGGATTTTTCCAAAATTGAAGCCGGTAAGCTCGAGATAGAGGCTCTGGATTTTGATTTGCGGCTCACGGTTGAAGATACCGTTGATCCCCTGGCAATGAAAGCTCATGAAAAGGGTTTGAACTTTGCAACGGTCATCGACAGCGAAGTTCCATCGCTCATGCAGGGGGACCCGGGACGGCTGCGCCAGATTCTCATTAACTTGGTGGGCAATGCCCTGAAGTTCACCGAGAAGGGCGAGGTGGTAATCCGGGTTACGCTCGATAAGGAAACCGAAACCCATGCCACCGTACGGTTCAGTGTTACGGACACGGGGATCGGCATCAGCCCTGAAGACCGTGACCGCCTTTTTCAATCGTTTTCGCAACTGGATGCTTCCACAACCCGGAACTACGGCGGCACGGGGCTCGGTCTGGCTATTTCCAAACAGCTTGCCGCCATGATGGGCGGAACCATCGGTGTTGAGAGTGAGCAGGACAAGGGATCATGTTTCTGGTTTACGGCAGTGCTGCAGAAACAGACCGGTGTTGCGGAAGAGGTTTCGAAAGGCAAGGAAGATATCCGTGGCCTGCGGGTACTTGTGATGGATAAAAATGAAACCAACCGGCAGGTTATTACCGGCTACCTGAACGACTGGGGCTGCCGGTATGAAGAAGCCGTCAGTGTGTCCGGCGCACAGGATGCGTTGCGCGCAGCCTCCGACGCAGAAGACCCGTATCGTATCGCCATCCTGGAAATGCATGTGCCGGAAGAGGAGGGCGAAGCCTTCGGTAAGGTTATCAAAACCGATCCCCGTCTGAAGAATACCGCCCTGGTAATGCTTACATCCATCGGGCGGCGGGGTGATGCCGGCCGCCTCAGAAAGGCGGGGTTCTCTGCGTACCTGACCAAACCGGTCAAACAGTCGCAACTGTATGACTGCCTGCTGACGGTTTCGGGGAAACCCAAAGCAGCGGGTCA
>JANQGV010000102.1 GCA_028282925.1 Thermodesulfobacteriota bacterium
TGAAGGTCAGGGTTCTCTGGGTCGTGCTTGAAGCACCTGAGCTGCGGGAAGCCCCGCCCCCCACAACACCTCCCAAAAGCAGCGGCGATATTTCGGGTGCCGCCGGGGCCGGCGGCATAGCCGGCTCAAGCCTGCTTCTGGGAGGTGTTGTGGGAGGCGGGGCTTCCCGCAGCTCAGGTGCTTCAAGCACGACCCAGAGAACCCTGACCGTCATAATCAAGTACGACAAAAACAGTCTCGTTGAAACGTTTTCATATCACATGAGTAAATTCTAAGCATCTGTGTAGGGGCATATGAAAAAAATTCTCATATTTTTGTGTCTGGCGTGCATGCTGGGCGGCTGTGCAACCCCCCGGGGCGGCATTGACCCTAAAATGACCCAGTTGCGTATTCGGGAGTTCCAGACCCGCTCATATGAAACCAAGGATACGCTCATGGTTATGAAAGCGCTGTTAAACGTGCTTCAGGATCAGTTTTTTATCGTTAAAAACGCAGATGTCACCCTGGGCCTCATAACCGCCACCAAGGAGGTCGACCTGGAAGACCGCGGCTTTTTTAAGCGCCTGTTCCGGGACAAGGAAGACCGCTGGATAAAGAACAGCATCATTGAGTGCTCTGGCAATGTCAGTGCTCATGGAAAGCAGACCCGCGTTCGTATTAATTTTCAAATGAAGACCTTTGATAATAAAGGTACCGTTATGGAAATCGTGCAGATCCAGGATGCCGCCTTTTACCAGGAATTTTTCTCGAAAGTCGACAAGGGAATTTTCATTGCCCGGGAAAAATTATAACGCTTTTTGCGCATGACGGCCCCGCCTCTATGCCGCCGCTCTTTCATTCAGCAACACAGCATGGTCGAGAAAAGCTCACCGGGAAATCAATGGTCCTAGGCAAGGACATCGGTAAGGATATAAAACAATGGAAAAAAAAATCATAGCCCAGAATAAAAAGGCCCGCCACGATTATCATATTCTGGATACCTTTGAAGCCGGCATCGTGCTTCAGGGAAGTGAGGTAAAATCATGCCGCCGTGGAGCGGTAAACCTTAAGGACAGCTACGCCCGGATAGCCGACGGCGAAATATACATTATCAACATGCACATCAGCCCCTACCCCTACGCCAACCGGTTCAATCACGAGCCCTTACGTAAACGCAAGCTGTTGTTTCACAAGCGTGAAATTAAAAAGCTGTATGGTAAAATCCGGGAAAAGGGTCAGTCTTTTGTGCCTGTGCGCATTTATTTTAATCAGCGGGGTAAAGTAAAAGTAGAAATGGCCCTTGCGCGCGGCAAAAAGCTGCACGACCGGCGCGAAGATATTCGCAAGAAAGATATGAAGCGGGAAGCGGAAAAAGAACTGAAATACAAACGCTGAGCACCTGTTTCCCCAAAGCTGTTCCTGCCGATGGTTACGCCCGAAAAAGCTTGCGCTTGAAGTTCTTTTCTTTCATGGCATTGCGGGTATCCACAACCAGCGGAGCGTGTTTTCCGATCCATTCATAATCATACTCGCTGTGGTCCGTGGCGATCAAGACAAGGTCCACCGACGAAAGCAGCTTTTTGGTAAGCTCGACCGATTGCAGGTTGAAGTTATATTTTCTGGTCTTTTTAAGCCGGGGAATAAAGGGATCATTGTACCGGATAACGGCCCCTTTTGTTTGCAGTATTTCAATGAGCTTCAAAGACGGTGATTCCCTGTCGTCGTCGATATCTTTTTTATAAGCAATACCGAGCACAAGAATTTTTGCGCCTTTGAGGCTTTTCCCGCGGGTATTCAGGGCTTCCATCACTTTTCCGATAACATAATAGGGAATCGAGGTGTTGATCTCACCGGCCAGTTCGATAAACTTTGTAGTAAAGTCATATTGCCTGGCCTTCCACGAAAGATAAAACGGGTCGATGGGAATACAATGCCCGCCCAGGCCCGGGCCGGGATAAAACGGCGAAAAGCCGAACGGCTTGCTGGAGGACGCTTCAATTACTTCCCATATATTGATCCCCATACGGTCGCCGAGAATTTTCATCTCATTTACCAGCGCTATGTTGACACAGCGGTAGATATTTTCCAGCAGCTTGGTCATTTCCGCGGCGCGCGTTGAGGAAACAGGTACAACCTCGTCAATAATTTGCTCATACAGCACTTTGCCGGCCTTGAGGCATGCGGGGGTAAGCCCGCCGACCACCTTGGGAATTGTTTTCGTGGTGAAATTTTTATTTCCGGGATCTTCCCGCTCCGGCGAATAGACCAGGAAAAAATCTTTGCCCGCTTTATATTTCCCCTCTTTTTCTAAAAGAGGCAGAAGAATTTCATCGGTTGTTCCAGGGTAGGTGGTGCTCTCAAGGCTGATGAGCTGCCCCTTGCGAAAATTCTTTGCAATTGCCTCTCCGGTCTTCTCAACATACTGAAGATCCGGTTCGCGCATTTCATTCAAAGGAGTCGGCACACAGATAATGATGATATCGACCTTCTTCAGGCCGGTGAAATTATCTGAGGCTTTAACAAGTCCCTGGCGGACAAAAGATGCAATTTTATCCGAGGCGATATGCTTTATAAAGCTCTTTCCGGCATTGATGCTATCGACTTTTTTCCGGTCGATATCGAAACCAAAAACAGAAAAGCCTTCTTCAGCAAACCGAATGACAAGCGGTAAACCGACATACCCGAGCCCGATAATTCCTATCGATGCTTTTCTAGTGCTTATTCTCTTTATGAGCGTTTGCATTTTCCCACTCCCTGATAATATTTAAAAACATCTCCTGGTATACTGAACTGGAAAACTTTTCTTCCATTGTTTTTATTTTCTCGCGCAACTCTTTAATCTCACGCTGGTGAAGCCCGACATAATCTTTAATTTTAATCATTTTTCTCACTAGGAGCGCCAGATCATAGACATTCTCTTTCAGTTCCCGCATTTTCTTTTCCAGCCTGACAATATTTTCCGGTTCATGTGAGAAGAAGGCGTCGTCGCTGCCGTCCGAAAGGTCAAGCCCGTCGCCCATGCCGAGCCCCATACTTTTTCGGTCTTCAACAACCATTTCAATGATTGAATCGTTTATCGGTTTAATCTGTTCGGCATATCCATACACCAGCGCCAAGTCGCACACCAGGTTGATTAATCTCGGAACGCCGCGAGAACACGCATAGATTTTTTCTTGAGCTTCGGGAGTAAAAATCGAATGGTCCTGGCCCCCGACTTTTGCGAGTCGAGATTCAATATAATTGAAGGCTTCTTCAGTATCCAGGGGATCAAGATGGTAGTGCACTGAAACACGCTGCCGCAACTGTTCCATCTGGGGGGTATTCAACCTGTTCTTCAAAGACGGCTGCCCCGAAAGAATGATATGCAGAAGCGGTCTTTTTTCGTCATTCAGGTTTGAAAGCATTCTCACTTCTTCGAGTGTCTCAAAAGGCAGATTCTGCGCTTCATCAATAATAAGAATGACGCGTCTCTTTTTTTCATATTCGCTGATCAGGAAGGTGTTTAAAATATCATACAGCTCCGCTTTGCCGGCATTTTTACACGCAACCCCCCATTCCCGCAGAATACTTTCCAGAAATTCAACCGGGTTAAAGCTTGTATTGAAAACCAGGGCGATATTTGTTGAATGGTCGTCTATCTTTTTAAGAAGGTAATTGAGCAGGGTAGTTTTCCCGGATCCGATCTCGCCGGTAAGAACCATAAAACCCGCCAGAGAGGAGATGCCGTATTCAAGATAGGTCAAGGCCATCTCATGCTTTTTGCTCATATACAAAAAGTCGGGGTCCGGCAATGTGGTGAAAGGCTTTTCTTTAAAGCCGTAATACGTTTCGTACATAACAATGATACACAACGTCTGCGGTTAATTCTTTTTATTCAGTATCGAGCCCAGAATTTTATCGGTATTTAAAAGATTCAAGGACTCCGACAATTGCTGAGGCTGTACCCTGCCTGATTCGACAACAAAAAGGGTTTTATCTACATATTCGGACAACACCATTGCATCAACGCTATTGGACATGGACGGGGCGTCGAAAAAAACATAGCGGTCCGCGTATCTGTTTTTCATCTCTTTTACAAGCTCTTTCATCTTGAGCGACCGTAACAGTTCTGCGGAATTTTTCACAGGTTTGCCGGACGGCAATATCACCAGTTTTTCAATGCCGGGGCGCACAAGCAGTTCTGAAAGGGGCCGGTTATGCATAAGGTAATCAACCAGGCCGACATCTTCTTCAATGCCGAAAAATTTCAAAATAGACGGGTTATGAAGGTTTACGTCCACAAGCAATACGGTTTGGTCGACTTCCCGGGCAAACGTAATGGCCAGGTTAACGGCAGTAAACGTTTTACCCTCCTGATCCAGGGTACTGGTGATCAAAAGGCTTCGTTCGTCCTTTGACTGCGTTTCGGAAATAAGCTTTGTTCTCAGCAGCTTGAATCGTTCACTGAGGTTATGGTCTTCAAAATACGGAGTGAGTATTTTATGTTTTCTAACTGCCTCTTCTGTATAATCGACGACCCTTGTTTGCGACTCGCCTTCAACCGCAAACCCTTTTGATTCTGTTTTGGCGAAGGGGTCGGAAATCATTCCTTCTCTTTTTGCTTTCTGCAAGGCGTCTTTTATTTTACTCATACCGTGTCCCTACAAACCCATAAGAACCAGTTTTTTTCGAACAGTTATAATAATTTTTGCAATAAGAACGTCAACATCCATATAAAACGCGTCTACCAGGAAAACAACCCCGGCGATGAGGACTATGCAGCCTATGCGTATGGCATACTTTTGCATACGGAGCATTTTTTTATTGGGTTTAACGCCGATAAGTGGAATCTCCACAAGTACCGGTAGTGTTGAAATATTCTCAAAGTCCTGCGGCGTTCTCACCGTTTGCGTTAGATATTCCCATCCCAGAAGCATCGCAACGCCGAAAACCATACTTGCAAAAATCGACCCTAAAATAATAAACGGACGGTTCGGCTTAACAGGGGAAAGGGGATAGCTGGGCGGTTGGTGTAACTTCAGTCCGCCCCCCATTTCACGTTTTTCCAGAGCGGCGGCACTTTCAAGTTTTAATACCTGATCCGAAAGTTCATTATATCTACGCTGTGCATTTTGGCGGTCGCGTTCCATGGCCTGATAGTCTTTTTCAACCAGGGGCGTTCTGCCGACCCGCGTTTCATATTCGAACAATTCATTTTCAACCTTCTTTTTTTCTTTTTTAAGAGACTCAATTTCAACTTTAAGGTCTTCCAGTTGTGTCAACAACTGGATGTAGGCCGGATTGTAGGCGCCGTCTAAATCCCCGTCTTCCATAAGGCTGGAAAAATATCCGGTTTTACCGTCACCGCTTTTCGTGCTTTCTCTTTTCTGGCGTCTCTCGGCAACCGTCTTTTCGAGCATGGCGATTTCATGCCGGGCTCTGATTACATCGGGATGCTTTTCTGAAAACGTTGAAAGAAGGATTCCCAGTTCAGCCTTGAGCGCCGCAAGCTTTTCTTCCGGGGTCAATATTTGCTGTCCGGAAATACCGGCCATTGATATCAGCGGGTTAATGGTGGCCAGGTTTGTTTCCAGGTTGCGTTTTTGCAACTGCATCTGCTGTATTTCCTGATCAACATCGAAAAGGCGCTGGCTCAACAAATCGATCATGCGATAGTTCGACTGAAAAAGCTCCGGTAGCTCATTAACGTTTTTTTCTTTAAAGTCGGAAATTTTCTTATCAAGACGATTGATTTCCTGCTTCAGGCGCTGGCGTTCATCTTCAAAAAAGGAGGAGGAATCCATGGCGAAACTCTCCCGAAACTCGCGGTAATACACGACGAAATTCGTGGCCAGCTGGTTGGCAACATCATAGGCCTTTTCCGGGTCGCCATGGTCAAATGAAAATTTTATACCCGTAACAACTTCTTCGGTTCGGCCGGCGGTACCCTGAACACTGGTATACACCAACTTGTTTTTATAATTGTCCTTCATATGCTTGATGATTTCCGCTTGCGGGACTTGTTTTGCGGCAAGCTCCGGATACAGGTTCAGTTCCGTAATCATTTTCAGGCAATTACTGTGACTGAGCGCCATAAATTCAACAAACATGATAGCGGCTTCAAGATAAATCTGAACCGTCTGAAGTTCTTCAAACGCCGGTGCGCGGTTTTGAACATATAACAGCTTCACATTTGACCGGTAAATCTCGGGAAGCTTATACGCCACGGCGCTGCCGAGAATAGCGGCAATAACAACCGGAACAATAATAAAATATTTCCCGCGCCGCAAAAGGTCGAGATATTCTTGAATGATTTGTTGAACTGTTTTTTCCATTACCAAATAGTATATGGACGCTGTGGAATTAAAGTAACCGAAAAATAAACGGTATTTCTGTCTGAGTCCGAACCTGAAATATCGTTCTTTGTTTTAGAATAGTTATACCTCAGGCCAAGGGTACATATTTTGTTCAATTGATATGTTATACCGGCTGATGCGTAATATGAATCTCTATCGATCCCCCTACCGAACTCATCACCTTTTTCCGTGTCCTGCTTATTATATTGTAAAGAGACTGCCGATTTAAAGCGCTCGGTAAATGCCTGCGAAAGGGACACGATAAGGCGCAGATTTTCATAGGAAGCACCGGTGTTCGGGCTGTTACCGACATTCTGATTCAATCGTATTTTCAGCCGGGTGTCGGCAAACTTCTTTTCAAAGTCAATGTTAAAAGTAAAACCGTCTCCGCTGCTGGTATCGTTTTCGGTTATCGTTTCCCCGGTTGCCGGATCTACGGTTTTATTGGTGCTGTCGTTTTTAGTATAGCGCCAGCCGAGGTTAAAATTAAGGGTACAGTCATCGCTGAATGAATGTTTTAGACCGCCCGCAATATTATAATTCTCCAATTCATAGTCCGAATCAAAAAACAGCTCGAATGAATCTACGCCGGCTACAAGGTCCTCCAGAAATTCCGTGTCTCCGTCTTGCGCATCACCGCCGAATGTATAATCAAACAGGCTGTAAAAGCCGGTGATGTCCAGCGTTGTTGTTTTACTGAGACTATATAAATATGAAACGCTTGCCGTATAAAAGTCACTGTCGTCGGTAACTCCCGTTTCAAAGTTTGAAAAACTGCAAAAACCGTTTATAGAGCTTCTTGCTGATAGGGAATAGTCAAAGCCGGAACTGAAATATTTTGTTTTGTTTTTGTTTCTTCTTACCAGAAATCCTCCGCCAAGGCTGCCGTCGTCTTCAAAATACCTGTCCGGATCTGTTTCAACAGAATATGACCCTCCGATAAACACTTCAGCCCGGGGGGAGGGTTTGTATTTTAAGGTGAGTTCATGGTCTTGATCGACGGTATTCCACTCCTTTTCATCAATGTATTCAATAACCTCAATTTCACTCGAACCGGTCAAAGAGAGAAAAGTGGTATCCAGCTTTATGTCTACTTTCGGCTTGTATCTATTGCTGAAGTCTTCCAGGTCGCTGTCGCTTCCGGAACCGCTGATATTGTCTTCATAATACAAACGCCATGAAAATTCAGGGTCAACTTCAAGATGCAATCGATCAGGCAGTATGTCCGGTAAATAGTAGCTTCCGCCGCTGTTGTCTGCACGTGGAGTATGCTGTGAAAAGCATAGCCCGGGAATGAACAGTATGCATACCGAGAGAAAAGATATAAAAAGGTGCTTTTCAATATTCATGTGCTTAATGCGTGTCGTATGGCAACCAAACAGGCTTCGACAGCTTTTGTTCTATGCCGAACCGGATCCATTCTGAAATAAAAACCCGGGAGACTGCTGGAGAATGTTCAGATACAAGGCGCGCGAAATCCTGAGTCATGAGGCGTACGTGGTTGTACGCTGCAATGACGAAGGATGAGCGCAATCCCGATATGATCGGGATAGATGGATATTCTCCAGCAGTCTCCTAGGGAACAATAATAACATCTCCCGATTTTAAAGGAATATTTTGTTCCAGGTTTTTCCCGTTAATTACCTGGTTATAATTAAAAAATACTTTAATCTTTTCATTATTGGTGGTTCTGATGATTTGAATCCTGTTCTTTTTGGCATAAATGGTAAGACCGCCGGCCATTGCCAGCGCGTGCAGCACATCGGTATACGAAACAAGATCATATTCACCGGGCCGGTTTACCTCACCCAGCAGATATACCTTCAGGCTTTGAATATCTTTAATAGATACGGAAACACTCGGCTCTTGAATGTACTCCTGCATTCTTTTGTCGATTTCGTTTTTCAGTTCCTCCGCCGTTAAGCCCTCAGCATATACATCCCCTACCAGGGGTAACGCAATCTTTCCGTCCGGTCGGACAACCGCTTCCGTTGTTAACTTATCATGGCCCCACACCAGAATTGATAATCTGTCGCCACTGCCGATTACATACGGTTGCTCATGGTGCAGTTCCGGTAAAAGGTTTGAGCCCGGCTTTATACTTTTGTATTCGCTGGCACAGGCAAAAAGGAGCATCCCGCATAGGACGGTAACAAACAGCTTAAAAGGTTTCTGTGCAAATATATGCATGGTTTCCGACATAATAGGGATAATTAATTAAATACGGTGTTGGATAGCCAGATGTATCCAAATGGATTCATACATTAAATTTTGGGCAAGTTTTTATAAATATCATGAATAAATAGTATAGTCCACTTAATTTATATCTGTTGATATGCTGATTTTCTTGAGTAAAATTTCACAAATTTTAATTGAAAATCATTAAAAAAGCATGGGTGTCGGCATTGATTTTCACTTTTTACCGTTTTTATGCTCTTTTAACATAGGGCCTATACTGGATTTAATCTTTTTCAGGAAATGCTTCAAGGCTGGCTGGATGCTTGAAAAGGCGGTATCAAGGTTGTTGCACTCACTTTCCAAAGGTGCTTGATATGTTTCTAAATCACCGTTTTGCAAACCGCGTTGCACCAGGGGAAATATTCTTTTTTTGTAAAAGTCGGTCAGGGTTTCCGTCAAAACAGGGTTTTGCCGGGCAAATCGCAATAAGACGGGGGATAAGACATAGTAACTGTTTATCAGCCGTTTACCGGTATCGGTTTTTACAAGAACCGTATCCCTCAATGTCCGCAACTGCTCAAGCATGGCCGGCTCATCTGCTAAAGTGGTCTCAATCACGCACTCCGGTGGTATGAGGGCTGTCGCAAAACTCCAAACATCCCCCCCGGTTTCAAGGCCGTTATTGTCGCGGGCCACTATTCTCCAGTAATAGGTGTTCAGTGGCCGCAAAAGTGCCGTATGTGTATAGCTTGTTTCAAGCCAGCTCCTTTTCACCAGGGGCGGATTAGCCAGCGTTCCAAAGTAGACATCGTAGGAAACCGTATCATCGCTGTCCGGGTCACCGCCGGTCCAACTCAGGGTAAGCGACCACGACTGCTCCTCTGCGCCGTTGGCAGGAGAAGGTCCGGATGGTTTGTTCGGCGGGTTGCTGATAATCGTGGTGAAATGCCAGGTGTCTCCTTCCGTTTCAGCGTTGTAGCCGTCGACTGCCGCAACTTTCCAGTAGTAGGTTTGGCTGAGCTGCAACGTGCCCGGATCATATTCGGTAACGGTGGTGGTTTGTGCAAGGTTGTTTTCCGGGTTGGTGTCGGTCCCGAAATAGACTTTATAGGTCAGCGTATCGCCCACATCCGGATCTCCGCCGGTCCAGCTCAGCGTTTTCGTGAGCTGCTGATTTATGGCTCCGTCGGCGGGAGACGGCTGAGAGGGAACATCGGGAGGGGTGTTGAACGTCCGGACAAGAATCTCCCCTTTCAGGGCGATGAGCAGTCTCTGCGTATTATCCGGGTCAATGGCAAGGTCATAAACCGCCCTTGTGGCAAGGGTGGTATCTCCGGCATCCCAGGTTCCTCCACCGTCGGTGCTTCGGTAAAAGCCGTTACCGGCGGTTGCCGTATAGACGATGTCGGGATCGTCGGGTTTTACAACGACATCATTGACGGTTGAACTCTCGTTGTCCAGGTCGGCACTTTCCCAGTTATCGCCGCTGTCCGTTGTTTTATAAAGCCCGCCCCCGGAGGTACCGGCATATAATACTTCCGCATTAAGCGGGTTGATAACAAGAGAAATAACATTTTTACTGTCCAGGCCGTCGTTGGCGGCAACCCAGCTTTCACCGGCGGTGGTCGACTTGAAGATCCCGTCACCGTTTGTGGCAACATAAATGGTATCGTCGTCTTCCGGATCAAAAACGATGCCGTATACAAAGGGGTTTGCCAGGTTGTTGTTCAACGACACCCAGGCTTCCCCTTCGTCGGTGCTCAGAAAAATGCCTTCGTTTGTTCCTATATACAGATTGTCGGTGGTTTCCGGATCGACCCCGATTGTATAAATATTATGGCTCGGTCCGGCCTCGTCCCATGCTTCACCGGCATCGGAACTGACAAAAAGTCCGCTGGGGGTCCCGGCATATACGGCTGAAGAGTCGGGGTTTACCGCCACGCTGCGGACATAGGTGTTCAGCAACCCCTCATTAACCTCCCCCCAGCTCAAGCCTCCGTTCGTGCTCTTAAGAATTCCTACGGTGCTGGTACCTGCGTAGGCAAGGCTTGTATCCGCCGGGTCGAATGCAAGGGAATGCACGAGGGTATTTGAAAGCTCACGGTTAATCTGGGTCCAGGAGGTACCGCTGTTGGTGGATTTGTACATATCAACATCATAATTGTTGCCGCTGTACGTTCCGGCATAGAGGGTTTTCTCATCGGCGGGGTCAATGGCTACTTCACGTACGAACGGTCCTTGCGATCCTTCGGTGCCGAAGCCACTGTTTATCGCGGTCCAGGCCGAACCGCTGTTGGTGGATTTGAAAGCGCCCTTATCAGTTGCCACATACAGCTTTGCCGGGCTTGTGGTATCCACGGCCACGCTGTACACCGAAACGGTTGAAAACTCGGTTCCGGTCAAAGACCAGCTTGAACCGCCGTTTGTACTTTTATACAGGCCGGCGGTTGTTCCGGAATATAAAACATCGGTATCATCCGGATTAATGGCAAGGTGGTAGTTGTTGTCGGGGCTGCTGTCGAGTTTGCTCCAGCTTGTGCCGAAGTCCGTACTTTTAAAAATACCTTTCCCAAAGCTGCCGGCGTAGAGAGTAGCGGGGGTGTCCGGGTCGACAACCAGGGAGTACACATAATCCGGGCCGGTTGCATCGCTGGTCCAGGCACTGCCGGAATCGGTACTGGTGAAAACCCCTTCAGTGGTACCTGCGGCAAACCAGGTTTTCGTAACCGGATTTATGAGCAGATCGTATGTTTGTGAATCCAGACCGGCACTGGCCCACTTTTCGCCCCCGTCGGTGCTTTTGAACACCCCGTCGTCTGCAGTACAGTACAGGGTGGTTCCGGTAAGCGGAAAAACTACAATGTCATAGATATAGTCGGAGGTGAGTCCCTCTGTGGACGGAGTCCAGATATCTTCACCCTGGATGCTTTTGTAAATGCCGGTACCGGTACCGATATAGACGGACTTATTACTGTCTGAAGAAACCGCGATTGAAAAAATTGGCCCCCCCGAAATACCGACCGAAGCCATCGGCTCCAACTGAAACCCATGGGCGCAAAGCGGAAAAGCCACAGTCAACAATACGGCCAGCAGTGCCGGTAACATTCTCTTGCGTGTATAGGTATATGCCGGTGATGTTTGCATATGTACTTACAATAAAAACGGGTTGCGTGTATTTCAAAACCGGATTACGCTGAAAAAAAGCGTACCCGGGACCTATTACGTTATAATATATTTAATATTAGTAATCAAATAGTATACCAACTGAATAATTGGCTATGTTTTTTAACGGTTTCACGGTGTTTCTTACCATAAAAACGTGGCCTACGAACTATTTTTTTAACCATTCATTCCGTTTTTTGATACTATCGTGTTGCCGGGAAAAATCCGGTGAGTGAAAAATCGTCAAAATCTTGACCGTTCACGGGCAGGCTTAAAAAAGTTTAGACCAGCAGGGGATTCCCAATGAACACCATTACTGTCTCTCCAGAGGGTGCTTATCCCTATCTCGTTCTGGATGACGGTGCGTTGCTAAAAAAGTGCTCAGTCGATACCTATGCCGCATCAGGGCCGGGAGGACAAAAACGAAACCGGACCTACAGCGCCGTTCGCATCACCCACCAGGAGACAAAGCTCGCGGCCATAGGGGAAGAAAGCCGATCGCAGCTGGAAAACAAAAATCGGGCACTGAAACGCCTGCGACAAAAAATGGCCTTCTCCCTCCGGAAGTCCCGTTCTGAAAAAAAACTCCGGCTTCACCCCGACATTGAACACCTTTTTCAGAATGCAACCATTGCTTGCCCCAACAGCAAAAACCCGCTGTATCCCTTGTTTTGTGCAACGATCCTGGACTTCCTTTTTCAGGCCGAAGGAAAGCTCAGCCTTGCCGCCGAAGCGCTTCACAGCACCACCAGCCAGATCAACAAAGCCTTCCGCCGCGATGCCGCACTGCTGGATGCCGCAAACGCCGTCCGGGAATATTATCACCTTAACCGGTTAAAATAATCGATGAGCACTTTAGCATAACGATTTGCCGGTATTGACTAAAAAGGCAGGTAACACATTAGTCCCAAATCAAGCGATAATTCGTCGCGAGGGTGTCGAAATGCCTGGAGATACCGGCTGCACGGACCGGAAGCCGAAGAGGCGTACTTTTTTGTACGTTGATGAGGGTGGAGCGAGTACAGCCGGTAGGTTCGGGTAGTTCGGCAGCCGCAGCAGAATTGCTCGCTTGCTTTGAGACGAGAAAATTACATGAGGGAATGATGCTCTATCTCCTTGCGATACTTGTCCACAAAGCCCTGAATAATCTCTTCATGCTCGGGCGCCATTTTTATAAACTGGATTCCCATTCCCTTGGGAAACGAGTTTTTCCTGCCTTTGGGGTTGTTCCAGACAACCCGGCCTTCAATTTCCATAGCGTCCGGCGCTCCCGGAAGCGTGAGCTTGAGCAGTACGGGGGCCTCAAGCGGTAACGGGTTATCTGTTTTGATAAAAAGGCCGCCATTGCTCACATTCAGCATGTAGACCTTAATAAACGCCCCAAATTCCTTAAACATGATTTCAATTTTGGTGTTTGCCCGCGGACTTTGCCGCTTTTCTTCACCCATAGTACCTCTCCCCGTGGTTCAGCTAAGGGTTTTCTAGTAGCACGTCTTTGCTTTCATACCCTATATCCAAAAAAAAGAAATGTAAAGCCCCTATGGAGAATATGTAAATAGCAACATATTTTCGTTGACAGACAAAGTTGGTTTGTAATATTTTTAGTAATTTAAAGGAATATTTGGTCGCAATATTTCCAAAGCTGTGGCTCTACGGCCTTTGTCAGGCTATGAAAAATGGCCGAAAGGGCAAATCTTGAAAAGGGTTTGTCTCCCGTACTCGGAGAAGGAATAACATGGTGCCTGCTTCTGAAAGCCGGCCCCCGATCAGTACGGGTGTCGGCTTTTTTCATATACGGCGAACCAAGGGGCCACCGCAGCAAAAACACTGTTTAGGCAAAATATGAGATCAGCAAAATCAAAACTCCTCCACGTTCTGTTCTTTCTCGGACTGCTCCTGATGTGCCGCGCAGCCGTGGCCGGTGAACTGGCGGACCGCAAGCTGCTGGAAATTCTGGAAAGCAAAGGTTTTTTAAACCGACAGGAAGTAGAAACCATCAAGGAAATCCTTGTTAAAGAAGAAGCCGAAGACGCCCGGCAGCAGACACAGCTTATGCAGCAACTGGAAAACGATGTGGAAGTGGTGTTTGAGGATGGCCTGCATATTCGGACAAAAGACAAAAAGACTTTCACCAACCGCATCGGCGGGGTTATTCAGTCCGATGCCATACTTTTTGACAACCACTATCCGGTGGATAACGATTTTGACATCCGCCGGGCCCGCATTTCGATGCAGGGCAGGCTGTATGAATTTTTCTCATACAAACTGGAAGCGGAACTGGAAGGAAGCAGCAGCAACCGCCTGATAGACGCCTATATTAATTACGACTATTATCCCTTCCTGCAAATCCGCCTGGGTCAGTTCAAAGAGCCGTTTGGCCTTGAACAGCTGACCTCAGATAAATACCTGCCCTTTAATGAGCGCTCCATGGCTCACTACCTGACGCCGGTCCGGGATGTCGGGTTGATGATACATGGCGTTGTGCTGGATGAAACGATTCAGTATGCCCTTGGGATTTTTAACGGTGACGGGCGCGATGCCGAACGCCGCGACCAGAAAGACGACAAGGAAATTGCCGGGCGCCTGGTTTTGCAGCCGTTTCGCAAATGGGGCCCCTCTTTGCTGAAGGGCCTTCACATCGGGGGGTCTTATGCCTTTGCCCGGCTTGATACCTCCGATTTTAATTTTGCCGTACGAACACCGGCCCGCACCAAATTCTTCACGGTGCAGGCCCGGGCCAAATTCCACATGACCCAGGAGGTTGACGCCCTCGAGCGTTACGGTTTTGAATTTGCCTACTCCTGCGGGCCGCTGGTGCTGATGGCCGAATATATCCGCGCCGAATTCCGGGACGTGCGCCTGTCGGACACAACCCAATTCGATTTTGATATGCGGGGATGGTACGCCGGATTCCTGTTAATGCTGACCGGGGAAAAACCGTCCCTAGAAGGAGGGGTGCTGCAAAAAATTCGCCCCCACAACAATTTTGATCCGCGAAAGCGCAACTGGGGCGCCTGGGGAATCGGTTTTCGCTATCAGGAGTTCGAAGCCGGCCGGGTTGTGTACCGCTCCCTTGTCAACCAGGGTTTCAGTATCCGGGAAACCAAAGCCTTTACCCTTGGAATCAACTGGTATTTGAACGCCATGATGCGCGTAACCCTGAATTACAGTCATACAAAGTTTGAAGATCCACTGTATCTCGGCACACACTGGAAAGGGTATTCCTACTATGAAGATTCCGAACATGCCTGGATTACCCGGTTTCAGTTGGAGTTTTAATGACACTATTAATTTCACAGAGGAGAGGAAGAGCATGAAAAAAATTATCGGTATAAGTATGATTTGTTTATGGATTTTCGGAGCCACGGCGTATGGCGCCTATCATCATATGGATGAGCAGGACGCCCCCAAGTTTCAGCAGGCCTACCCGCACCTTGTGGGCACAAAGCTTGACGACTGTTCCCTGTGCCACTCCGGCGGAGAATATGAAAAGAAACCCGGTAATTTCGTATCCGTCGGCAGCTGCCAGTGGTGCCATATGACCTATGGGTATGACGGAAGCGGTAATGTCAACGATACCCTGAATCAGTTCGGCCAAGACTATCTGTCCGCCGGGCGCAGTGTTTCAGCCCTGACCGCCATAGAATCAATGGATTCGGACAATGATACCTACTCCAACAAAACGGAACTTGACGCGATACGTTTCCCCGGCAACGCCGACGATGATCCCACCAAGGTATCGGCACCCAGCATTGTGTACACACTTCAGGAACTCGAGGCACTGGAAGTACACAAACAGTTCATGCTGATGAACACCAGCCGCGGTGGCTCGGATGGTAATGACTTTTATTGCGAATACGAAGGTATTACCCTGGAAACGCTGCTCGATGAAGCCGGTATGCGCAGCAAAGCCGAAAGCATCACCGTGTTTGCCCCTGACGGCTGGTCACAGACCTTTGACATGGAAGAAGGCGGCGACAGCTACTGGATCAAAGGCGAATACCCCCAGGCAAGCTTTTATTACGATGCAGATGCCGACCAGACCAACGGCGGCTGGGTTGATTACAGCGCCGCCGGATGTGAAGGCCGCGAAAATGGTCAGATCATTACCAACGATCAGGGGCTGAAATGCCTGCTGGCGTATAAGCGCGACGGCGTCTACCTTGATAAGGGTTATTTGACCACCGAAAACAAACTGGAAGGCGAAGGCCCCTACCGGGTGGTTCCGCCCCAGAAAAATCCCGGCCCGCCCGACCAGTTGTCGACTTCCGAAAACCAGAACGTTATCTGGCCCTATGATGAAGATGAAGATATTACCGACCATAATGCCGGAAATTCACCCCGATCAGCAACAGCGTTCCGGGTTGAGCCGCTGCCGGAAGGAACAACCGATTTTAACTGGAATGAGGGCGGCTGGACATATGTAGACAACAGCCAGGTGCTTATTTACGGATACTTGCGCAACGGCGCAATAGAGGGTATCGTAACCGATGCTTCCGGCAACCCCATAGCCAAAGCCAAAGTCGCCACGACCACCGGCGGATACGCAACCCTTACCGACGATAACGGAACCTTTGCTTTAAACGGCGTGGTGTGCGGTCCAGATACTGCCACGTATACCGTGACCGTCTCTGCCGGCGGCTATACCTCCCTGAGCGACAGTACTACCGTATCCAACAATGAAACATCTGTTCTGGACTTTACCCTTACCGAAGGATCCGACAATGCAACCTGCCCGATAGAGATTGCCGGTTCCGGTTCGGTTGTGGCCCTGTGCCGTCAGTTCAGGGATACGGTGCTGGCACAAAGCGATGCAGGTCCCGCGTATGTTAAACAGTATTATCGTATTGCTCCCGAACTGGCTGCAAAAACCCTGTTTTCCTCAAAACTGCGCACAGCTCTGTCGGAGACCCTTACTGCGCTGCAGCCGATACTTGTCGATCTGGTTAACGGTCGTCCTGCAATCGCAAGCCCGTCACAGCTGGATCAAGCCCTTGCCTGTATCGATATGCTCAAAAACGCTGCATCGCCGGGCGTTGCTGCTGTGCTTACCCGAATTGAACAGGACCTGGAAGACGGCACCCTTATGAATATGCTGTCAATTACCATTAAGTAAAACGAAAAAACCCGGGGGAGGAGAAAGGTATTCTCTCCTCCCCGAATTATTACGAGAGACAATTTCTCATGGCTACAATAATCCAGCAAATACACAAAGGATGGCTTGTCTCTGCAGTCGTGTTCCTGCTGATACTGCCTGCTTCCTCCTGGGGCCAGACGGTTTCGGGAAGGTCCTTCACCACCTTTATTTATTCCGACCTGGTGGAGGAAGCAACGACAACCCTGTCTTTTGAAACAAACGGCACCCTTCTCATCAGCTCGTATAGCGGTTTCGGCCTGTATCTGGCCGTCGGCCCGGTGTTTGCGGGCTCTTTTTCAGCCCCCAATTTTGCGGAAAAAAGCGATCTGTTTCTCGTGCTGACCGGGGCCGTCCTTTCAGATGTATTGAGCGGAGTCGGACTGGCATATAAAGATAACTCCTTTTATGAGTTTTTTTTGTTTTTTGGCTATGCTCAATAAACAGTAGTTGCACAAAGACATATTGTTCTATATGATGGGCAATTAATTTATTCCCCATGGGGAAAGGAGACTATTATGAGAAACAGGATTTTATGTGTGCTGTTGGCAATTGCACTCCTGCTTCCCGGTGCGGTGCTGGCCCAGGAACGGATTAAAATGTCTACCACAACCAGCACGGACAACTCAGGTTTGCTTGAGGTTCTATTACCACCGTTTGAAAAGATGTGTGATGTCAAAGTTGATGTTATTGCCGTTGGTACCGGCAAGGCCCTGCGCCTTGGACAGAACGGGGATGTGGACATTGTGTTCGTCCATGCACGCAGCGCTGAGGACAAATTTATTGCGGACGGATACGGGGTAAACCGCCGCGATGTTATGTACAATGATTTCGTCATCC
>JANQGV010000246.1 GCA_028282925.1 Thermodesulfobacteriota bacterium
GATTCCACAACCCGCAAGCTGAAAACGGCTGCCAGACCCGAAATACTTCTCTCCGACACGGTCGGGTTCATCCGCAACCTGCCTCACGGCCTGGTTGCATCCTTTCGCTCGACTCTCGATGTTGTCCGCGACGCCGACGTGTTACTGCACATTGTAGATATCAACCACCCCGCCCGCGACGAACACATCCAGACAACCAACAGCGTGCTTGAGGAAATCGGCGCAGCCGATGTTCCCCACCTGCTGGTATTCAACAAAACCGATCTCTACCCCGATGAAATCGGTAAAATCATTCTGGAAAAAAAATACCCCGGTGCACTGCTGGCTTCGGCCGTATCCCCGGAATCAAAAAAACTGTTGCTCGACCGTATAACCGAATTTTTTAAAAGCCGCTTTTTTTCACAAACCATCAAGGTTCCCTACAGCAAATGTGACTGCCTTGCCGATCTCTACGAAAACAGCATTGTCGGTAATGTGGCCTATAAAGAAGATGCCGTGTATGTCGATTGTACCCTGAGCCGGGCCAACCGGAAGCGGCTGGCCGGACTGCTGTAAATGTTCCCGGATACAGCAGCATACGCATTGAAACCGTTGGAGTTGTTCGCATGTCCAGAAAAGGACTTTTTAACCGCATAGCAACAAAAGCCAGCAACATGAGCCTTATTACGCTCGCCGGCATGTACATACTGGCATATCTCGCCGTGGAAATTGTGGTGGTGAACCCCATCAGGCTCTATAATTTCTGCGTTTTCTTGTCCCTGTCCGGTATCTATTTTTCATGGCTTATGGGCGGACGCAAAACACTGGTCTATGTTACATTCTTCAATCTTTTTTTTGTGGCCGTGTTCTCAAAAATGCTCTGGGACCACGGCATTATTATTTACGGGGGCCGCCTGTTCCTGGCCAAGTCTTTTTTAATGCTCTATGCCTTTTCACTGGGCCTCCTGTTGATTATGCTGTTGAAAAAATCACCGGCCGACGTGCGCCTGGAGACCCAGAAAAAGGCCGTTGAAGATGCCCGGCAGCGACAACAGAATCTTGAGTTCATGGTGGCCAGCCGCAAGCTGAAAAAAGACCTCATTGCCCAGGCCAACATTGTCAAGGATGAATTGCAACTGCTGGAAGGGGCCTGGAAATCCAATATTCACGACATCATTAACGATCTCCCATCAGTTAAGGAGCGCGAACTGTATGAGCAGATCATACTGCCGTTTGAAGAAAACATCATCGGGCACCTGCGCAACCTTGAGCTCCGCCTGACCTTTGACCTTGAAACCGTAACGCTTTCTGAACTGTATGAATTTATTTCGTGGAATCTCGACACGTCGATTAAACGCAACAGCGGCAGCATAGAGATATCCGACCAGGACTGGAAGGACAACCCGTCCCGGGTGGTCGTCGACCGCAACAAGGTCTGGGACATGGTGTTAAACGCTGTGCGGAACAGTCAGGCCGCCCTTGACTATAAACGTATTGAAATGCTGCGGAGCGGCGAAACACATGCTTTCACCCCTCAAGTGCGCCTTACCTTCACGTGCTCCGGTCCTCGTGCCCGACTGAAAATCATTGATAACGGCGGGGGGGTCCAGTCGAGCTTAATCGGCAGGCTCTATCAGGAGCCCGTGCCGTCACGCAAGCGGGGAGGGGAAAAACCCGGGCAGGGTACGCTCTTTGTAAAATTCTTCGGCGAGCGCATGGGCATAAACGTCCACGCTGAAAACACCCGTGTTCTGGATGATGAAGCAGGTCTTGAGGTAACCTTTTCAATCCCATGCAGTTTCGCACAATCGGCATAATACGTATGAAAGGGATTTGATGGAACAAAAATACTTTGACAAGGATATTCATATAGTGCTGGTTGATGATGAACCGCGCATTCATGAAGTGGTCAAAGATATTCTCACGAATGCATTTCCAGCGCTACGGTTTGACGGCTATCAGGACCCCCTCTCCTTTATTGAATTTCTCAAACAGGGCACTGTTACCCCGGACCTGGTCCTGCTGGATGTACACTTTGAAAACTCGGGGTTAAGCGGCATTGAAATTATTCCATTTATCAGGGAAGACCACCCGTACCTGCCGATCATACTGTTGACCGGGATGGAAGGCGAAGATATCGAAGAATCCCAGAACTATGAGTGCGTTTATTATATCCCCAAACCGGTCAGTCCGAACCCGCTTATCCGAATGATCAGGTTCTACCTGGGCATGGCCCAGAAAAGCGGTGAACGAACCGCCGAACTGAGTCAAGACCTTGCCGAACATAAAAAGCTGGTGGGCCTGCTGCAAACCGAGTTGGCCGATGCCGAAATCGCTTCCTGGGATCAGGAACAAAAGGACCGCCCCGAAGCCTACACGCGAATCGTCGAGATACTGCAGACGGTTTTGAAAAATTGCACGATCACTCCAAGTTTTACGAAAGACCTGGAAGATCTTTTTCACAGCGATTTTAAACTGCTCAAAAAAGTGGTTGACACCCTTATTCGTTTCGATATCACCGATACGGCCAGCCCGGGGCTGAACCTGCACCGGCACCACTGTGCCGACCATGTGTACAGCATCCGTCTTTCAAAGAAGGCCCGAATCTTCTTCTACCAGCCGTCGCACTCAAGCAGTAAAAGCCTGCTCAGGATCGATCCCGCCCATGATACCATGTCGATTGATAAATGGCTCAAAGCCAATCAGGACAATTTTGAATTGTAATGAAGGCAGTTTTACAGGGCCGCTGTTGATGCAGTAAACTGTTTTACAAAGCAAAAAAGTCTCTATTGCGACCATTTTAGCGAGTAACTCCTTTGATTTTCGTCTTTTTTCGATTCTGGGCTTCGCAAATTCGATCACTACCGCACAAAATTAGGTCCTTTATAGGTATATTGTAGGCATAATTCGCAAAAAAAGAAAGATTAGTATTGCCAATGTATCATAATTACTATAAAATATACTAATTTACATGAATAATTTCTTAGGGGCAAAAGACCATTAAAATGAGGCCGGGCAATGAGTATAAAAATCCTAATTAGTGATGATCATAAAATAATTCGTGAAGGACTGCGCTCGCTTATCGCCCAGGAGCCCGATATGGAAATCGTGGCCGAGGCTGAAAACGGCCGGATTGCCCTGGACATGGTACAGCAACTCTCGCCCGATATCATCATCATGGATGTAACCATGCCGGACATGAACGGCATCGAAGCGACAAAAAAAATCCTCACCGATTGTCCACAGATAAAAGTAATCGCCCTTTCAATGCATTCAGACAAACGTTATGTCACGGAAATGCTGAATGCCGGCGCCATGGGGTACCTGTTGAAAGATTGCGCCTTTGAAGAGCTGACCCATGCCATACGCACCGTTATCGATAACCGTACGTATTTAAGCCCGGGAATAGCCGGTATCGTTATTGAGGACTACATTCGCAACTTGCCTCTGAACAGGTACTCGGCCTCTACAGTACTGACATCCCGAGAACGTGAAGTTCTGCAACTGATTGCCGAAGGCATGACAACCAAGCAGATTGCCGCCCGTCTTAACGTCAGCACAAAAACCATTGAGACCCATCGGCGACAGATTATGGACAAACTCAACATTCACAGTATTGCCGAATTGACCAAATTTGCCATCCGCGAGGGGCTTACCTCCCTGGACAACTAGCTGATTGGGCACCCTGCTTCCATCAGGTTTTCCGAAGGAAATTTTCAGGAATCTCCCGATTTCCATTTAACATACAATCTGTTAAAAGAGTACAAAATGGGGATACGCAAATGATGGCGGTGTATACTTCGCGGAACCCGGCACCCTGTTTACAAAACACATTTCACCGGTATGGTGCACAACCTATCGCAAACCTCTTTATTAAGTAGTAATGGAGAAACTGCCGAAAATGAAAATCCTTGTAAGTGACGATCATAAAATAATCCGCGAAGGCCTTCGCTCCCTTGTTGCCAAAGAGCCTGATATGGAAATAGTGGCTGAAGCTGAAAACGGCCGCATGGCCCTGGATATGGTGCAACGGCTCTCACCCGATATCATCATTATGGATGTAACCATGCCGGACATGAACGGTATTGAAGCGACAAAAAAAATCCTCGCCGATTATCCCGGCGTTAAAATCATCGCTCTTTCCATGCATGCCGACAAGCGCTATATTATGGAAATGCTTAATGCCGGCGCTGTCGGCTATCTTCTCAAAGACTGCGCTTTTGAAGAACTGGTACAGGCCATACGTGCGGTGATGTCCGACCGGGTTTTTTTAAGCCCCTGCATTTCCGGTATCGTTATTGAAGACTATATCCGCAACCTGCCTATGAATGTACAATCGGCCTCAACGGTACTGACGTCCCGTGAACGCGAAGTTCTGCAACTGATTGCCGAAGGACTCACGACCAAAATGATAGCGTCGCGGCTTAATGTCAGCACGAAAACAATTGAAACACATCGGCGGCAGATCATGGATAAGCTCAATATACGCAGCATCGCAGCCTTAACCAAATTCGCCATCCGCGAAGGGCTTACCACCCTTGACAGTTAAGGCCGGGACCGGCTGAAATACCCGGCATTGAAAACAGACCGGCACACCGGAACAAAGAAACTGCTACATCAAAAAAAAGAATGCGTATGCCGAAGATGTTCCGTACATGTACAGAGGATCGCCTCGTCTCTGTACGTTCTCTCGTGTCAAAATGTTCCATACACGAACTGCCCCTGGCATCCAGGCGGCGTAAAACAGTTCTTACGGCTCTGTCCATTGCCTGCTCCCTGCTGCTTTTCATGATCATAGAACGTGCAACCGGTTATGCGGCGGCCTTGTGCGCCTACCTGCCGGCTGCAACTATCGGTTTATTTTTCGGAGTTGGTCCTGGTGTGTGCGCCGGGGCACTCTGCCTGCCGCTGACGATCCCCTTCCTTTTTTTCATCACGCAATCAGGGGTCGCGGCCTTCAGTCTTTCGGAATATACCGGATGCATTCTGGCCGGTACCGCTTTCGGATATATTCACCGGCTGCTTGTTCTCCGGGAAACCGACGCTTCCCAGCTCCCCCTCTACCGCACCATGCTTGAAGCTCAGGGGAAACGGCTGCAGGATACCATGTGTGAATTAAACGATGAAATAACCAGGCGGGCCGAAGCAACCTGGGCGCTGAACAGCTGCCGGGCCATGCTTGATGCGGTGATGGAGATTTCACATGATCCGGTAATGCTTGTCGACCGGAACGTATGCATCACCCATGTCAACAAAGCCTGTTGCGACATGTTCGGCTACCCCAGGGACATGCTGATCGGCAAACACCCTATCGGCCTTTCCGTAACAAGCCAGGGCACCTACGATTCAACAACCGGTGAAACACTTACCATCGACTCGACGTTCTTCGATGAGTGCTCCACTAAAATCAAACAGCTTCTCGAAAACAACACGCTGACAAACTGGGAGTCTTATTTTACCGACTGCAACAACCGGCTTATTCCCATAACACAAAACATCACCCTTATCCGCAACCGTGATGGGGAGATTGCAGCATCCTGCGGGGTTATTCGCAACAGAACCGAACAACGCCGGCAAGAGTTGCTGTCCGACGAGTCGCCCTCCGATACCGACGACCGCACGAAAGCTCTTTTTCTGGACAACATCAGTCATGAGTTGAGAACACCCATTAACGGCGTAATGGGCTTTACCGACATTTTACTCGAAACCGAACTGAATGAAGAACAGCGCGAGTATGCTCAAACCATCCAACAAAGCGGCAACCTGCTGCATTCACTTATAAATGATATCCTTGACTTTTCACAATTCGAGTCCGGTAAAACCGATACCGCAAAAACGGACTTCGACCTGGATGTCCTGATACATGACGTGTGCGACTATACCCGACCGCGAATCGGCAATAAAGGTCTTAACATATTTTTTAAAATCGGCAACAATGTTCCGGCCCTCATCAATGGCGACCCCAAACGATTACGACAGGTCCTTCTGCACCTGATGAGTAACGCGGTTAAATTCACCGGACAGGGTGAGGTCGAGCTTTCAGTCGACTGCCGGGCCGAGCACATCAACGCGGTATCGATCCACTTTCAGATCCGAGACACCGGCATAGGCATAGACCCCTCCAAGCTGGACGCCATTTTCGAAACGTTTTACCAGGTTGACGCTTCACCGGAGAGAAAATACGGGGGAGCGGGCCTTGGGCTTTCCATTTGCAAAAACATTGCCGACCTGTACGGCTGGGAAAT
>JANQGV010000279.1 GCA_028282925.1 Thermodesulfobacteriota bacterium
TAGGAGCGGCCTTTGTCCGCGATAAAGGCCGTCAAAGCCGTATAGTTCATCAATCGCACCTAAAGGTGCTCCTACCAATTGCGTGCAATCCCGATGTGATCGGGATAGATGGGGGCGTTCTCCAACGGCCGTTTATTTCAGTGATTTGCTGGTGAGTCTGAACAGGAACGGATACACAATGCTTGAAATCAGGGCGGTGAGGATAAGGATGCTTTTGGTTCCGGCATCGATAAAACCCATTTTTTGGCCCAGGGTGCCGGCGACGATAATCATGGTAAGCGGGGCCGACAAAATCAGGCTGATGCTGAGTGATTCGCGAAACGTGATGCGTAAAAACCTGAACAAAAGAAGGGGGTAACAGTTGCTTATGAAAACCATAAACGTCAGGAAAAGCGCGAAAAGAATATTCTGCACCGTTGCCATTTGGACGATATCTATTTTTGCGCCGACACTGATGAAGAAAAAAGGCGTAAAAAAGCCGAATCCAACGGCATTGATTTTATCTTCAAAGCGTCCTTTGCTTTTGAATACGTAGCCGAAAACAATGCCCGCCATAAACGACCCCAGAATTGCCTCCACACCCGCAAAATGTGCCAGCAAAGCGCCGGCAAAAGCCACTGCGATAATGACCCGTATGCCTTCCTCCACCGGATCATCGCTTGCCATGACCTTCTGGACCCAGCGGGGGTTCCACCATGCGGTCACATACAGCAGCTTGAGAAAGAGGGCGGCGATAAAAAGAAGCACAACCAGCTTTACAACCTGCAGCAGGGCCACCGGTGAAAATCCGAATTTATGATAAATATCGATCCCTGTCAGAAGTGCAATAGACAGGATTTCTCCGGTCAGGGCAATGCCGATAATATGTCGTCCGATGGGTTTTTTGCCTATGCCGGTTTCTTTCAGGACGGCAACAAGAATGGCTTCCGACACCACCGCAAGGGCAATGCCGATGTAAAAGGGATATCCCATGGCGACGAAAAGCAGGGGGGTGACGACGAGCGAAACAACAACAATCAACGTATACCATACGAGGTTGCGGGGTTGCTGCAAAAGCACTTCCAGGTCGCTTTCCATGCCCGCTATAAACATGAGATAGATGAACCCCAACTCGCTGAGCAGCGAAAACCATTCGGGGGTATGGGATATGATGGTATTGAACAGGAGTACGCCGAAAAGAATTTCGCAGGCGGCAGCCGGAATGTGCAGCATGCGGGCCAGGAACGGTATGACGGCTGCGCCGGCAATTATTATGAAGATGATGAGCAGCTCGTGTCCCATTTATGTGTAATAGTTAAAAAATAATTTTAAGTATGACGCAAGCGCCACCCCCTTTTCTTTGCTCGCCAAAGAAAAGGAGGCAAAAGAAAGGCGACCTGCAACTTGTCCCGCAAAAAGCGGCGGGATGCCCTCGTGGCACGATTTCAGTCGGCGGGTCAACAAACTCGCCCCGGCAAGCCGGGACTCAGACATGTCGACCCTTGTCTCCGCCTGTAATCGTTGCACTCGGCTGCGTTGCAAAGGAGAAAAAACTCCGTTATTAACCAAGGGTAAACGTTGTGTATACATATTATGTATTAATCGTTTTTCCTGTTCCTTTTGAGGTTTTTTAATATTCAAGTTCTTGAAGTACATTACAAGACAAATCATGCATGGTTGAGCTAAAAGGATTCTTCGGCTTCAGGTATCAACAGCGTTGTAATGGGTGCGCCGGTGATGATGTCCCAAATGCTGTCGGGGCTGGTAAGTGAAGCGAGGCGGCCCTGCACTTTCCACGAAGTGTCGGTCAGGAGCAGGTTGAACGAGTGCAGGTGGTCTTTGATCGCTTTCACAGGGTTTCCTTCCAGCACGTCTATGGAAACACTGAGTTTGTATATATTGCTTAAATCCCGTATGTTTTTTTTAGTAACTTCAAACCGGTCCATCTGCTCTTCGGAATCGATGTAGGGTGACGGCCTGACAACCAGGGCTGTAATCTGGTTGTTCAGAAGCGAGGTCATTTCTAAAACGTTTTCCATGACATGGGTTACATCGACACGGTCGATGCAGGCCGAAGCCGCCCTTTTGTAGGGGAAAGTACCGCGGGTTATCAGAACCGGTGAAAGGGCTTTCCTGCTCAGATTGGAAAGGAACCGTTTTTTTTTGGCAGGAGACGCATAGAATGGGAACAGATTCTGCAGTGCCGATTGCGGGATAACGATAAACCCGTAGCGTTCCTGCCGCGAAATTGCGGAAGGCAGGCCGGCAAGCGGTGTGTCCATGCAGGTTACGTCCTCAATAGCGCATTTTTCCCGGACGCGAGACAGCAGAGATTCGCTCCCCTTGCCTGCCAGAGTAATGCCGGTCAGGTTGAAGACCTGCAGGATGTACCGGATCTCGTCGAAGCAGGGGTCGGTTTCGTTGCCGTCAACGCAGGCCAGAATCCGTGAACCGTATTCCAGGGGAAAATTCTGAAACCGGAAGGTGAGGATGTCGGAAACCGAATTCAGGGTTCCCGGTTCGCCCAGTATTATGATGCGGTCGCGGGGTTTGAGAATGGTTTCGCCGCCGGGTACGATGATACGTCCCTCGCGGTAAATGAGCCCGACTCGCCATTTAAGCGATGCGATAGAGGTGAGGGGTTTGTCGGCCAGCTTGGAATGGGGGTGTATTTCAACCTCGCGGATTTCATTTTTGCCCAGCCCTATGCCGTGGACCGCACGCGATTTTTGCTCCACCTGGTTAAGAATTCCAACCACGCTGGCATTGAAAATGTTTTCAACTTCGGCGTCGTAGCTTTCAAGAGTCTTTATACCCTTGGGTGTGATGCCCACGGCGATTACACGTTTACCGCTGAAATGCTCGTGCAGTACGCGGCACACCTCAAGATTAACCCTTTCCTCGGTCAGGGTAACGATAATGGTATCGGCTTCACGGGCTCCCGACTCTTCAAGCACCAGGCGGCTTGTGGCGTCGGCCGCAATGATTTTGACATCGGGCCTTCCGTCTTCACGGGCTTTTTGCCCGGCCCGGGGGTCGATATCAATGCAGGTAATCTCAAAGTCGCGCGAGAGCCGTTGCAAAAGGGTGGTGCCGATACGGCCGAGGCCGATAATAAGGAGTTTGTGTGCTTGCATCGGTAACTTTCAGTGCTGAGTAAAATTTTTAAAACACAGTCTTTGGCCGTGCGCTTCGAATAGCATTGAGCGATTCTGGAATAATGCGTTTATAAGACGCTTCGCGCCTTCTCCATACTTTTCTTTGTTCGCCCCAAAGAAAAGTATGCAAAAGAAAAGGCGCCCTGCAACTTGTCCCGCCAGCGGCGGGATACCCTCGCGGCACGATTTCAGTCGGCGGGTCAACAAACTCGCCCCTGAAGAACGGGGCTCAAACATGTCGACCCTTGTTTCCTCCTTAAATCGTTGCACTCGGCTGCCTTGCAATGGGATCAAGAAAGCCTGTAATTAATCAACGGGAAAAAATAATCAATACTTCATATGCTATTGCAGTGATTAGCCTTTGATATTTCAGGTAAAGCACTGGGTGTATATGTTAAATGTACTGATATACTCTTTTACCCGATCGGGCACCATCCCGTCAATAGATTGATTTGTGCGCACCCGGTATTTGATATCTGTTGATGATACGGCCAGGGCCGGTATCTCGTTTATGACGACATACGGTTGGAACTCCGGCGGTATCTCTTTTTCGATAACAGCCCTGTTGAAACCGGGCCTGGTGGTGCCGATGAACCGGCACAGACCGGGATATGTCCGTGATTTTAAGCGGTTGCAGAGGGTGGGCAGGGCATCCAGCCCGGTGATGAAATAGAATTGAGCGGTCTCATTATGGCCCTCTTTCAGCCGTTCAATGGTGGTGCCGGCATAGGAAGGGCAGGTGCCGTGCCGCTCGATGTCGGACAGCTCAAATGCGGGTCTGTCCTCGATGGCCAGCCTGATCATCTGCAGGCGATGTTCAAACGGTGCCAGAATCGGACGGCTTTTGTGCGGCGGGCAGAATGCAGGAACAAATACTACCTTGTCGAGCTTAAAAGCGGTTTGGGCCTTTTCGGCAATGATAAGGTGGCCGTTATGAATGGGATCAAAACAGCCACCCAGAATACCTAACCGGTAGGGTGAAGACTGCCGGGGACGTTGTTCTGACATATCCAAAACCCGATAAGCCGGTGGGGCAGCCTTTAGTCCGGCATGGCTAACCGTTGAGGATCACATAGTATTTCCGAATTTATGGCCACTTGACCACAGTTTTTGCACTGGTAGCGCACGTTGTTTACCTTGTTACGGCAGAACGAGGGGGACTGGCCGGACTGCGAGCCGCACCAGTCGGCCTTTTTTCCGCGGCCCTGGGGTTTGCAAATGCTGTTCTGGTCTAATGCAACTGCGCCGCAGTTGGCGCAGATAAAGGCCGGTGTGTCGTTGGGCAGCGGTATGTGTTTTTTTGCGGTGTTTTCTTCCATGGGTGCTTCTTACTCCTTTCCGGTTGTTACGATAGCTTTTTCAGCAGGGTGCGCAGGTTGTCAGGGTCGTAGGTCCTGTCTACAAGCGGTTCCCGGTTCAGTGTCTCGATGTTATCGGTGAAGGACGGTTTTTCAGTTTGATAGAAGATGCCGATGGGAATCCGGTCACCCCACTCACGGGCTTTCTCAAATGCGCCGCTGTAATCCGATGGGTCGTGATTCTCAGGGGTCAATTCGTACGCTCGCTCGGAGTACCACTGGTACGTATTGGTATGATTGAACGATACGCACGGCTGCATTATGTCGATTAAACTGAATCCCTTGTGTTTTACTCCTTCCTGAATGAGCATGCTCAGGTGGTCGATATTGCCGGCAAACCCCCGGGCGACAAACCCCGCATTGAGGGCCAGGGAAACCGCCAGGGGATTGAAAGGCTCCAGGATGACCCCATGGGGCTGAGCACGCGTTATCATATGCAGGTCCGAAGTCGGGGACGCCTGTCCTTTAGTCAATCCGTATACCTTATTATCGTGTACAAGCAGGGTAATGTCAACATTTCTGCGAATGGCGTTCATGAAGTGATTTCCCCCCTCGCCGTAACAGTCTCCGTCGCCGGAATTGACCAGTATGGTCAGGTCGTGATTGGCTGTTTTGGCGCCGGTGGCCGCGGGCAGAGCCCGCCCGTGGAGGCCGTGGAAAAAATTGCAGTTGATGAACTGCGGTGTTTTCGCCGCCTGCCCGATTCCGGAAAAAAGCATGATTTCGTGCGGTGAGCGGTTAAGAGCCACAAGGGCGTTTTTCATTGCCTGCAGGATTCCGAAATTGCCGCATCCCGGGCACCACTTGTTTTCAAACGAAGAATCATAGTCTTGGGTTGTCACCATGGCTACCTCACTGTTGTTGAAATTGTGCTGAATATTTCAAACGGGTAAAAGGGCCTGCCGTCATATTTCAGGATATTGCCGGAAGGGACCAGTCCGGTTTCCTGACGCAGAAGCCGGGCAAATTGGCCGGTGCTGTTTTGCTCTACGATAAACAGGTGGTCGGCCTCTCCTAGGACATCGAGAGCGGCTTTGGCCGGAAAGGGCCAGATGTCGCAGAAATGCACGGCCCCGGCATCAATGTCGTCGGCGCGCAGCATCTCCACCGCTTCCTGCACGGCGCCCCGGGTGGAGCCCCAGCCGATCACTTTAACGGCTGCATCGGGATGCAACACCGCCGGCGGGCGCACATCATCCAGCATCTGCACCTGCTTGCGGCCGCGTTTGTCCACCATGGCGGCCCGCACCTGGGCGATTTCGGTTAAGTGGCCGTCTTCGAGATGCTCGTTGCCGGAGGTCATGACAAGGGCTTTGCTTCGGCAGGGCAGGGCCATGGGCGATATGCCGGAATCGGTAACGGCGTAGCGCCGATACTCCTGTTCATTCTGCTGCGCAGCAGGGTCGACAATGTGTCGCGGGACGGCTTCCGGCACGTTGAAGCCTTTGTCGAGGATGTAGAGCGAATCGTTGAAATACTGGTCCACCAGGATAATGACCGGCACCTGGTATTTTTCGGCCAGGTCAAGGGCGCGGGCGGTTACCTCATAGGCCTCGGCGGGAGAGCCGGGAGCGAAGATAAACCGGGGGAAATCGTCCTGCCCGGCATGCATCACAAACTGCAGGTCGCCCTGGCCGGTGCGGGTGGCAAGGCCGGTTGCGGGCCCCGGGCGCTGGGCATTGATGATGACGATGGGCGTTTCCGCTATGCCCGCATAGCCGAGCCCTTCGGCCATCAGGCAGAACCCGCCGCCGGAGGTGGCGGTGAGTGATCTGGCACCGGCAACGGCCGCTCCGATAATCATATTAACGGCCGCAATTTCATCTTCGGCCTGTTCCACAACAAGGGGTGCGGCATCCTGGTACGAGGCA
>JANQGV010000313.1 GCA_028282925.1 Thermodesulfobacteriota bacterium
CATCGCTGATAGGCAAGGCCCAGGTTGTAATGAAACTGGGGGCTGTCCTGGTCCGGCTCCGATGCCATCAAAGAGCGCAGTTGCTGGAAGACCTCGTCCGGGTTCATCCCCTCAGAGGTCCCCTGCCCCTCCGAATCCTCCTCTCCGGCAACGGTTGAAATGTTGATGGTGATATCATCTTCATCCAGTGCCGAAGCAAGGTCAAAAAAGCCCTCGGCTGCAACACCGTCCAGGGCATCCTTTCCGGTATTCTTTTTCTCCTCAACGAGCTCCCATTTATCTTTAGGGCCGGCCCTGAGGGTTTCTTCCTCCGAAATATCCTTGTTTTTATAAAACTTTGCAACTTTTATCTTGAAAAATTCATTATTTGGGTCGATCTCGCGTATTTTCTGCAAGACCTGGGCTGCCTCAAACCGCATTTCCTTTTCATAATAATGATTTGCCAGCTTTTCAAGCACGGCAACACCGTCTCCCACAAAGCCGTTACGCAAATGCAGGTTCGCAAGTTCGGTATAAATTGAAACCTCATCCGGATTTATACTTATAGCATGATTGTAAATGGCAACCGCTATCTGAAAAAGCCTCTTTTCCTGATACGCCCGGGCCGCCAGCAAATATTCCTGAATTGCTTCATATTTCTTGTCGTTTTCAAGGTACAACTCGGCAATCTTGACATGTATTCTCAGGTCACTAGGATTCTCTTCGGCAGCCTTCTGGTATTTTTCCAGTGTTTCTTTAAATTTATCTTGAGGGGTCTGCCTTTTAAATAAAGATAATTTCATATTCGCAGTAAAAAAATACAAATTAAAGCAAATTCAAACACTTAAGCTCAACAGGAAATACTGACATGTAGCTGCCCTGTGCTACTGTAAGCTCTGGCCGCAGTGTAATGCCGGACCTACTATATATCGTAAAAAAACCATATTTCTTGATGATTTCATGCAATTTTTTACCGGCAATGAGCAAATATATCGCAAATGTATAAATTTTTAAAGGTATTTTCAATGATAATTATTGACCTGCCGGGCGTTTTCAGCTATTTTCTTTATTTTACCTCTGAATGAAAAAAGGTAACTATTTTAAAATCTATACACTTTTCTTAAATTCTCACATATATTTAACATGTAATTATCCATAATGCCATGAAAAAAACAGCTCGTTCCACCGGTACAACCCTCTATCTGCTGCTTGCCGCAACACTCATAGCGACATACGGCTGCGGGGCCAAAAAAGCCACAAAAACGCAGGAACAGCAAGAAACATATCACGTTCGCAAAACCGAAGGTTCTTCCCCTACAAGGCTGATCACAGATTACAGCGGCATGCAGCAACATGATATTGTTTCATGGTTTTGGATAAAACCCGGCGTATCCCTTTCCCACTGCATGAACGGAAAACTGTATCCACTGCAAAACCACACCGAGATTCAACACTCCTGGGCTGAAAAAAAAATCGGAAAAACCCTGAAAGAACTGTTCTCCTCTGCCGACGACCACGCCTCGGCCGGAATCGGGATCAAAGTCGCCATTGTCGAACTGGTACCGCGACAGGGCATGCTCAAACGCTGGTTCCCGGAGATTCTTGATTTCCCGTATATCGAAATCGAGATCATATTTTATGAAGAGATGTCAAAAAAAGTGCTCTGCAAAGTGGCCCATTATGCCAAGCATGAGGAATTCGACAAAACCGTTGAACAGATGACCTCAGACTTACAGGAGTTCTTCAAAAAAGAATCATAACAGGATTCTGAGCCCCCATTGACAGCACCATGCAAACACATGTAAAAATATGCGGCATTACCAACACGGATGACGCCCGGACCGTTGCAGCGGCCGGTGCCGATTATCTGGGAATAATAGTGGATATTGAAGGCTCACCGCGGTCTGTATCCATTCAAACGGCTTGTACCATTAAAAACAGCTCAGGCATCCCGGTTGTTCTGCTTGTGGAAAAAACATGTCCGGACATCATTCAGATTGCCTCGACCGTCAAGCCCTATGGCCTGCAATTAATAGGGAACTATACGCCGGAAGAAACAGCCGGACTTAAACACAAGCTTGGCTGCGCTGTCTGGAAAACCGTCAGGGTTCCCCGTGAAAAATGCACTGCCGCGTCTTTCGAAGCATTGCATTCCGAGGTGGAAAACCATTGCCGGTCCGGTATCGACGCAGTCATCCTTGATACCATGGTGGAAAAACAGAAGGGCGGAACCGGCTGCATATGCGACTGGGACACCGCCGAAAAGCTGGTGAACGTAGCGCCTGTTCCGGTTTTCCTGGCCGGAGGCATCACACCGGAAAACGTTCTCGAAGCGGTAAAAAAAGTGCGTCCCTTCGGCATTGATCTCAGCAGCGGTGTCGAACTGCAACCGGGGAAAAAAGATCCGGAAAAGGTTACCCGGCTGCTTAAGGCAGTCAAACAAACTCTCTAGGCGTTTGTCGGAATACCTACTTAATGGGAGGCTGTCGCATCACCGTATAAAACGCATGGGGCATACGTAGAATGAGGGCGGATGCAACATCGGACATGGGCGTTTTCCAGCCGCCCCACAAGCGTTACTCCTTGCATGGCGCCCCAATATCAGCTATAGTGCTGTAAACCCATCGGGGAATCCTAAAACGCAGTATCATCTCAGGAGAATGAAACGTTGTTAGTATCACTCATAAAAAAAGCATTCGGAACAGCCAATACTCGTGAAATCAAGCAACTGCAGCCCATCATCAACCGGATCAATGAACTTGAGCCGGAAATGCAGCAAAAAAGCGATGATGAGCTGCAAGCCATGACCCCCGATTTTCGCAACCGCCTGCAGGAAGGGGCCGACCTGGACGACATTCTTCCGGAAGCCTTTGCCTGTGTCAGGGAAGTATCCCGCCGTGTTCTGGACATGCGGCATTTTGATGTACAGCTCATCGGCGGAATAGCCCTCCATCAGGGCAAAATCGCTGAAATGGCTACCGGTGAAGGTAAAACACTGGTTGCCACACTACCGGCGTATCTGAACGGTTTGACCGGCGACGGCGTTCATATCATAACGGTTAATGATTACCTGGCAAAGCGTGACCGGGACTGGATGGGTCAGATTTTTGAATTCCTCGGCTTGACCGTAGATGTCATCCACCACAACGTGACTCCGGAGGAACGCAAGCAGGCCTACCAGGCCGACATCACCTACGGCACCAATACCGAATTCGGTTTTGACTACCTGCGGGACAATATGTCAATCGACGCCGGGATGCAGGTACAGAGCAAACATAATTTCGCAATCGTCGATGAGGTGGACAGTATCCTCATCGATGAAGCCCGCACCCCGCTGATCATTTCGGGCCCGGTGGAACGCATCGGGAAAAATTATTTTACGGAATTCAAGAACCACATCGATCGACTGATGCGCAGCCAGAACAGCCTTGTGGGCACCTACATGAACGAGGCCGAAAAGCTGCTGGAAGAGGAAAAAGAGTATGAAGCCGGGGTTAAACTGTTGCAGGTCAAGCGCGGCACCCCGAAAAACAAACGGTTTCTTAAAATAATCAAAGACGGTCCGCTGAAGAAAATGGTCGACCAGATCGAACTCGACTATATCCGGGACAAAAAGCTGGGCGATCTGGACGCCGAACTGTTTTTCAGCATAGAAGAGCGCTCGAACACGGTCGACCTCTCCGACAAGGGGCGCCAGGCGCTTTCACCCAACGACCCGAACCTTTTTGTCCTGCCTGATCTCAGCATGTCGGACGATTTCAAGGATCTTAGCGAAGAAGAGCGCCTGAAGAAACAGCAACAGCTTGAAAAAGAGTTTTCCGAAAAGAGCGAAAAACTGCAAAGCATCTCCCAGTTGCTGAAAGCATACTCGCTTTTCGAAAAAGACATCAACTATGTTGTTGCCGAAGGAAAAGTACAGATTGTAGACGAATTCACCGGCCGCCTGCTTCCGGGTCGACGCTACAGCGACGGACTGCACCAGGCCATTGAAGCCAAAGAGGGGGTACGCATTGAGGGCGAAACCCAGACCCTGGCTGCTATCACCATCCAGAACTATTTCAGGATGTATGACAAGCTGGCAGGCATGACCGGTACGGCCGAGACCGAGGCTCCTGAATTCCTGAAAATCTACAAGCTCAAAGTGCTGGTTATCCCCACCAACAAACCGGTGAGGCGGCATGATTATTCCGACATGGTTTTCAAAACAAAAAAAGAGAAATATCGGGCCATCATCCGGGAAATTGAAAAAATGAACGAAATCGGGCGTCCTGTTCTGGTAGGCACCGTTTCCGTTGAAAGCTCGGAGTTGTTGAGCCGCATGATACCCAAACGCATTAAACATTCCGTACTGAACGCCAAGCGCCATAAGGAAGAGGCCGAAATCGTGGCCCGTGCAGGCCAGGCCGGGGCCGTAACGATCGCCACCAACATGGCCGGTCGCGGAACCGACATCAAGCTGGGGCCCGGGGTCATCAAGTGCGGGCAATGCTGCTACAACTGCGAAGTTGAAAAAACGCAGGGGTGCAGCCGGTGTCCTGATCCGGACAAAAACGGTTCCAAGAAAACCGACTGTCATAAAGACATTCCCTGCGGGCTGCACATTGTCGGTACCGAGCGCCATGAATCCCGCCGCATCGACCGGCAGTTGCGCGGCCGCTCGGCCCGCCAGGGCGACCCCGGCTCCTCACGTTTTTTCCTGTCGCTGGAAGACGACCTGCTCAGGATATTCGGTGCCGAGCGCATTTCAAAAATCATGGACCGCTTCGGCATGGAGGAAGACGAGCCCATTGAGCACAAACTGATAACCCGTGCTATCGAAAACGCCCAGACCCGTGTGGAAACCCACAACTTTGAAATACGAAAGCACCTGCTCGAGTATGACGATGTCATGAATAAGCAGCGGGAAATCATCTACGAGCTGCGCAACCGGGCCCTGCATGACACATCGCTTGAAGACCTGGTGGAAGAGTACACCCAGGATCTTGCAGCCGACTTCATCGACGGGTTCTTCAACCCCGATATTCCCCCTGAAGAAATCGACATGAAAGGCTTCAAAGAAGCCGTTTTCATGCAGTTTTCAACCCCGCTGTGGACTTCCGATGAGGAGTTGCTGCAAATGAAAAATGAAGAGCTTGAGCAGCATGTGCTTGACGCTCTTACAAAAACCTATAAAAATAAGGAAGAGCAGTTCGGTTACGACATGCTGCACCAGCTCGAACGCTGGATGTACCTGCGGGTACTGGATGAATTATGGAAAGACAATCTCCTTGACATGGATCATTTGCGGGAAGGCATCGGCCTGCGCGGATACGCCCAGCAGGACCCGTTGCGGGAATACCAGAAAGAGGCCTACTCTCTTTTTCTGAAAATGATCGACAAACTGAAAAGAGAGTTTATCGAAAAGCTGTTCATGGTGCAGAAGGTTGAGCAGGAAGAGCTGGAGCACACCGAACAGCCGAAACCCCAGCAGTTTGTGTTGAGCCGGGGCGAAGAAGCGGGCCAGAAAAAACCGACGGTGCGCAAGGACAAGAAGGTGGGCCGCAATGATCCCTGCCCGTGCGGCAGCGGCAAAAAGTACAAAAAGTGTTGCGGCGCTTAATAGTCCCCCTATACCGGCGGAGACTGCAACCCCCAGGCACAACAATCTGAAAAAGTATGTATTATGAAATCATTTCCCATTAACGAAGGAGTTCCCGGGTTCCTTTTTGCAGGAATCTCTGCGGGCATAAAAGAAAAAGGCCTCAAAGACCTGGGTTTGATTATCGGCGAAAGCACGTGTACCGCGGCGGGTGTATTCACGAAGAACCGTGTCAAGGCCGCTCCGGTTACCGTTTGCCGCCGCCGGGTCGCAAAGGGCGTCATACGGTCCGTACTGGTCAACAGCGGTAATGCCAATGCCTGTACCGGTACTTCGGGCATAGAGGCGGCACGCGCCGCCTGTTCCGCCGTAGCATCTGAAATCGGCGTCAGAGATACCCTCGTGGCACCCTGCTCTACCGGTGTTATCGGGGTGCCGCTGCCGGATTCGACAATTGTGCAGGCGGTTCCCCGCCTGGTCCACGCTGCGGCCCCCGGCAACATCCCGGATTTTGCCGAAGCGATTTTAACGACCGACACCTGCACCAAAATCGTTCCACTCAGGGAGCAGGTTGCGGGTGATACCATCAAAGTCTGCGGTGTTGCCAAAGGATCCGGCATGATTATGCCCGACATGGCCACCATGCTGGCGTTTGTTGCCGTCGGCGTGCCTGTTGATGCGGCCCTGCTTAAAAAACTGTTGAAAACACATGTTGAAACGACCTTTAACCGCATATCGGTGGACGGAGACATGAGCACCAACGATTGCGTGCTTCTGCTGGCCTCCGGCATGCCCGGTAAAACCGTAACAAGTTTCCGCAGCAAAGCCGGCAGGGTCCTTGACGAAATGATACATGAAACCATGAGCAGGCTGGCGCGCATGATTGTTGTCGACGGAGAGGGGGCCACAAAGCTCATTACCGTCAACGTGGTCAACGCCGCATCCCGGTCCGACGCCCTTAAGGCCGCCCGGCAGGTGGCAAACTCGTGCCTGGTCAAAACCGCTTTCTTCGGTGAAGATTACAACTGGGGCCGTATTCTGGGTGCTCTCGGCAGTTCAGGAGCCCGTTTTGAGATGGAACGGGTTGCGCTCTTTTTCAACGGCATTCAGGGTGTGCGCAACGGACAGGCTTTGACACAACATCTCAAAAAACTGCACAAAACCGTTACAAAAAAAGAGATCGAACTGCGCATCGACCTGAACGCAGGCACGCAAAGCTGCACCTATACCACCTGCGACCTCAGTTACGAATACATAAAAATCAACGCTGATTACACCACCTGAGCACCGGCTGGGAGACGATCATTGGCACAGGGAGGTTGGTGGACCCGTCAGGAGAATGAGTGCTGAAGCCGGACGGGAAGATCGTTTCCTTGGTTTCCAGAAAGGCCGCCGACCAGGCCCGAATCAAGCGAGGATTTGGGCCTAGGACTCACCCGGGTCCTTTTTCCCGTCTGAAAGGCGCAGTACGATATCACCGAAGTAATACGCATTTTTAATGACCCCCTTCAGCGGCACAAGCCTGTCCGTAAACCAGCCTGATATCCGTTTGCTGCGCACCTCACTGATATGCCGGCTCATGGAAGCCTCGGCATAGTAAGCTGCCGCTGGTCTGCGGGGCGCTTTTTTTCCATCAAACACCAGGGAGATATATGCCTTCTTCTCGTTAACCAGCACGGGAATGGTAAGCCGACATTCAGGCTGCACAACGCCGAAGCAGCCCAGTCGCAGGTTATAAAAAGCGGTCAGGATGTCGTCGACCGCTTCCCCCTCAACCTTGCGGGTTTTTCGCAACGGTTTTCCGCCGTACCCCTCCCGTATAACGGTATAGGTTCCCTGGTCATACTGGTAGTGTATGGTTTTAGTGCGTTTCGCATCACCCTTAATAAAGCTTTCCTGAAACGTCAACGGACGGAACCGCTTTTGTTTCCGATCATACTCCATGGTGCTTTTCATAATGCCCCGCCGCTTACCCATCAGCATTCGCAGCATGCCTGCTGAGCGAGCCTCAAAAACCGCTTCATACGTATCGTCTTTTTTCCGTGTACAGGCAAGGGTGCCCACCGCCGCTTTTCGGAACAGCCAGAAAGAAATTGTATAGACAAGGCTCTCCTCACAAAATAACGATGCATTATCCGACACCTCTTGAATACCTTGTGGTGACGGCATCGATGAAAACGCAGGGGATGCACAGATGAAGAGGGTGCACACAACTATCGCTGCTGCTATGGTCTGTTTTATAAAAACCATACTCACCGCTGCACGATATAACGGCCATACACGGATCCGTCGTAGTACAACCGGGAAAAAATAAGAACGAACGCAGAAGGCCGGGCTGAACAAAACAGAAACCGTTCAGGTTTTCCGAAGCATACCAAAAAGGGCAGCATGTAGGCGAGCGTTTCCGGCATGGTAGATTCAATACAAGACAGCCGTTATGTGGATTTCTTTTTGCTTGGCACCAGAAAGAAGAAACGGCTCCCCTTGGTTTCCGGACATTCAACGGTAATGCGACCGCCGTGGGCCTCGACCGCCATCTTACAGAACGCCAGCCCGAGACCGGTGGTATAGGTACGCCCGTCGGATTTCTTATCCAACTGTTTGTATTTGTTGAAAATCATCTCACGGGACTCTTCCGGAATACCGGGGCCTTCGTCCTCGACAAAAAATTCAATGGCGCCCGTTACTATCTCCCGGTATCCAACCGTAATCGTTCCGCCTGTCGGAGAATACTGGATGGCATTGGTCAGAAGATTCTGCAAAACCCGCGTCAGCAACGACCGGTCGCCGGTACAGGCACCGGTTGTTTCCGGAAAGTCCTCCTGAAACGTCAAGTCGCGCGACTTTACCGATACCAGCAGCCCGGCCAGAGAATCCTTGATCAGCCCACCGGGATCTATCTGTTCATGCATCAGTTCAAGCCGGCCCTCTTCAAGCCGGGCAATGTCCAACAGGTTGGACACCATGTTGAAAAGCGTATTGCAGCCGGCCTGGGCTGTTTCAACAAAAGCAAGGTTTTCGTTTTCGGTCAGGGTATATGAAAGAATATCCAGATTGGCCACAATCTCTGAAATAGGGCCTTTCAAATCATGTATCAGCATGTTGAACAGATCTGTTCTGAGTTTTTCCAGCTTCCTGAGTTCGAGGTTCTTCTTTTGCAGGGTCTTTTTTTTCTTTTGCAGGGATTCGGCCAACCTGTGGTTCTCTAGGGCAATAATAACATGTCCCATAATATGCAGCAGAATGTCCCTCTCTGCCGCTGCAAACCTGTCGGATCCTATTTTTTCGGTAACATTGATGACCCCGATAACCTTATTGTTATTGATCAACGGCACCAGGAAAAAAGCATCACCTTTATAATGCCGGAACCGTTTGATGGCGATATCGCACTGGCTTGAGCTGTCGACGTACAACGGCTTTTTGTTCTTTACCACCCAGGACGAAGGAGAATCGACATCGAGGCTTTGCTGAACACCGACTATTTCGGGATTGGTGGACGCCACCACTTCAAGAGTTTTGCTGTTTTTAAAAAGCATGATGGAACTCTTGTTTACCTGCATACACTCTGTAATGGCCATCAGGATCCTGTTCAGCTTTATCCCGAATTCAAGCCGCCTGTCATTGGCAATATCTGCTATTGAACCAAGCACATCAAGCATAGACCGTTCTGGAGACACTTCCATCCTCCTTTCAAGCACGTCAGAGAAAAAACGTTGCACAGTTCAAAAAAACTCTCTAACAACTTCCGACATTCAGCGTTTGTGCCCGTACGCCGTGATACAACGCAACTCATACTCTCCAGGCATCGTCACAGCCGTTGCACCTACTAAATACACTGCCGCAACAGTTTTGTCGCCTCTTGATTGTCCGGGTCGATTTTCAGTACATCTTTCAAGGGCCTCTCGGCCCGTATCAGCATTCCCTGTGAAATATAGGCCCGGGCAAGCTGCATCTTTACATCGATATTGTTCTGTTCAAGCCGCTCTGCCTCCTGCAGGTAAAACACCTTATCATCGTCACTATCACACATGCAACCCAGCTTGTAATAGATATCTGCCTTGGGCGGCCCCATTTCCAGCACACCTTTGAGCAACTTGGATGCATAGTCCCGGGCATCCTGTTCCACACAGTAATTGGCGACCTCCTCCTTGACCGCAAGGGGGTCTCTTGCCAGTTCAAAAACCTTATTAAAAACCGGGATGGCTTTGTCGACCATGTTTTTCCGTACAAGAATCTTGCCCAGATTAAGTCCCCGCTCATAATGCCTCGGACTGATGGCGACGGCTTTGGCAAAATATTTCATGGCCTTGTCGATATCGTCCTGATTCAGGTACAGGTCGCCCAGATGATTAAAGGCAATAACATCGATCTTGTTCATCTCCGCCGCCTTCAACAGGTACTGCTCAGCCCGTTGCACATCCCCCTTCTGCATATGATACTCACCCAGATCACGCAGAGGTCTGGATGAGTTGGTATTGGCCTCGATTGCCAGACCGGCTTCCTGTATGGCGGAATCAAGATCACCACCTTCCGCAAACTGGGCTGCTTTTCTCAGGTGTTGTGTCATGGGAGTGGGGTTGTTGGCTTTTTCGATAACCTGGGGAACTTTTTCTTTAAGCAGGTTAACGGTAATCGGCTTGAGAAGATAGGCGTCTATGTCGGATTCGGCGGCATTGGTGATAAATTCCTGCTCGGCGTGGCCGGTAATCATAATGACCGGCATATCCCGGAGTTCCTTGTCGTTTCGTATAATACCGATCAGTTCAAGCCCGGTAATACCTGGCATGTTGTTATCGAGCATTGCCAGGTCATACATACCTTCCTTCAGGGCTTTAAGAGCATCTTCCCCGTTGTTGACATAATTGAATTTTTTACCAAACTTCAGGATCCGCATGATGCCTCTGATAGAGTTATACATATTCTCCATATCATCAGCAATCAACACCGACATTTCCCGAATATCTATCATTCCGGTCTCTCCTTCTGCTTGAGGATGTTATACCTCCATAAGGTATGCTTCCAGCCCAAGCTCCTTGAGCCTGTTCTTGACGTCATCAACCGACCCTTTGGGAAAAACAACATAAAACATGGCTTTGTTGACGTCCGCATACGAGGCAAACAGTTTCCACTGGTCAGCGGTATGCTCATCATTGATTGAATCTTTTGTTTCAACTTCAAAAATTCGGAAATCGTCATCGCTACGGGCGGTTACGTCGGGTAAATACCCTTCGCCGGAGGACTCCCATATGATTCTGCGGGGCTGCTTGAAGCCCTGCAGGTCTGCCCGGACATCTTTATAACCTTTTCCGACCAGGATTTTAGCTACATACTCAACCATCCGGTCATGTTCAATCTGGCTGCTGCGATTTGCCATCTGTATCCTCTCCTATTTCGGTACAAATAAGTATATCTTTTATAAATAAATAAAAAAATGACGAATTATACCATAATCAGTTCCTTGACTCTTAAGCCGGTCTCCCCTATAATGCGTATTAATAGAAGACGTGATTTCAACAAAAAAAGAAAGTCCGCATGGCATTAAAGAAAAATATTCAGACTGCAAGTTACGCTTGTGCTACATGTACTATTATCTTCGGCATGTTTTTGGTAATATTTACAAAATTATTCGACAACCGCCTGCCGGTTTTTCCGGAGTGGCTGCCCCTCGTAATCCTGCCGCCCTTGTGTGTCTATCTTGTTTTGCGTGACCCTGAAAACGCAGACTAACGCGGATGCGTCCATCCCCAAAAAGCGGCCCCTTTTATTCTGGAACCATCAAGGCCCATGAATCGAACATACCATTATAGCGCAGTACATATTCCCGATTGTCGCTGCCCCGGATTTTAAAATAGTCCAGATACGACTTCCCCGGCCCGGGACTGCCCTCGTACCACCTGTCAATGATTTCCGTTACCTCAATCAGACATCCTTGGTAACGAAAACGCAGGGGCCGTTCATTGGCCCTATAGCCCGAATATGCCGAAACATCAACAGACTCAAATCTCATGACGACTCCGGGAACCTGAAGCATGCTGCGCGCGGGGAAAACAGTGCTGCACCGACGCTGCATGATTGATATAGTTCATCACTGCGTAATTGTAAAGGTAAGATGTCTTAACCGGCACATACCACCTCGATATTTAAGGATGGTAGTATCCTGTTTTCAGAAAACCGTTTTTTTGGTATATACTGAAAAACAAAAACATTCGGAGACGGTATGTCTGAACGAGAATGGGAGTCCAGATATCAACAAAAAGAGTTGTCGGACATTCCACAGCCGGCCCTGCTCCTCCAACAAAACAGCCGTCTGCTCACCGGCGGTGGAAACGCCCTTGATATTGCCATGGGCATGGGCCACAATGCCGTGTATCTGGCCTCCCGTGGATACCGGGTTACCGGCGTAGACAGGGCCGGACCGGCAATTACCCTTGCCGAAAAGCACGCCGAACTCCAGGGAGTTACCCTCAACGCCGTTGAGGCCGATATGCTCGTATTTCCCATTGAAGAAAACAGCTACGATCTGATAATCAACTTCTATTTCCTGGAAAGATCGCTGCTGGGTGCGATACAAAAGGGATTAAAGCAGAACGGTCTTCTTTTTTTCGAAACCTATACGGTTGAGCAGCCCCGTTTCGGACCCCCGCATAACCCCGATCACCTTCTAGAGAAAAATGAACTCATCGAGTCGTTTTTGGGCCTGTTCATCCTGTTTTATCATGAACGCATTCAGAATGGAAAGGCCATAGCCTCTCTTATCGCCCGCAAAGTTTGAAGGGGCCGCATCCTCGTTGCCGTCAGGACTGCCATTTTTCCAGCATGTGTATCAGCAGCCGTACGCCGACTCCGGTCGCCCCCTTGGGTACATGGGGCCTGTTTTTCTTCGACCAGGCTGTTCCGGCAATGTCCATGTGCGCCCAGGCGGTATTTTCCGGCACAAACTCCCTGAGGAAACACCCCGCCGTTATGGTTCCGGCCGGACGCCCGCCTACATTTTTCAGATCGGCAATATCACTCTTAATAAGCTCACCGTAGCAGTCCCACAGCGGCAACTGCCATACCCGGTCCCCGGTTGCTTCACCGGCTGTACACAGTTTGTCGACCAGCGCCTGGTCGTTACCCATTACGGCCGTTGCATCATTACCAAGTGCAATAACACAGGCACCGGTCAGGGTTGCCAGATCAACAATTGCATCCGGCTTGTAGCGCCGGGAATAGGACAGGGCATCGGCCAAAACCAGACGCCCTTCTGCATCAGTGGAAATAATTTCAATGGTCTTACCGGACATGGCGGTGACCACGTCTCCCGGTTTAAGGGCGTGACCGCTGGGAAGATTTTCCGTAGACGGCACAAGCCCCACAACATGCAGGGGCAGACGCATTCGGGCACAAGTCTGCATGGCTCCCAGCACTGCGGCACCGCCGGACATGTCGTATTTCATCTCCTCCATGTTCGCCGCAGGCTTTAATGAAATCCCGCCGCTGTCGAAGGTAATGGCCTTACCGATCAGAACAACCGTCGGGACGTTCTTTTTCAGCCGCGGGCGGTGTTCAAGGACAATAAAGCGGGCCGGCTCGTCGGTACCCTGGGCGACGCTCAAAAAAGAACCCATACCCAGCTTTTCAGCCTGTTTTTCATCAAGTACTTTACAGGCAAGGCCGTACTTTTTTGCCATTGATCTGGCAACCGAAGCAAGATACCGGGGTGTTGCACTGTTGCCCGGATGCGATACCAGATCCCTGGCTAAACACACCCCCTGGACTACGCATTCTGCCCGTTTAATTTCGGCCCGGACGACTTTCATATCGGCGGGACTGCCTCCGGCCATGGTTATACGCTTTATATGATTATTTCCGTTATCATTCCCGGACGATTTGTATTCCCGGAAAACATAGAGACCCATCCCCATACCCTCGAGTATCGCCCTTACCCGCTCCTGCAGGCCGAACCCCCTGGAATGCCCGAAGGATACCGGCAGGCACAGTGATGCCAGTCCCATATCCCGGGTAAAACGGGCGGCACCGGCACCTGCCTCACGAAGCCTGTCTAAGGAATACTCCTCTTTTTTCCCAAGGCCCACAAGCAGAAGCCGGGACGTTTTCAGGCCGGCTTGCGGGTACAGCAAAAAGGTTTGGTTCGGCTTTGCTTTAAAATCGCCCCGGGACACCACTTTTTTAATCATCCCGCCGCAGGCTTTATCAACAGCGGCCACGTCATCGGAAAGTCTTTTCTGGTCCTGAAAAAGACCGACTGCCAGCAACTCATCACGGCACTCTGCAATGTGCTCATCATTAATACTTATTTTCATGGGTCATTCTCCTCACAACTATATCATATGGATTCAAAACACCACTGTGTATGGGGGTTCTTATGCTTCATACGTTAGTACATCTCATTGTGTAAGTCAATGGGCCTGCTCTCGTCACTAAGGGCGAATCCGCAATAAAAAAGCCCCTCAAAACCAGGGGCTCACAAAAGGATTCCGCAACTATCTTTCTTTTACTGTTTCCTTCGCAAAATGAAGGCGGGTTTACAAAGTGCAATACAACTGGGAATAATCAGCACAGCACCCAGCATATTGAATAAAAGAATAATGGCAAGCAGCAGCCCCATCAGGGCCTGAAACATCATTTTCGACATAAACCAGAACACAATACCGCACACAAGCGTTGTGGCAATGTAAACAATCGCCTTACCGGTGGTTCCCAATGCCCGACAGATTGCATCATTCAGATTTCCGGTTTGCCTGAATTCTTCCACAATACGACTCACAAGGTAGATACCATAGTCCACACCCAGTCCGATTCCTACCGACGAAACCGGCAGTGTTGCCGTGGTCAGGGGCAGCGGTGGATTGTTCAATACCATAAAGGTGAATGCCAGCACATTGGAGAGAATAAGGGGGACCGTGATAATCAGGCCAGCGAACAGGGATTTAAAAATCACCGTACAGAGAACGAACACGGTCAGCAATGCCAGGATAAACGTCCATATCTGGTACAGGGTCAGGGCTTCATTAATGCCGGCCTGTACGCCCACGGCACCTCCGGCAAGGCGGTAGTGCACGTTAGGCGGTGCTCCATAGGCTGAGCCGATATCCTCGAGGGGCGGCTTCTCCGGCATCGGCGGCGGCTGTTCACGGAAAAAGCCGTCCAGCCAGTATACAAATTTGTCGAACCCGTGCCGCTCAACATCCTGCACCCGTTTACCGAAGGGCGATTCATTGCGGATATAGTCGTTCACCCTGTCGATAACGATTTTTATGGTTTCAGCGGTTTTGTCACGGCAGAAAATGATAACATTGGTCATCATGTCCTCATTGTCGATAAAGCGGTCGAAACCTCCCGGCCCGGCCGAATCGATCACCGTTCGGAACAGCAGCATCAGCTGCGTGTCTTCCGAAGGCACAAACTGCCAGTTCAGGTCGTTATCTCTCACCGCCCGGTTGCGCGCCGGGATCGACCCCAGCACGGACAGGGTCGAAATAACCCGCATATCAGGGGTGCGCTTCATGTAGCGTGAGAAGTTTAAAACATCGCGCAGTACCGCCGGATACCCGATTGCCTGCTGACGGTCGCCTTCTACCACGATAAAGAGCGGATTCAGCATGGGCATGGCAAAGGTTATCCGGAATGAGTCTACATTATAGCGGTGCCAGGGCCACAAAATTTCCGAGCCGGGCACGGCATTGCCGATGGTAATGTCGTTCACATGGGTGCTTCCCCACACGAGCAATACCAGAGAACACCCCAGGGTTGCATACTTGCCCCATGATACCACCCAGCGCCCGGTAGCGTGCAACAGCCGGTCGAGCAGCCCGTCGCCTTCTTTGGCGGTCTTAATCGGCATGTACGACAACAAAATCGGCACGAGAATCATGGCAATAACAACCGTAGCAAAAGCCCAGAACGCGCACGACAGGCAAATTTTCTGCAAAATCGGTATCGGGGTCAGGGCAATGACGATAATACCGGATGCGTCCGTAATGATACCGGCGAACCCGGGAACAAACAGGTGCTCGATCACGCTCTTGCAGGCCGGCTTGACGTCACCCAGCAGGTAAGCTTCCTCCTTATAGCGCTTGATGACCTGTACCGAATGGGAAGCCGCCATGGCGGCAATCAAAAAAGGGAAAACCAGCACCAGCGGGTCAAGGTTGAAGCCCAGCAGGCTTAAAAAGCCCAGCCCCCAGATCGCGCTGATTCCGGCAGCCACTATCGGCAGCAGCATTCCGCGCTTCGAACGAAAATAGATCAGGAACACAACCATCATGGCAATAACCGTAACCGCCAGGATCTTGAGCACATCGCCCACATAACTGTCGATATATCCCAGGTGCATGGGCTCACCGGCTATGGCAATGATGTGGTCCTTGTTTTCATACCGGGCGCGCAATTCCCGCAATTGCTGAAATACCACCCGGTAGTCGATCTCATCTTCAAAAAAATCGACCATCACAAGGGTTTTCCTGCTGTCGAGGGATACCAGCGACGGATAACACATGGGATTGCCGTAAACAATGCTGCGCAACTCTTCGATTGCTTCCCTGGTTTTAGGCACATGGGGGTACATTACGCTTTTGATGGACATACCCTCGGAACTCATCTTTACATTTTTAACCTTGTTGCTGGCCAGGGAAAGGATTTTAAACCGGTCCACCCCCTGGAGCTGCAGGCAATCCATGGTGATTGCCTTGACCCTGCTCAGGGTCTCATAATTAAAAATATCATCATAGGAGCCGCCGTCTTTCCGATCCCGCACCTGTATCATTATCAGCACCTGGTTGGCGCCGCCGAATGTATTGCGAACCTCATCGTGCAGCTTGATGTAGGCGTGATTGCGGGGCAAAAGATCGGAAAAAACCGTTTTAACCGTCAACCGGGTTACGGCCTGATACAGAAAAAAGGCCGTTAAAAGCATAATGGCGATGAGAATAATGAGCCGCTTCTCAATTATTATTTCAGCAAAACGTTTCATAGTAGTACCGCTGCCTCCTCTTATTAACCGTCTATTCTGTCCCGCCGCCGAATTCAAGTGCCTTGGGCATTTCAAAAAAGGTCATGGCATAGGAAAGTCCCGAATAAAATTCCCAGGTTGTTCCTCCATCCGCAGTATGCACCACCGTTCCCGAGGCTCCAACCACCCAGCCGTTATCAGGGCTGCTGAAAAAAACGTCCCGGAAAGAAAACTTCGACTTAATCACCCCCTCCAGGCTGCGCCAGGTGTCGCCGCCGTCTTCAGACACAACGTAGGCCCCCTTGTCCCCTACGGCATAGCCCCTGTCGCCCTTCACAAAAATGGTCTGCAAGGTCAGGTCTGTCCCGGTCGAAAGAATGTCCCAAGACCGCCCGCCATTTTCTGTTTTAAGGACTACTCCGTCGATACCACAGGCCCACCCTTTTTTGTGATCAAGGAACTGGACACTGAACAGGGACGGCCGGGGGTTAACCAGTTCGTCTTCCAGGTTTTCACGCTCAAAAGCCTTGGGCATCTGCACGTTCCAGGTGGCCCCGGCATCGGTCGTGTGCAGAATGGTCCCCCGCTCCCCAACGATCCAGCCCGTCATCCGGTCCACAAAGCAGACATGATTATAAATTTTGTCGTTCTCCTCACCCTGCGGCTTCCATGTCCTGCCTCCGTCGCCGGTATGCAGGATGGTGCTCCATTCTCCGACTGCCCAGCCGTTATCAGGGTCGGCAAAAGCAATGCCGAACAAATGTCTCCGGGTACCGGAATCCTGCCTGGTCCAGGTTGCGCCGCCGTCGGTGGTATGCAGAATAACACCGTAAATACCCACAATCCAGCCGACCTTTTCATTGAGAAAGATGCCGTCTATCAGAATCGGCTCTTTTACCCCCGATTCCTGCCGTTTCCAGGTTGCACCGCCGTCTGCCGAATGAAAAATAACGCCGTAATTACCGGTCAGCCAGATATGGCGGTCATCCGGGGCGATTATTCCATGCAGATTCTCGGGGGTGATGCTTTTAATATCGGGTGGTTTCATCTTCTGACGCGATTTTGTGCAGCCGCACAACAGCCCGGCTGCGCAGCATACAACAAGCAGCATTCGAAACACATTACATAGTCGTGGCATGTATCTTCTCCCCTGGTGTCGACGTCCCACGCCGGGCATCTCAAACCGGAAAAGCACCGGCGCGTGAACAGCGCATCAATATGTTTTTTGCAGGTTGCTGAGGGTGAAAATATTTGGATTCACGTCAATCCCGATCCCCTTAACATCCATCTTTGTAAACCCGGAATGGGTACGCTGCAAATCCTGCATGGTAAAGCCCACAAAGAAATTTTTCATTTCTCCTTTTGCGGTCTTTATATCATTGGTATGATGGGTAAAACATTTCCAGTAGCGGCCTAATTGGTCATACATTTCCTGCCAGTGAATAATGTAGGACTCGGGATCGATATACCACACTCGCTTACTGTAGATGTAGTCGGGGTCCTTGTTAACGGCTTCAATGACCAGGGTATTACAGCGCTCGAAGGTATACCCGTTGGCCAGGGCCTGTCCCGGTCGCCGGGTCACGACCGACATGTCCTGGTGGCGGGAAAGCAGCATCTCCTTTTTGCCTTTATAGGTATAGGTATTGCGGCTGATATGCCCGTCCCACTGGTTGCCGTCGTCATAGATCTGGTCGGTTCCGTCGATGGCATTGGTCCGTTCGGCGGTGGAAAGTCTCCTGATCCGCCTAAACTGGGCATAGTACAAATAGGAGATATCGGGTTTGTCGTAATCGATAAACCGCATGGTGATGAAGCGGGTGTTGTTCATTTCCGGAGGTAAATACATGTGCATGAACTGCCCCTTCATGTACCCCTTTGGATTTTTGGCAATTGCCGGGCGCGGATCCACATCGACCCGGTGCACAAAATACATCTCCGTAAATTCCTGTTTGGCAACCCGGTCGGACTTGGTCCGGGGGTTGATATTGGGAGACCACCACAGCATTTTATACGTATCGCCCCGGGTCTGCATGTCCACATTATAGGCAACTTCAAAGCCGGTCTTGGGGCTGGGGAACGGCATCCCGGCAATATTGGTGTAATTGACGATCTTACCCTCGGCATCGGTTTTCACCAGGGGGGCATATTTTCTGGTTGCCTCGATCATGCCCTGTGTTTCATTGATGCGCTTATAGGGTCCGATATAGAAATAGTATCCTTCTTCCGGGGCATACCACTTCTCCTCATTTTTGAACAAATCGAGCCAGGGCTCAGGCAAAAATTCAGCTACCTGGTCGATAGAGTCTTTGGTTATCTTTTTGCCGACCCAGGCCTTCTCCCACTCCCTGACCTGTGCCAGTTCTTCCGGGGTGTAGGCGGCAACCGGAAACACAACTTCACCGGCCACGGCGGTGAATGCCGTCAGCAACACCACGGCTACGGCTGTCGTAAAAAGTATGCTCCAGCGTTGTTTCACCATCATATATTCCCTCCTTTTTATGAAAAATTCATGTTCTTAAAACTCATAGCGCAATCTTAAAATGATGCTGTCTTTGGACGACGAGACCCGCGAAGCATATCTGAAGCGCCGCTTGCCGCCCCCGTAGGCCACATACGCAAGGTCGGCGCGCCAGTGGATACCTGGAAAAACATAGGTAAGGGACGGAACCGCCATCCACTTGCCGATCCGCAGGTAATAGTTACCGGTAAAGACGAACACAAACGACTGGTTAAGCAGGTCCTGCTGCATAAACAGGATTATCGAGTCGGTGGAGGAATCTTTATAGTAGTGGTTCCGGTCGCCCACCACCAGGTCGCGGTCGTGATTGAATATTTTTTCCCAGAAGTAGGTAACGCTGATATCAAGCATCCGGCCGGTGCCGATATTTTCGGTAAACCATGGAATAGTGAATTTCTTACTGCACTGCAGGGCCGCGCCCAGGGCATCGCGGCGGGTCCAGTCATACACCGCGCCGCTGTCGCCGTCGGTGCCTTTGTTCATGGGGCTGCCGATTTCATAAAACCACTCAAGTCTCCAGACCGTGCTGAACAATTTCTCACTATAGGTCTGGGCCGTCCCACCGATGGTCTGATAGCGCTTGAATTTAAACACCCGTCCACCGTTCCACTCACCCACATCCGGGGTGCGTCCGTTGATGCCGGCCTGAATGTATATCAGGGTATAGGGGGTGACCCGGTAGGGATTTGCCACAGGGCCGTCGGAGCGGGCGTTGTAATACAGCAGGGTCCAGTCGATGTCCCAGGTATAGCCCCGGACCCTGAAGCCCAGTTCCCAGTTGTCCCAGCCCCAGTTATGGGCATCTCGGCTCCAGCGTTCCCGTTGCCAGTGATAAATCCCGAACCCGATACCGAAGGGATTAACCTGGTGTATCGGACTGCCGTAATGGGTTCCTTCATAGGGCAGTTCAATATTGCGGTAATGCCCCGGGTTGAAAATAAATTCAAACAGCAGGCTGCCGGGAAGTTCGGACTGGTAAAACCCCCGGATCATCCAGAGGCCCATCTTGACCTCTTCCCAGGTATCGACCCCGGGTGTGCCGCGGCGAAGATCAAGAGGGTTGACCACGTCGGCCACCCGTTGCATATCCAACTGCCCCCAGATGACGATTTGCTTGCCGATACGAAGCTGCCAGGGACCCTTGATAATGTCGATGTAGGCTTCCGTCAGGATGTCATCGTCGAAGTGCCTGGGGTGCACATAGTCCTTGCGGTCGTTATGGGCCATGTGCCGGCCGAGGTTGTCATCGATGCGGGGCGCTTTTTCCCACCACCATTTCACTCCGCCGAAAAGCCGGATGGTGGTTTCGCCCTTGTTATATACCGTGTAAAGCGCTTCAAAAAGGACGCTGGTTTGGAGAAAATCAAGGCTGGTATCGCGGTACTGTTTTTCGCGGTCAAGCATCGCGGTTCTGATGTAGGCGGTCTCCTTGACAAAACCGCTGATGATCAGTTTGCCGTCCATAAACTCCGAAGAAGCCTGAGCAGGAATACAAAAAAACAGGGATAATAAAAGTGCCGCAAGGAAGGTTGTGGTTGTGGATGTACGGTTGTTTTTCATACATTCCCTCCTTTTAAAAGTAACGACCCGCAGGTCTGCCCAAGCCGCACGCGACATTCACTATAGAGCGTTCGACTTGATCCCGGATGGTATATATGCATCAATAACACGGGAAAACAGCACATGCTGCGATTTCCCGGCTATGTTTCACATGCACAACGTACCGGACAGAAAGAGAATGTATTTTGCTGGAAAGTACAGAGGTTACATCTTCAACATGAATTCAAAACAACAACAAGTAAGTAGTATTACTTAAAAGCATACCACACTTAAAACATGAGTGCAATCGCCGGGACAGTTGTGTCGACTACATACCCAGTTCTTTACGAAAAGCCTCCACAATACTGCCTGTAATTTTTTCATATCCGTGGTCCCGGGCATAATCCTCGGTGCCCGAAACCGCCGCCTGCCTGAAGGGAGACGGTACCAGTTCAAGCATCTGCTTGGCATCATCCTCCCACGGCATGCCGAATGCAAGACTGTCGACCGGTATCTCCTCGTCATCCTCTGCCGCGGGCTCAGGAGAAGACTCACCGTTGTCTTCAAAAACGGCTGAAAACTTAGCCTTGAACTTTGTGGGGGTGTATTTATCGGATACTTCCTGAATAATCCCGACCGTAACATTTGAACCCCGCTCTTTGGCGGTCTGCTCGGCCACCTGGTGCAGTTTTTTCACCGCTGTTGAGCGCACAAAGTGCGGAATCATTTCCGAAACCTTCATCAGGGCTTCTTCCGCCGCAATGTCCCAGGGAACCGCCCCGGTGGAAATGGGTCCGGTCATTTCCCCCTTTGTTTCCAGAAATATCCCCATGTAGACCTCATTCACAAGGGACTGGATCAGATACTTCGCACCCCGGAACCCCATGAAGGGACAGTTTTCCGTGCTGAGATACCCGATGGTAGGGATATCGGCGAAAATAAAGTTCTGAAAACCCTGGTCCATGCTGATTTTTTTATCGTAAAAGTTGCCGAATATGGCCATGGGGGCCGTTGCAACAAAGGCTTCGCCCTTCTCTTCGATGGTGGGGGACACCAGCACCCGGCCGCAGACCTCTTTGACCCGTTCTGCAGCCTGATCGCTGCTCACCGAGCAAAGCACATTGGTAACACCGGCTTCAGCGGCAAAAAACTCGCTGATACCGACGGCATAGGTATTGTTGTTGTCAAAAGAGAGTGCCGCGCTCATTTCAAAGGTTACGGTAAAAAACATGTTCGAGCGGGCAAAGTTTATGGCGCTCTGCATCTCCTCCCGCACAAATGCGGTATCGCTCAGAGAGAAAAACCCGGCGATTTTCTCAAGCCAGCGGGCTGAACTTTCAAACCCGATGGGGAGAATATCGTCCATATAGGGCATGCCGAAACGTTTTTCCATCTCTTTGGCCACCTCCACGCCGCAGTCAAACGGATACATGCACACATTCAGGCCTGCCCGGGGCGCCCGCTGTATTTCTTCGATAGTGGCCCCGGCCGTCATAACCGTGTTGACGGTGACGCCGATTCCGGCCAGCATTCGCTTCAGCTCGCACACATCGGCCATCCAGTTAAACGTCGAATAGGTCGGGCCGATGAGGTTGACACTGTTCGGCAGCGTATCAGCCTCGGTTTGCATGATGTCCAGCAGCTTTAAGAGTGCTGCATCCTTGCCGTCGGTAGCAGTTCCGCCGATGGGGGGTCGAACGATGACCGTGTTTTGGAACCCGACCTTATTTGCAACTCCTTCAACATCATCCTGGGTCACTTCAACCGACGGGGCCGTAATGACGATAATGGCAGTAGGATCTTTTTTGATTACTTTGTGCACCACCTCTTCAAGCTTGTCTTCGGCACCCTGCATAACATCGGCATAGGACAGATTGGTGGAATAAAGCTCGGCGGTCCAGTCGTTTACCAGAACATTCACGTGCTGGTTGATAGAGCATCCGGGCGGTGCATGAAATATCGTGCGTGCATCCGTGATGCCCATTGCCGCCCAAAGCGCCCCTTCAAAGGCCGAGGGCGTGTGAATTTCCTGCATTCTGAAATCTTTCGCATCACCAGCCATGTTCATCCTCCATACTGTTCCATTAAGGTTTGCCACTTTTCATATACCGGCTGCTTCAGATTTGCAAAAAAATTGGCTCCAAGATCAAGGGCATAATCGTAGCCGTATTCGGTAAGATACAGCATATTGATAACGGTGGGGACAAAGCGCTTCATGGATTCAACCTGGGCCTGAAATTCAACAGCTACGACCGTTGGATTGATATCGTCAATGACGTCTTCGATGGTATCAAAATCATCCTCGATAAACGTCACCCCATAACGTTCCTGCATGATCTTTTTTTCCTGCTTGTAAAAGGCGTTCTTCATACAGGGAACCACGTGGACCTCGGCGCCGAATTCAGCCATGATTTTTCCTATGGATACTTCATTGGCCGGGCCGGTCACCAGGAGCATCCGCACCTTTTTTTCGGCAAACGATTTCCGAATTGTGTCCAGTTCCGGCTGTACCCGCTTTTCTTCCGCATCCACCAGATCGTGCAGTTTCTGGTTATTATGCCGGTCGGCCACCGCCCGCAGGAAATTGGACGTGCCCTGGATGCCGGCCGGAATTTCGATAAAGCGGCTTTCAATACCGTGACGGTCATGAAGCTTTTTGCAGGTCAAATGGTTGGTGATATGTATGGAATAGACGCTTTCGGCGCAGGCGATTTTTTCCATTTCATTGATATGCGGAGCCGGAAACACGAATGTCTGCATGCCGGCTTTTTTCAGGTATACCTCGATGGCGGCCATATTGCCTGCATCCTGGCCGGTCCGGCCGACAATGCCCACCGATCCGGCAACCTTCTCCTGCTCAGGGAATGCCCTCACAAGGGCCGCCCAGGAGGTATCTGATCCCAACGGCATTGACCGGGGATAGTTGAACCCCGTATTACAGTACACGACCTTCAGGTCCGGCACTTCTTCCTGAAGCTCCATAATAACACCGTCTACATCCTCGCCGATCAACTGGGGCACACAGGTGTTGATGATAAACACATAACGGGGCTTGTATTTGTTGTAGAGGTTGACGATCTGCTGCTTCAGGCTCTGCTCGCCTCCGAAAATAACATCGCTTTTGTTGATGAGCGTTCCGGCGGTAACAAGCTGGGCCGGCCGGCACGACATGGACCCTACCTGGTTCTGGTATAAACAGGGTTGGGGGCCGTGCAGTAGCGGCACAACACCTTCAATTTTGCCCAGGCTTGCCAGGGCCTGGATGGTTGAACAGCAATGCTCATAGCTCTTCAATGGCATGTTACTACCTCCCGCATTTAGTTGGTTGCGTCTTTTTCCCTGGACCACCAGGCATGCAGCTCTTCAAAGCTCATGGACGTGGGCACCGTATAGCTGTTGTTGTCCCATATGGCATCCGCCAAATTCCTGAACGCATCGCATTCGGGCGAATCGGGATAGAGCTGAAACAGGGTCACCCCTTTGCCCGAACACTCCTTAATCCTCTCACTGTAAGGAATAAACCCCACAATCCGGCTTCCCAGCTTTTGTGCCCCTTCGGATAGAACATGCTCCTCGTTGGCCATTTCACGCAGGTTACCGATAATGCCTCCCAGCCTGGCGCCGGAACGGGCATTAAATCGGGCTACCGCCTTGCATATATTGGAAGCCGCAAACAGCACCTCCAGCTCGCCGCTGCTCACGATATATATCTCATTTGCATGGCCTTCACGAATGGGCATCGAGAATCCGCCGCAGACGACATCACCCAGCACATCATACAAAACAACATCAAGCTGGAGGTTCTCGAATACATTGAGATGCCGCAGTGTTTCAATGGCTTCAACAACGCCCTTGCCGCCACAGCCCAGCCCCGGATCAGGCCCCCCGCTTTCGGCACAAAAGATGTGCCCTGAGCACTCTCCACTCAGGGGGCTTTCCAGCACGACTTCATCCCTGGTAACGGATTGCACCTTAAAATCTTTTTTTCGCAGGGTGCCTAAAATAGTCGGCGGCATTTTCCCCCGGAGCAACAGTCTTGTGCTGTCGTGCTTGGGATCACAGCCCACATGCAACACTTTCAGCCCCTTGGCCGCCAGGGCAAACGAAATATGGGAGGAAACCATGGATTTCCCGATACCGCCTTTACCATAAATAGCCATCTGCCGCACAACTGTTTCTCCTGAGCTATAGGTTTACTCTCTGCCTTTCATCAGGTGCATGTTGCTGCCGCCCGTATAACCGCATTAATCAAGATACGGCAACCACCACTCGTAAAGCTGTTCAAAATCAATATTATTGGGAATAATCATCTCTGTGTTCGCAAAAACGGCCTCACCGATGCCGCGATATACCTCAACCTCATCGGAATCCGGCGCACCAAAAAACACCGTCTCTCCCTTTCCGCCGCACTCCTTGACAACTTGGCTGAAGGGTATCATGCCGATGATGCGGGTACCCAACGTACCGGCAAAATCACGGACCATCTTCTGCTCGTTTTTCACCCGCCGCAGATTCACGATCAGGCCTCCAAGCTTAGAGCCTGAACGTTTTTCAAACCGCCGGATCGCTTTGGAAACATTGGTAACCTGGTACAGGGCCTCAAACTCCCCGCTGGTCACCACATAGGTCTCACGGGCATACCCCTGCCGGATAGGCATCGAAAAGCCCCCGCATACCACGTCTCCAAGTATGTCGTAGATAACGACATCTATGGCAAGCTCCTTGAAAATGTCACAGCGGGTCAGGGTTTCAATCGCCTCCACCACCCCTTTTCCGCCACAACCGACGCCCGGCTCCGGCCCCCCGCTTTCAGCACAAAATATTTTCCCCCCGTCGGGAAATTCGAGGGGGGACTCGGCAATGATATCTTCCGGGATTATGTCTTCATACTCAAAATCATGGACACGAAGCACATCCAGAATGGTCGGCGGAAAATCGGGCAGCAACAGGTAGGTACTGTCGTTTTTCGGACTGCAGCCCACCTGCAACACCTTCAGTCCGCGCCGGGCAAATGTACATGACAGGTGCGATGCTACTGTAGACTTTCCTATCCCCCCTTTGCCGTAGATAGCTATCTGGCGCATTGCGTCCTTCCCCCGAATCAGTCGATTGTCACCTTCTGTAAAATCGTTGATACTTTTTTCAGAGATTTCACCAGCTCATCCTGGTCTGCATCGTTGAGTTTGCTGAAAACATCACACAGCTCACGGCGGCGTTTGGAGATAAACTCCTCGTGCAGGGTACGGCCCTTTTCCGTCAGGCGTACATTGACCACCCGCCGGTCGCTGGCATTGCGTACCCGTTCCAGAAATCCGGCCTGTTCCAGGCGGTCGACCATCTCCGTCATACTGGGCATTTTCACCAGGGCATTCTTGCTTAACTCACCCATGCTGTACTCGCGGTCTTCATGGAAAGCAGACAGCGCTTTCAACTGCGAGACACTGATACTCTGCACCCCAACGGCGGTAGTGTCGTCCTTGACACCCTTTACCAGTTTGTTGAATATCTGGATAAAGAGATTGCGCACCTCAACCATGTTTTGTTCAATATCCATCACTCTTTTATTGGTAACGCTTTTTCCGGTCATGCTGTCTCCCTTTCCGAAATCATTTTATTGCCTGAAGTGCATCATGGCCCGCAAATCATTAGGTATAGAATATTTAGGAATCTAAATATTATACATCCACAAAAATCTGTCAAGGTTTTTTTAAAAGATATACAAAGACAGGTGTAAACCGGGACTTACCGGTTGAATTCCGGCTGAAGCCCAATCAGTAGCCCCGTTCTTTATCGGGCCAAATCACTTTATGCAATTGTATATTAAGACGCACGTCCAGTCCGTCTTCAAGAATCCATGCAGCCAGTTCGGCAGGGTCAAGGACACCGCTGACCGGCGACATGTGCACAGCCCCGGTCTTTTGCCTCCTTCGGATATCCATGATCATGTTTTTTGCGTACTCGTAGTCCTGCCGGCCGGCAATGACGCATTTTATTTCATCACGCCCGGACAGCATGGCCGGCACTGCAACGTTATTCCGCTCCGATTCACCGCTTGAAGGGCATTTAATATCAACCACCCTGACACATCGCTCGTCCACCCCGGAAATATCAACGCTGCCGTTCGTCTCCAGAAAAACGGTGTAGCCTTGCTCAAGCAACCTGCGTATCAGCAGCGGAGTGTCCTCCTGCATGAGCGGTTCACCCCCGGTTACAGTGACGAAAGAGCATCCATACTGCTCAACATCGGCCAGAATGCGGTCTATTGAGTATTGCTCACCCTCTTCATAGGCATACGTCGTATCACAATACCGGCACCTGAGGTTACACCCGCTCAAGCGAATAAAAACGCAGGGAGAACCGGCACGGGAGGCCTCCCCCTGAATGCTGTAAAAAATTTCGTTGATTTTGAGCGTCATAACCGGCTGTAAGAATAAAAACTATTCACGCCCCGGGGCTTACAACAGTATATACAGAAGTTCTTAATAAAAGCTTTTACTTTTGATTAGTTACGGGCTTTCTTATTCCCATTGCAACGCAGCCGAGTGCAGCGATTTCAGGAGGGAAAAGGGTCGACATGTTTGAGCCCCGTTTTTCGGGGGCGAGTTTGTTGACCCGCCGACTGAAATCGTGCCGCGAGGGTATCCCGCCGCTTACGGCGGGACAAGTTGCAGGCGCCCTTTCTTTCCCCCCTTTCTTTGGGGCGAACAAAGAAAGGGGGTAGAAGACGCGTAGCGTCTTATAAACGTATTCTTCTAGAATCAATAAAAGCTATTAAGATGACGAACTAGAAGCTTCGTTAAAAAATGCACCAACCGTGTGCCCCTCTGTCTTCGTAGACACTCTACTTCGGGCACTTGGCGAAAAGCTGCCCCCAGGGAGACTCCTGCATCCATTTTTTCACAACCGGAACACCCTTGGATGTGTACCAGAATTTATCATGGTAAAACTCGGATGCAAAAATAAAGATATTGACCAGGGGTGTTTGAAAAAACAGCTTCTGGAGGTGCTTTAATGGTGAATCATGCCACAACAGCCGCCCTGCGCCGGTTGCCAGATTTACGCCGACTTCAAATTGCCAGTTTTCTTCGGCGGCGGCGATGTCGCCGACAATTTCGATATCGGCCGGGTCGCCGATCCCCAGTCCATGGTCATGGGACAGGGCGATACAGGGAAGATCCCTCCAGTTGAAACCCATCATCTTTGCAGCAACCGAATCAATGGCCACCTGATCGGCCGAGGCGAGGATGATATTTTTGTCATGGGGCCTGACGGTGCGCGGGCCGGGTCCGGAACCGGCTGTAGTTCCATCCATGGTGGCAAACATGCCCGAATGGATCTCTTTACCGATGGCCAGCAGATCCACCAGGGTTTCGTGTATCCAGGTGTGGGTATAATGCCTGTGGTAATTCAAAAGACCGCCGAAGGCGTTTTTCAATGCCCCGGTATACGTTGTATACGAGTGGGTTTTGACAGTCGGCATATGAATGATATTTTTCCCCTGAAAAAAATCGGGGATCCTGATCCCTTCCGGGAATATCTTGTGCAGCGCCAGGGTCTTGAATTTCGGGGTATACTCAATCCAGCGCATATGTTCATCTTTAAAATTAAACAGCACCGGTATATTGAATTTATCGTATACCGGCTTGAATTTCAGGTCTTCCTCACCCTTTTCCGGTATGGTTACCACCGTATGGTTGTGTACGGTCACAAGATCCTTAACACCGGCATCATGCAGTCCCAGGATCGTTCCCTCAAGCTGCCATGGCGTGGTATTGACCCCCGGAAATACATTATGCCAGGTGATGTTATCTTTCAAAATGGTCTGTGCACCGGCATCGAGGGCCTGGCTGGCCCCTGCCAGGTCACACAATTTCCGGTAATCGTCAATGACCGTCTCGGGTTTTGTCCGCAGTACTGCTACCTTTGCCTTTGCCATACGTTTACTCCTTATTGTATCAAGAGAGTTGAGTTCCCATCCTTCCGATACACCCGGTCGGCACCGGTACCGGAGGGTAAAAGTGAGGGCATTATACTACATTCCTGAACATAAGAAAACCCCGGTACAACGTTGGATTATACCGGGGTCACAATACTCGTTTCAATGATCAAGCATGCTTTATTTAGGCGGAATAATGGAATCTTTGCATGCCTTGGCAATTCTAAATTTAACAACCGTTTTGGCTTTAATCTTGATCTCTTCACCGGTAAGAGGATTGCGGCCTTTGCGGGCTTTACGTTTCTGCAGAACCAGTTTTCCGAACCCAGGGAGAGCAAAGCTGCCTTTCTTTTTTGTTTCCTTGGAAGCGATTGTGCTCAGGGTTTCAAAAAAGGCGTTCACTTCCTTTTTTGTCATTTCCAGTTTCTCGGCAAGTTCTCCAACCAACTGGGACTTTGTCATGGGTTTTGCATCCTTTGCCATAGAGTACCTCCTCCTGCAAACATTGGGTTAAAAGTAAGGTTTATGTAGGCAAATATCAATACTTCCTGTCTGAATGTCAGGACAATACTATAAAAACGAAACTGGTTTAGCAAGCAAAAAATTAAGAATATTTAAATTTTTTTTTTTTGTGCCGATACGATTCAGTATGATATAACGGCGCTAAACGGCGTGTCCATCAAAACCATACTTCATTGGGGGAACCATGGAAAACACGAACATCAAAAAAATAGGTATTCTTACCGGCGGCGGCGACTGTCCGGGGCTCAATGCAGTCATCCGGGCGGCGGTAAAAACGGCAATACTGCAATACGGCTGGAAAGTGACCGGCATACAAGACGGTTTTGAGGGTCTGCTGGTAGACGGGAAAGCCCGTCCGCTACTCTTTGACCATGTCAAGGACATTCTCGACAAAGGCGGCACCATCCTGGGGTCCTCCAATCGAGCCAATCCTTTTGAATACAAATTCAAAGTCCATGGAAAGCTCGTCACCGAGGACCGCTCTCCCATCCTCCTTGAGAAGCTGCAATCAATGGAGATAGATGCCCTGATGGTCATCGGCGGCGACGGCACCCTGTCCATTGCCCACCGGCTCCATGGGCTGGGCGTTCCAATTGTCGGTGTGCCGAAAACCATCGATAATGACCTGGCATCAACGGACATCACCTTTGGTTTTGATACCGCCATCAATACGGCCACCGACGCTCTGGATAAAATACGCACCACGGCCGAAAGTCACCACCGTGTTATGGTTGTGGAAGTGATGGGTCGTTATGCGGGCTGGATAGCCCTGCAGGCAGGCATTGCCAGCGGGGCCGATATTATTTTAATACCCGAAATGCCGTTCAAACTGGAAAAAATCTATGAAATCATCAAAGAGCGGGTGCGTACCGGCCGCCACTCCAGCATCATTGTCGTAGCCGAGGGGGCCAACCCGGAAGGCGGTGAAATGGTCATTAAAAAAATTGTGGAGGATAGCGCCGACGCCATCCGCCTTGGCGGAATCGGTGAAATCCTGGCCGATAAAATTTCAAGCGAAATCCATGTAGAATCCAGGGAAACGGTTTTGGGGCACATTCAGCGGGGCGGCACCCCCAGCGCCTTTGACAGAATTCTGTCGACCCGGCTGGGAGTCGGCGCCGTAAAACTGCTGGCTGAAGGTAATTTCGGGCGCATGGTCTGTTTACGGACACCCCACATAGATTCCGTACCGCTGGAAGACGCCATATCACAACTGAAAAAAGTGGATCCGGATTCCGAGGTGGTGCAGGCGGCCAAAGCAATCGGCGTAAGCTTCGGAATATAGCAGGACAAAACACCATGGATATATGTAAGCCCGGGCGGGAACATGGTCCCGCCCGGGCTTTTTTGTACCGGAAATCTCAGATGGCAAAATTGCGTCTCAAAAAGGTGTTATTTACAAGTTGTAAAGTTCCGCATCGTCAAGAATCGAGAGATGTGAGACGGACAGCACTTTCAACGCCTCAGGCATTTCCTCCACATCCAGAATCATGACCGCCCGTTTTTTGTCCTGGATGACGAAGCCGTAGGCATCTTCAACGTTAATATCCTTTGAAGCAAACGCATTTGCTATGGTGTGGAGTCCGCCCGGATGGTCGTCCATCAGCACGGCGATGACCTCCCGGGAATAGGCCGTCAGGCCCTTGCTTCGCAACAGTTCTATGGTTTTCTGAGGAGCGTCGACAATGAGCTTGATAATGCCGAAACCCTGGGACGTTGCAATGGTTATTGCCCGCATATTGATCCGGGCTTCTTGTAAAATCCTGGTTATGCGCTCCAGCCTGCCGGGCTTGTTCTCCGCGAATATGCACACCTGCTGAGCCATAATGCACCCCCTTGGTAAATAATTATGATAGCCGTATACACGCACACCCGTATTCACCTAACAGTATAGGATATTTATATGGGCTATTCACTACATGGGGGATGAAAAACTCTCTTTAAAGTGGATGATCACATCCCAGGATAGTTCATTGAAAGAAACGATTGCATATTAGAACCGAGGAGTCTTGCAAATTAATCGTACCGAAAGGCTGTCGAAGAATGCCCAGATACAAGGCGCGTGCCTTCCTGAGGAATGAGGTGTGCTTTATTGCACATCGCAGTGACGAAGGAGGCGCGCAACACCGTAGATGGGCGTTATACGGCAGTCTCCCTGCATCTCCACAGCCTTCTAGCCCCATTGATGTCGGTTGTCTATGACCCTCACCGCCTTGCCTTCACTCTTTGGCAGACTGTCGGGCTCAACCAGGTCGACTTTCGGCGTAATAAGAATTTCAGAGCGCAGGCGCTCTATGATCGTCTTTTTAAGATGGTCAAGCTGTTGCATTTCACCGGTGAACACTTCGCCGGAAATCTCGACCTTGACCGTCATATGGTCGTTGAAGTCCTTACGGTCCAGCACAATCTGGTAATTCGACCCGACCTCGGGGATCGACATCAAAACCTTCTCGATCTGCACCGGATACATGTTGACCCCTTTGACAATCAGCATATCATCGGTGCGGCCTTTAATGCGGGTGATTTTCCGGTGTGTCCTGCCGCAGGCACACGGCTCGGTATACACACAGGCCAGGTCCTTTGACCGGTAGCGTAGAATGGGCATTCCTTCACGCTTCAGGGTGGTAAACACCAGTTCCCCCTCCTCCCCGTCCTTCACCGGCTTGAGGGTATCGGGGTTTACCACTTCAAGGATATAGCTGTCTTCCCAGACATGCATCCCGTCTTTTTCCGTACACTCAAAGGCAACACCCGGACCGTTCATCTCGGACAGCCCGTATGAATTATAGGCCGTAACACCCAGGGCGTCCTCTATCCGCTGCCGGATTTCTTCAGAATGCGGCTCAGCACCCAAAAAGGCCATACGGATATGCAGATCCTTACGGGGATCTATATGCAATTCCTGGAGCGATTTTATAAAATGCAGGGCATAGCTGGGTATAATATGCAGAACCGTGCTTTCAAACTCCTGCATCAGCATGATCTGCCGCTGGGTATTGCCCGGACCGGCCGGAATGACCAGCGCCCCGAGCCGTTCAGCACCGTAGTGAAAACCGATGCCCCCGGTAAACAGCCCGTAGCCCATCATGTTCTGAAAGACGTCGCTTGCCCGCACGCCGGTCATATACATGCAGCGGGCTATAAGTCCGGCCCATTCTGCAATATCATTGCCGGTATGAAAAATAACCGTGGGCCTACCGGTTGTTCCCGAGGAAGAATGCAGGCGCACAAGCTGCTCTTTGGATACCGCCACAAGTCCGTAGGGGTAGTTATCGCGCAAGAGGTCTTTGGTCATAAAGGGAATCCGGCCCAGATCGTCAAGGGTTGTGATCGATTCGGGAGTTATACCTTCCTCTTTAAAAATCCTGCCGTAATATGGAGAACTTCCGGCCTGCCGTATGCTTTTTTGCAGCAGTTGCACCTGCAGCGCTTCAAGCTCATCCCGACCCATTGTTTCTGTTTCTTTATCCCAGTACATCTCATATACTCCTTACAGCTCTCTGCTGTCCACAATCTTGGGTGACTTCTTCAGGGATTCCTCAAGGCTTTTGCGCTCCATCAGTTTGACATCGACCCTGACGTTCAGCCGTCGACCAAGGGCAGTGCGCACCTTTTCCACAAACGATTCCTGCAGTCTAAGCTCGTCGAAAAATATATTTTCCGATACGGCGACATTGACGACCAGGTGGTCGCGGTTGTTCTCGCGCCGAACGATAACCTGGTAGTGCGGTTCACAGCCTTCGATTTCCAGAAGAACTTTTTCAATCTGATGCGGATCAACATTAATCCCCTTGATGATAATCAAATCGTCGGTCCGGCGTTCAATCCGTTTCATCCGCACCATGGTGCGGCCGCAGGCACACGTACCGTAATCAAGGCTGGTGATGTCGCCGGTACGGTAACGCACCAGCGGAAATGCCTCGCGGGTCAGGGTTGTCAGTACCAGTTCGCCGGTTTTTCCCGGCGGCAGGGATTCACCTGTTTCAGGATCGATTATCTCCGGCAGCACATGGTCTTCAACGATATGCAGCCCCTGTTTTTCCCGGCATTCACCCGCAATACCCGGCCCCATCAATTCGCTGACGCCGTAATTATCGAAAGCCTCGATATAAAGCCGCTCCTGAATATCCGCCCGGGTCTTATCGGACCAGATCTCACCACCAAACAGTCCTTTTTTGAGCATCATCTGCTTGGGGTCGATCCCCATCTCCTCCAGGGTATCGGCAAGAAACAGGGCGTAGGAGGGGGTTGAAACCAACACGGTTGTGCGATAATCCTGCATGATGCGGATCTGTTTTTCGGTGTTTTCGCTGGAGGCCGGAATAACGGATGCGCCGATTTTTTCGGCACCGTGATGCAGCCCGAATGCACCGGTAAAAAGCCCGTAATGAAAAGACACCTGTATTACATCGTCCCGTGAAGCCCCGCCGGAAAGCAAGAAGCGGGCAACAAGGTCACTCCATGTTTTCAGATCATGGGCCGTATACCCCACAACGGTGGGAGTATCTATGGTATCGGTGGTGGTGTGGATGCGGACCACTTCCCGCAACGGCACGGCAAACATACCGTAGGGATAATTTTTTTCAAGGTCCTTCTTCGTCGTAAAAGGCAGTTTTGTAAAGGCATCCAGCGAACCGACATCCTCCGGCACGATACGCTCTCCGTCAAAAAGCGCCCGGTAAAACGCAACGTTTTTATATACACGGTTTATGACCGACTGAAGACGCTCAAGCTGCAGTTGCTCGAGGTCTTCCCTGGGACAACATTCGGATTGTTCTTCCCAATAAGCCATGCTGTTTCTCCTATTCCCAGATTGGTTTTTTCTGTTTGCCTAAATAGGCCCGTTGAACTTCTTTATTTTCCAGAAGATCGCGGGAGTTGCCTTCCAGCATAATTTTTCCCGTTTCCATAACATAGCCGCGGTCGGCATACTTGAGGGCCACCCGGGCGTTCTGTTCCACAACGAACAGCGTTGTTTTCTGCGTGTCACGCAAGCGGGCGATGGTTTTGAATATCTCGCTGATAATCAGCGGTGCCAGCCCCATTGACGGCTCATCCAGAATCAACAGTTTCGGACGGCACATGAGGGCCCGGCCCATGGCAAGCATCTGCTGCTCACCCCCGCTCAGGGTTCCGGCATACTGCCGTTCACGCTCCTTCAGGCGCGGAAAAAGAGCATAAACCGTTTCCAGATCCTTCTGTATCTCTTTCTTGTTCTCTTTGCCGTAGCGGGTGTAGGCCCCCAGGCGCAGGTTGTCCTCTACGCTGAGCGGTGCAAAAAGCTGCCTGCCTTCCGGCACCTGTGAAATCCCCTGCTGCACGATCCGGTCAGGGCTCATATTTGATATATCAGTTCCATTATAGAGAATTGCGCCGCTTTTTGCACCTACGATACCGGAAATCGAATTGAGCATCGTCGATTTTCCGGCCCCGTTGGCGCCGATGAGCGTAACCATCTCCCCTTCCTGAATATGGAGAGATATATTCTTCAGAACGTGGATTTCCCCGTAATACGTATTGAGATTTTGCAGACGCAGCATAGAATGTTGCTTACATAAAAAAGGTTAATGCATGAACACAAAACCGGTTTCACCGGAGATCGTTATCCTTCCTCTCCGAGGTAAACGGCGATCACCTCCGGGTTGGCCTGAATTTCGGCCGGTGAACCCACGGCGATTTTTTCACCGAAATTGATAACCAGGATGTCATCGGATATATCCATCACCAGTTCCATATCATGCTCAACAATGATAACGGTAATGCCCCGTTGCTGTATCGACCGGATCAACTCCGCCAGCATCCTGGTTTCCTGGGTATTGAGACCTGCTGCAGGTTCATCCAGCAGCAACACCCGCGGTTCGGATGCCAGGGCCCGGGCTACTTCAAGAAGCCGCTGATTCCCGATGGGAATACTGGCTGCGGCCACGGCGGCCAGGTCCAGCAACCCCACCGTCTCAAGGCATGACAGGGCATGGTCCCTGATCTGCTTTTCTTCACGCCGTGCCCGGGGCAGTGTCAGGGCCGAACTGAACAGCCCTGCCGATGTCCTGGTATGCCGGCCCACCATCACATTCTCAAGCACCGACATATTGCCGAATATCTCTGCGTTCTGAAAGGTGCGCCCGATCCCGAGCTTTGCGATATCATGGCTTTTTTGGCCGGTTATCACCTGGTTATTGAGAGAAATTGTTCCCGTATCCGGCGGCAAAAAACCGCTCAACACATTGATCAGGGTTGTTTTACCGGCGCCGTTCGGGCCGATGATGGCATGGATCGCACCCTCCTGAACCGCAAAGCTCAAGTCCTTCAGGGCCGTGATGCCTCCGAACTCTTTTGTAATGTCGGCCGCTTTCAGAATTGCATCAGGCATCGCCGCGTTTCCCCGCTTTTTTTACACATTTTGCATACAGCATCTCTGCCCCCCGTGTCAATCCTCCAGGGAGAAACATGACCATCCCCAGTAAAATACACCCGTAAATAAGCATATCATAATCTTCAAAGTAGCTCAGCATCTCCGGCAGCACCGTTAAAATCGCCGATCCCAGCACACAGCCCCACAGATGCCCCATACCGCCCACCACAACCATGGTCACCAGACGTATGGAAAACATCAGATCGCTTGTCTGGGGGCTGATAAAGGTCACAAAATGGGCATACAGCACACCGGCCAGGGCTGCATAGGCCGCGCTCAGCACAAAAACCTTCACCTTCAGGTCGGCCACATTAACTCCCATGGCGCTGGCGGCCTGCTCGCTGCCGTGCAGGGAACGCAGAGCCCTGCCCATGCGGGAATGAACGATATTGCGCGTCACCACAAACAACAGGATAAAAATGCACCAAACCAGGATATAAAATTTCAGGTCGGAATCAAAAAAGAATTCACCCACCCGGAATTCGGGAATTGCGGCTATGCCGGAAGGCCCGCCGGTAAAATCGACCGTGGCATTCAGGAAAATATAAACGATTTCGCCGAAGGCCAGGGTTCCCATGGCAAGATAATGGCCTTTCAGACGCAGGCAGGGTATGCCGATGATATAGGCCACCACCACTGCCAGGGCGATTGCGCACCCACCCGACAGAAAAAAGTTCACATTGTACTGGGAGGTTAAAATACCTGAGGTATAGGCACCGATGGCATAAAAAGCGGCATGACCGAGTGATATTTGCCCGGCATACCCCATCAGCAGATTGAGACCCATGGTGGCGATACTGTAAATACCCACAAAAACCAGGATGCTCAGAAAATACGGATCTTCAACGAAAAACGGAATTCCGGCAAGCAACAGTACAAACAGCAGTAAGGAGGAATAGTTTCTGACAAAACGCATCGGACTAGAATTCCTTGAGTTTGCTTGCTTCACTGACACCGAACAGGCCGCTGGGCTTGATGATCAGCACGATTAAGAGAATCAAGAGTGCAATACCGTCTTTATACCCGGAAGAGATAAATCCGGCGCCGAACGACTCCAGAATACCGATCAGGAGCCCTGCAACAACCGCTCCGACGCCGTTGCCGAGCCCTCCCAGCACAGCCGCACAGAACCCTTTCAGGGCCAGCATGGCACCCCGGTCATACTCCATGAGAACCATGGGCGTAAAAACAATACCGGCCACAGCGCCGATCCCGGCACTCAGGGCAAAGGAAAGCAGAACGATGCGCCTGACATTGATGCCCACCAGGCTCGCAGCGGTGGGATTAACCGAACAGGCACGCATGGCTTTACCGACCATGGTAAAGTTGAAGAAAACGGCCAGGAGAGTCACAATAACCGCCAGCACGGCGATAATCCAAAGGGTCTGGGGCAAAATAGTTGCGCCCATAAACTCAATCGGCTCCTCACCGGAAATGTGGGGCAGCGTATGGGTCTCCTTACCCCAAATCAACATCGCACTGCCTTTAAAAATAATCGATCCGGCAAGGGTGATAATAATCAAAATTAATACTGATGGTTTTTTCAGGGGGTAAATTGCCAGGCGCTCAAACAGCGCTCCGATCACGGTAACAATGGCCACCGTCAGGATAAAGGCCAGGGGCATGGGAAGATTGACCATGGTGGTCAGCCATACCATGACCATACCTCCCAGCATAACAAACTCACCCTGGGCAAAGTTGATAATACCGGTTGAATTATAAATAATATTAAAGCCCAGGCCGACCATGGCATAAATACTGCCGATGGTAATGCCGGTAAATAAAAACTGTACGATCTGGCTGGAAAGTGTCATCGTCTATTCCAAAGTATAGTGCACCGTTCCGGTCTGCGAGAATCAAAAAAGGCTAAACCCCGCAAACAGCCAGCAGGTTTAGCCTTTCATGGTTTTGATATGAAAGCCTGCTATTTGGCGACAACGAAGTTGCCGTCTTTTACCATCAGCATTTCAAAAGCGGTTTTATCAAGGCCGACATGGTCGGTCGCGGAAAAGTTAAAGATACCGCCCGTTCCCACAAAGCCTTTTTTATTTTCAATATAGTCTCTGATTTTTGCTTTGTCGTCTCCAACCGCTTTCAGGGCCTCGACAACCAGCATAATGGCATCGAAGGCATGACCGCCGAATGTGCTGGCATCGGCCTTGAATTTGGTTTCATAGTCTTTCTTGTATTTTGCCAGCAGTGCCTTCTGGGGATTATCGTCCGGCAGGGTATCGACAGCCAGCAACCGGCCGGCCGGACACATGACTCCGTCGGCGGCGGCACCGGCGGTCCGGGCGTATTTTACATTACCGAAACCGTGGCTCTGGAACAGGGGAATCTTTATTCCCAACTGGCTTCTGTTTTTGATAACCGTGGTCTGGGCCGGAACGATAGACCAGTTGACAATGGCCTGGGCCTTCGTGGCTTTAATCTTTGTAAGCTGGGCCGTCATGTCCGTATCTTTGGGGCCGTAGGTTTCATCGGCCACAATGGTCATACCGTATTCAGCGGCAAGCTTTTTCAGTTGGTCGCGGCCGGCTTTGCCGAAGCCGGTGGTGCCTGACATGATGGCGATTTTGTCGATCTTCATCTCCTGACATTTTTCATAAATCCTGCGAACGGCATCCGCATCGCTCTGGGGCGTTTTAAAAACCCATTTCTTAACCGGTTTGATGATGGCTTCAGCCGCGGCACAGGAAATAAGGGGCACTTTGTACCGCTCGGCAATGGGAACAACCGCCATGGTGGTTCCGCTGCGGGAAGGGCCCACTATCGCACATACCTTCTCACGGGTAATGAGCTTCTTCACCGCCAGAACGGTTTTTGCTTCTTCGCCCACGGTATCTTCCACAATAATTTCCAGCGGACGTCCGTTGATGCCGCCATTGGCGTTGATCTCTTCCTCGATCATTTTGACCGTATTCTTTTCAGGCTCACCCAGCCAGGATGCCGGCCCGGTTACCGCAAACACGGCTCCCACTTTATAGGGCTCTGCCGCCCCGGCTACCGAAACAAACCCAAACAGTATGACTGCTGCAAGTACGAATAATGCTGAACTCTTCATTGTATTCCCCCTTCTGTATGATTTTGGCTTTAAACAGCACACTAGAGACTGTATACGTTACTGCCGTTGACTATGGTAATTCCGTTTGAAGTGAGCACCTGGATGGCACGGTCGTTTTCATCAAACCGGAAAACGATCAGGGCATTATTGGAACTGCGTTCCACAAAAGCATACATATATTCAACATTGAGGCCCTCGCGTTCCAGGATATCCAGAATGGACGCCAGTCCTCCGGGAGAGTCCGGTACCTCTATTGCAACCACTTCGGTCTTACTGACCGTAAAGTCGTTGGCCTTAAGCACTTCAACCGCCTTGTCGTTGTCATTGACGATAATCCGCAGTATCCCGAAGTCGGATGAATCGGCAATCGAAAGTGCCCGGATATTCACACCGGCGTTTCCCAGCACACGCGTTACCTCAGAAAGCCTTCCCGACTTGTTTTCCACAAAAACCGATATTTGTTCTACCTTCATAGCAGGCCTCCTTCTGTAGAAGAGAATAGCTCCTTAGATGCTTCTTTTATCGATGACCCTCTGGGCCTTACCTTCGCTGCGCGGAATCGACTTCGGTTCCACCAGCTTGCATCGACAGGTAGTCCCGATTGTTTCCTTAATATCATTAGTGACTTTCCGCTCGAGTGATTCAAGCTGCTTGACTTCATCGGAGAATATTTTTTCGTTCACCTCGACCCGGACCTCCAGGGTATCCAGGGTCCCCTCACGGTCGACAATAAGCTGATAGTGCGGCTCAATGCCTTCGATGTCCATCAGGACGCTTTCGATCTGCGACGGAAAGACGTTGACGCCCCGGATAATGAGCATATCGTCACTTCTGCCGGTGATGCGCTCCATGCGCTTGAACGTTCTGCCGCACACGCAGGGTGTTGGGTTCAGGCTGGTGATATCCCTGGTGCGGTAACGGATCACCGGGAACGCCTCCTTGGTGATGGAGGTAAAAACAAGCTCGCCTTTTTCTCCGTCCGGCAGGACCTCGCCTGTTTCGGGATCTATGATTTCAGGAATAAAATGATCTTCAAAAACGTGCAGGCCCGATTTTGCCTCAAGACACCCGCTGGAAACACCGGGACCGATCACTTCGGTCAGCCCGTAAATATCTACGGCATCCAGATTGAAGATCTTTTCCAGTTGATCACGCATTTTCTCCGACCAGGGCTCGGCCCCGAAACAGCCGGCCCTGATATTGAAATCCACGGCCGGATCAAAACCCATGTCCTTGGCCACATCGGCCAGATGCAGCAGGTAGGACGGAGTACAGGTTATGGCGGTGGGCGCAAAATCTTTCATAATGGTTATCTGTCGCTTTGTATTACCGCCTGAAATGGGAATGACCGATGCGCCGATTTTTTCAGCACCGTAATGGGCCCCCAGGCCGCCGGTAAACAGGCCGTAGCCATAGGCATTATGGACGATATCTCCCCGGTGAATGCCGGCGCAGGTCAGGGTACGCGCCATGAGCTCCGCCCATGTATCGATATCCCGTTTTGTATAGCCGACCACGATGGGCTTGCCGGTGGTGCCGGAAGAGCCGTGCACGCGCACAACCCGGGACATGGGCACGCTGAACAGACCGAACGGATAGTTGTCCCGCAGGTCGTTTTTAACCGTAAAGGGCAGTTTCTGCAGGTCGGACAGGCTTTTTATATCGGCAGGAGTGACACCCTGTTCATCAAATTTCTTTTTGTAAAAGGGAACGTTTACATACACACGTTCAACGGTTGCCTGCAGGCGTTTCAACTGCAGGGCTTCCAGGGCCTCCCGCGGCAGGGTTTCGAATTCCTCGTTCCAAATCATGCATATACCTCCGTAGTGTTATTGCTGTCGGCCGATGGTGAAGGCGCGTATATTCAGGTCAACCAGCTTCGCGGGCAGCATGGCTGCGATAGCCTCGTGCCACAGTTTTTCGTCAACATCCAGATGCCGCGACAGTGCGCCGCAAAAGGCTATATTGAGGGCTTTGACATTACCGGCTTCTTTGGCGATATCAAAGGCATTGACCAGCTCAAACCGGTCATAGCGCGCCTTCAGAAGGTCCGGGATATTGTCGGGGTAGTCGTCGATACCGATGGTTACCGACGGGGGCAGTATCTTCTGCTTATTCACCAGCAGCACCGCGTCTTTACGCAGCACTCCCAGGTAGCGCATGGTCTCGATCTGTTCGAAGGAAAACAGAATATCGACCTCGCCTTCCTGAATAATCGGGGAATACACCTTCGGCCCGAAACGCACATGGCTGTTGACGCTGCCGCCCCGCTGGGCCATACCATGTACTTCGCTTTTTTTCACATCAAAACCGGCCCGCATCATCACTTCCGACACGATTTCACTGGCAAGGATAACGCCCTGCCCGCCGACACCAACCATGAGAATATTCTTTACGGTTTCCATCCTGCTCACTTTTTCTCGATAATTGCTTCTTTTTTACACAACTGGGCACATACGGTACAACCGTTGCACAAATTCGGGCTGATAAAGGCTTTGCCCTTATCCTCACCCTTACGCCATTCAATAGCCGGGCAACCGACCTGCAGGCAGGCCTTGCACCCGATACATGCCTCGTCATTGACCATATATATGTGTGAAGCCGCTTTCTTGTCCCCCCGCCGGTGCAGCACACAGGGTTCTTCGGAAATGATAACCGACGGCTCCAGACGGTTGACCTCTTCCGTTATCACTTCCTCAAGCTCCTGCAGGTCGAACGGATTGACCACCTTGATGTGGTCGATCCCCAGGGCGGCGCACAATGTACGATAATTAACGCTCTTGGTCTCTTCGCCCCGGATGGTGTACCCCGTGCCGGGGTGTTCCTGACGGCCGGTCATGGCAGTCGTCCGGTTATCGAGGATCATCACCGTGCAGGCGCCCTTGTTATAGGCAATATCCAGCAGACCGGTAATGCCTGAATGCAGAAACGTTGAGTCGCCGATAACGGCAACCGCTTTGCCGGCAGCCTCGTTTTTCATTGCTTTTGCAATACCCATTGCATTGCCGATACTGGCTCCCATGCAGATACAGGTATCCATGGCCTGCAGCGGCGGCAGAGCACCCAGGGTATAGCAACCGATATCGCCGGTCACAAAGACCTTCATTTTCTTCAGGGTATAGAACACGCCGCGATGGGGGCAGCCGGGACACATATTCGGCGGACGGGGAGGCAAATACTCCAGCAGCGGCTCTTCCCGGGCAGCCGGGGCTGCGCCGCCGATCCCCTTCGCCGCAGTTGTGGGGCTGAACTCGCCGCACAGAGGGAAAACGTCTTTGCCGATGATGTCGATTCCCAGCGCCTTTATCTGGTCTTCAAAGAATGGGTCCAGTTCTTCAAAGGCATACAGCTTGTCAACCTTGGATGCAAACTGCCGGATCTTCTCAATCGGCAGAGGATGGACCATGCCGAGCTTCAGGAATGAATACCCGGGGAAAGCCTCTTTGGCGTATTGATAATTGACACCGCTGGTTATGATGCCGCATGCCGTGTCCTGCAGTTCAACCACATTCTGGGCGAAGTTTTCGGCATAGCCGGCCAGCTTCACCATCCGCTCTTCCACCAGGGGATGCCGGGCCCGGGCGTTTTTGGGAAGCATCACATATTTTTGCGGCTGCTTTTCCAGTTGCTCGGGGACCGTTGGTTTTTCAGGGTCAAACTGCTCCACAACCCCCTTGGCATGGGCGATACGGGTTGTAATCCGCACAAACACAGGGGTGTCGAACTGCTCGCTTATTTCAAACCCAAGTTTGATAAAATCCTTGGCCTCCTGGCTGTCGGAGGGTTCGAGCATGGGAATTTTGGCAAACCGGGCGTAGTTCCGGTTGTCCTGCTCGTTTTGCGAACTGTGCATTTCCGGGTCGTCGGCCGTAATAATCACGAGGCCTCCCCGCACACCGGTATACGCTGCGGTAAAAAGAGGGTCGGCCGCCACATTTACGCCCACGTGCTTCATGCAGGCCAGGGCCCGTCCGCCGGCAATCGAGGCTCCGGTTGCGACCTCGAGCGCCACTTTTTCGTTGGGTGCCCACTCGGCATAGATGTCTTCATACTGTACGACATTTTCCAGAATTTCCGTGCTGGGCGTGCCGGGGTAGGCTGCGGCCACGCTGACTCCCGCCTCAAACGCGCCGCGCGCAATTGCTTCGTTTCCAGATAAGAGAACCTTCATTGTTGCCTTCTTCCTGAGTGAAAAAAGGGGTGATAGAAAAACTCACCCCTTTCAAAGAATAACCTTTATACGGTGTTAGTAAAAAAGAATCAACTCCACAAATCCGTAGTTATCATCAACATGGTGGGCGCCGCTCGGGGCGTTTTCCATATTGATATAATACTCGAAGTACAGCTTCGCCCGACGGTGTAAGTGATAGATAATAAGGGGAGTGATCTGCCGCTTGTCCCAGGCGCCGCTTCCCGACATATCCCTAACACGATGCTGGTCATAATCGGTCTGGGCATAGCGCAGATAAAAATCCATCTTGAATTTCGGCAGTTTGTATCCACCCATAACATACCACATTCTGGCATTCATATTAGAAATCTCAGCCTGAATATATTCGGCCTTCACAACAAAAGGTCCTTTGTTGAACGTCAGGTCAAGACCGTACATCATGTGCTCGTCGTCGGTGGACATGGTGCGCATGATGTCGTTACCCATGATATTGTTGAACACGGCCAGGTCGGGAGCACCCAGTTTCTGGCGGAAAAATGAAACGCCCATATTGAGGCTGTCCATACACTGGTAGCCGAGACGCATACTGAAGGCCTTGTTGTTGTCGTCATCCAGGTTCAACTGGCCGGTTCTCAGCAGCCTACTTGCCTTGGCATCCTTCCAGTTGTTCGAGCGCACATCGCCGCCGTTACGGGTGGTTCCCCATCCGGCCAGGCTCCAGCCGTTAAAAAGAGCAAAGTTTGCGGTGAGTTTTTTCCATGTGGTCAGGTACTGGATACCGGTAATACGGGACTGAGAGGTGCTGCGGTAGAACAGACCGTAGTCACTGGTTACACGGCCGCGGGAACCGCCTGCCGGGGTGATGCCGAAGGCCCAGTTTCTGGCCTTACCGACGAGCAGCTTACCTTTGATGGGGCCGATATTGAGGTTGCGGAACTCCGCAAACGCACTTTCAATAAAGGGGTTGGGTCCGGCCCATCCGCGGTACCGGCGAAACGTGCCTGCATCTGCTGCGTTGCGGCTCGGGTGCCACCAGATATGGAATTCGCCGGAGATATTCTCACTGACGTCATAGCGCAGATTGAACGCGATCTCGGTTACATCGAAGGAATTGTGCTGATCCTGGCCTTCCCACCAGCGCGAACGCACGTAACCGCCGACTTTGATATGGCCGAACTTACGCTGCAAATCGTCAAGAATTTTAAACTTTCCGGAAACCTCGGCAACCTTTTCTTCGGCCTCCTGAGCGGCTGCTTCTGCCCGCTGCTGGGCGGACGTTGCGTCGCTCTGGGCTTTTTTCAACTGCTTCTGAAGCGTCTGCATCTTCTTCTGCATCTGCTGCATCTGTTTCTGCAGGTCTGCTATCTGGGTTTCAACGCTTGCAGAAAAGGCCGTTGCGGGAAAAATCAAACAAAATACAAATACAACTGTCGCACCTACTGTAAGAAGTTTCTTCATTTGCTCCCCTTTTCCTAAGGTTAACATTTGCTCCCCGGTAACGCATATCGACACTATAAATTATTGAATTTCTATAATATAACGGTTGGACTGTCAAGCACTAATTTACCATGTACCCATAATTCCATATTTCCTGAAAGCCCGTCCCTGCCCCGTAAAAAAGGCCCGGCGGGACAAACAAAAAAAGGCCCGCTCATGTGAGCGGGCCCTGTAATGTACTGAAGCAATAGCGTCCGGGGTACTAGAACATATACGCAGTTGAGAAGGTAAACCGCATACCATTGTCCGAATCGCTGAACCGTTCGGTTTCAAGATACATAACCTCAACACCCATTTTCACGGCACTGGTCACGGAATACCAGGAATTGAAGAAATACATTTCGTTTTTCGTGAACTGGCGATTGTTCAGGAAACCCTTCATGTTCTTCATATCGCTCTTGTTGGGATCATCCACACCGTAGCCGAGGGAGAAATTCAGCTTGGGAGAAGCCTTGTAGGTCAGGCTGACGAAACCGCCCCGGGACCGAATGGTATCGGGGTCGCGGTGAATTGTGGAAAGGCTGTTGTCGTAGGGGTTAACACCCATATCATAGCGCAGGAATTCACGGTCAAGCCCTTCGCCGATCCAGGGCTCTGCCTTGAGGGTGAATTTCCCGAAAACCAGCTTGAGTTCCAGGGCCAACAACCAGCGATCTACGTCTTTTTTCTTGTTAAAATTATTCCTGACTTCGGAGTTATTAAATCCGAATCCCAGAGCCAGCAGACCGCCCTTACCGAGGATACCGTTCTTGTAGGACAGCTTAGCAATTCCCCAGGGACGGGTACCTTCGGCGGTGCTGATACGTCTGTGCCGCATGGCGGACAGGAGCAACTCAAAATTGTCGCCCACCTGTTTCCTCAGAGTAACCTGGGGCACACGCCACCAGAGGTTACCGGCGGCAGCCATAACACCGAAATCGATGGTTGAGGGGTTCAGGGATGCGATAGGAATCCAGTCCTGACCGACCAGGAGGCTGGCTTTCCAGTTGTCATTGGTGATTTTTACGTAACCGAGGCGCATACGGGGAATCAGGTTGTTGCCGGCGTTGGTTCCGTAGAAATCCATTTCAATCCGGGCTTCGCTCAGCCACTCGTTGTCACGGCGGGCGACTTTCAGGCCGAAGCGGGTGTCGCGGGGATTGAAGTTGGTGGAATCGTTCTCATTGCTGCCGATACCCACGGCACCGAGGAAGTCGTTATAGTTACGAAAATCAGCCGTGTCATATTGCAGGTCGACTTTTACGCGACCGTAAATCTGCATGTCATACTTGCCCATAACCGCTCTCAGGCCTTTGGATGCCAGACCTGCGGACGCCTTGAGTTCTTCGATCTCTTTGCGGTCGGTCTCAACCATCTGTTTCAGTTCGCTGACCGAAGCTTTTTCCTGCCGGTCTTTATCGACCATTCCGCGCAACTCACTGTTTTCCTTTTTCAGTTGTTTGATCTCTTTTTCCATTTGCTCCAGTCGCTTCAGAATATCGGAATCAGAGGCACCGGCAAATGAAGGTACGAGGAGTAAAGCAGCCGCACATACAGCAATCGGTAGTGCAATTAATTTCTTGGATAACTTCATGAACAATGTCCTTCCTTACTCGTATTTATTTGATTCTTCATGTATTTTCTAACTAACGTGTTTAAATCTCCTCCCAATTAAAACCCCTCATCACCCCCTTTAAATTAGTATTGTATTTATCATAATTAGATCAATTTACATTTATTTTATAATTTGAGAATCATATAAGGTGTGCCGAAAACTGTCAAGCAAAAATTTAATATTTTTCAAACAATTATGACAATTTACAGACAAGTGCACTACAATACTTTTTAACTTTACACTTTGTCGTTTTTTGTGTATGTGAAATACCTTAACCCTTAAACCGCTCATTAAAAACTTTACTGCGAAAAAACATATGAAAAAAATAGTATACGCTGCATGTCTACTGTTGCTGGTTCTGTTAAACACTGCCGGGGAAATACATGCCCGGGAAGTAAAAATCGCCATTTTCCCCTTTTCCGTCAACTCAGGAGAAGACTTGAGTTTTGTTCAGAACGGCATAGCCGCGCTGCTTCCGTCGCGGATTACCGTACCCGGCAGCATTGCCGTAATCGACCGGCATACCATTACAAAATCACTTAAAAAGAAGATCACCGACTATGCTCCGGCCGAAATACAAGCCCTTGCACTGGGGCTTGGCGCCGATTTTTTCCTGACCGGAAGTATCACGAAAATAGGCAAAAACATCAGTATTGACGGCCTTCTCACGGATATTGTGGACGATAACCGCCAAACACCCGTCTATCTCCAGAGTATGGGGATGGATGACATTATACCCGGACTGACGGACTTTGCCGGCACCATAAAAAAAGAGATCCAGGTAGGGCAGGTCCCCGCAGACAGGCCCACTGCAGGAACTGCCGCCGTTGCAGAACCGGAACCATACACCGACGATACGGCAACCGCCTACACCGAGCCCGAACCGGATACCATATCCGAGACCCCCCTTGAGGAAACCGAAAGACCACGGACGAACAGATACAAAAGGCGTAAAAAAACGCCGCCCCCTCCGGCGTTCAAAGGATACAAACCGCTGTTTGCCGCAACACCCTACATGACCACTGCAGTGAAGGATCGTCCCCTGCAGTGCCTGGCCGTGGGTGACATCGACGGCGACGGACAGCTGGAACTGCTGGCATCGAGCCTGGAATCGGTCCTGATCTACAAAATCACCGGCACAAGCATGTCCCTCAGTGACACCATAAAGACCGACATGGACGAAAACATCGTCTCCATTGACGCCGCCGACATCAACGGCAACGGCAAGGACGAAATATACGTCTCGAGCTACGAAGGCCACCATGCCAATTCCTTCGTCATCGAACACACCGGAAAAGAGTTCAAGCCCATTGCCGAAAATCAGAAGTGGTTTTTCAGATTATACATTAACGACGAAGAAGCCAAACTCATCGGGCAGCAGACCGATCTTGCCAACCCGTTTTCAGGCCAGACCTTCCGTTTCGACTGGCGCAAAGACGAGCTTGTGTCGCGCGAGGAAATCATCCTTCCGGGCAGTATGCCGATCTACGGATTCACCGAAGGAGACATTGATGAAGACGGACGCAAAGAATACCTGTCCTTTTACAAAGGCCTGTTCAGTTCACAGTACCGCCTGCAAATGTTTTCCTATACCGGCCGGACCGAATGGCGCGACCCCCAGAACCTGGGTGGGTCGCCGAAATACTTCTCCCGCATCATGGTAGGCGAGGATATCGAACAGCAGGAATACATCCCCATGCGCGTCATCTGCGAGGACATCAACTATGACGGCGTTCTCGAAGTCATCGTCTCCCGCAATGCCAAAAAGGGAAAAAGCATATTCGACAAGCTGGTGGATTATAATCGCGGTGAAGTGCTGTGCCTGCACTGGGACGGTGCCGACTTGGTGCAAAACTGGACAACCGGCTGGTTGAACGATTTCGTTACCGACTATATACTGGCTGATATCGACGGCGATGAAAAGGCGGAACTGGTTGCCTTGTCCGTAGCCGATGAGGACTTTTTCGGTAAGGCGATCAATACGA
>JANQGV010000194.1 GCA_028282925.1 Thermodesulfobacteriota bacterium
TGAACTCTCGTGTGAAATATTCTCTTTTTCCCATTGGACACTCCTTTCGCTTCTATTGTATACTTTTTGAAGTGTCCGTCAAACTGGGGGAACTTCACATACATATGCAAACAACGTATTTCAAAAGCTTATAATGTATGAATTCCGGGGACTCATACCCGTTTCAGCTTTATTGAGGCTTAACCGGTATGGTGTTCCCAAAGATTAAAAAATGGATCCCCGGTCGTTTCCGCAGGATGACAATAAAAAAGTCCGTGATTCTAAAGAATCACGGACTTCTCATATTCCATGGTGCCGAAGGCCGGACTCCCATCGCCCTGCTCTGGACAAGTTCACCTAACCGGTTCTCGTCCTTCCGAAAAAACAAAACCCGAAACCAATTACAAGGTTACGGGCTTTGCTCTTATATATTCAAATGGTGCCGAAGGCCGGACTCGAACCGGCACGGGTCTCCCCACTACCCCCTCAAGATAGCGTGTCTACCAGTTCCACCACTTCGGCACACGTATGTGGTTTGCGTTATTGTGCTGTCGGGGCACTGTCTGCTGCCGGCTGGGCCGGGGCGGTTGCGGCAGGCTGGGTAACCTGCACGTCTTCCATTACCGACCCCTTAAACGGATGGGCCGACAAGTAGGCAAGGACCAGCGAGGTAATCATAAAAATGACCGCTGCAATCGTGGTAACCTTGCTCAGAAAAGGTGCCGGTCCTGCGCCGCCGAAAACCGTCTGGGACGAGCCGCCGAAGGCCGCACCCATTTCGGCGCCTTTGCCCGACTGCAGAAGCACAATCAGGATCAGGGCTATGCAGACAATGATATGGACAACAATAATTAAAACACTCATGAATGATACATCCTTTTTATTGCTGATACTTTAAAAAATACACTTCAACGGAAATCACTCATTTTAAAGTATTTTTCAGATGCTGGCAAGCACTATTTTTCAAACTTCACCAGCCGCGTAAACGAGTCGCTTTTCAGCGCGGCGCCGCCCACCAGGGCTCCGTCGAGGTCCGGTTGCCCCATCAGCTCGTCCACATTTTCCGGCTTAACGCTGCCGCCATACAGAATCCGGATGCCGTCGGCCACATCAGCAGAAGCGATTTCTGCAACCAGGTCCCGGATTGATTTATGCACGTCCTGGGCCTGGTCCGGCGTTGCGGTTTTGCCGGTGCCGATGGCCCACACAGGCTCATAGGCGATGACGATTTTAGCGACATCGTCGTTTGAGAGGCCTTCCAGCCCGCCGCGGACCTGGGCTGCAACCACATTCATGGTGTCGCCCGATTCGCGCTGCTCCAGGGTCTCGCCCACGCACATGATGGGGGTCAGCCCGGCTGCCAGTGCCGCTTTCACCTTCTTGTTGACGGTCTCTTCGGTTTCGCCGAAATACTGCCGCCGTTCGGAGTGGCCGATAATGGCGTGCGTGCAGCCCACGTCTTTCAGCATGCCCGGCACTACCTCACCGGTGAAAGGACCCTGCTCTTCCCAGTACACATCCTGGGAGGAAACGGCGATGTTGGAGCCCTTGAGCTCTGCCGCCACCGGGTACAGGGCCGTAAAAACCGGGGCAACCACTATTTCAACATCCTGCACGTCGGCAACATTTTTCTGAACGTCCTTGACCAGTTCTAACGCTTCGGAAACGGTTTTGTGCAGCTTCCAGTTTCCGGCTATCATCGGTTTTCTCATCACAATAATACTCCTTAAGCGGCCGGGCCGCTTGAAAAATCTTGCATGGTTTTATGAATCCAGCGCTGCTATGCCGGGCAGGGTTTTGCCTTCCATCAACTCCATGAAAGCACCACCGGCCGTTGAGACAAAGGTGACCTTGTCCTGGTTGCCGGACTGCTTCAGGGCCGAAACAGAGTCGCCGCCGCCCACAACGCTCATGGCATCGGATTTGGCGATGAGGTCGGCAACCTCGAAAGTACCCTTGCTGAATTCATCCACTTCAAAAACACCCATGGGGCCGTTCCAGACAATGGTCCTGGCATCACTGATAATACCGGCAAACGCCTCAACGCTCTGCGGGCCGATATCAAGGCCCATGGAGTCGGCGGGGATTGCGTCAATGGAGACGGTCTGGGTGGGAATGCCGCCTTTCAGTTCCGCAGCCACCACACAGTCGTTCGGGAGCACAAACTTGATGCCCTTGTCGGCGGCTTTCTGCAGCACGGTTTTGGCCGTGCCGATCAGATCTTCCTCCACCAGGGATTTTCCCACTTCCTTACCCTGGGCCTTCAGGAACGTAAAGGCCATGCCGCCGCCGATCAGAACCGCATCGACTTTCTGCACCAGGTTCTCGAGCACTTCCAGCTTGCCGGACACCTTGGCGCCGCCCACAACCGCCACCAGGGGCCGCCGGGGGTCGTTCATGGCGTTTTCAAAATTCTGGATCTCTTTCTTCATCAGAAAACCGGCCGCGCATACCGGCACCACCCGCGTAATGGCCTCAACCGAGGCATGGGCACGGTGCGAGACGGCAAAGGCGTCGCTGATGAACACATCGGCCGCCGCCCCGAGCTTGCGGGCGAAGGCCTCGTCGTTTTTGGTTTCTTCGCCGTAGAAGCGCAGGTTTTCAAGCAGCAGCACTTCGCCGGGCTTGAGGGCTTTGCCCTTCTCAATGGCCTCATCTGAAATACAGTCGTCTACAAACTGGATTTCCTTCCCCAAAAGCTCGCCCAGCCGCTTTGCCACCGGTGCCAGGCTCATCTCGGGCACCCGCTTGCCCTTGGGACGCCCCAGGTGCGACGCGGCGATAATGGCTCCGCCGTTATCCAGGATATGCTTCAGGGTCGGAATGGTTGCCTTTATGCGGTTGTCGTTGGTAATTGAGCCGGAGTCGTCCAGGGGCACGTTGAAGTCCGCCCGGACGAAAACGGTCTTGCCGGAAACGTCGATATCATCAATAAATTTAACAGCCATGGCCGCTATCCCCTTAGAAAAAAAAGGGAGAGAGAGAAAAATCTCTCTCTCGTTGTTACATTGTTATTTTACCGTATTCATGTGCAGAATCAGATCACATACTTTGTAGGAATATCCCATTTCATTGTCGTACCAGGATACAACCTTGACAAACGTATCGCTCAGGGCGATTCCGGCGTCGGCGTCGAAGATAGAGGTGCGTGCATCACCGAGGAAGTCGGTGGAAACAACGGCGTCTTCGGTATACCCCAGGATACCCTTGAGCTCGCCTTCGGAAGCGCTCTTCATGGCGGCTTTGATGTCATCGTAGGATGCCGGTTTTTCAAGACGGCAGGTCAGGTCGACAACTGAAACGTTAGGAGTCGGTACGCGGAAAGCCATACCGGTCAGCTTGCCGTTCAGCTCGGGGATAACCTTGCCGACTGCCTTGGCGGCGCCGGTTGACGAGGGGATGATGTTCTGGGCTGCGCCGCGGCCGCCGCGCCAGTCTTTTGCAGACGGAGCGTCAACGGTTTTCTGGGTGGCCGTTACCGCGTGGACCGTGGTCATGAGACCTTCGGCGATACCCCAGTTGTCGTTCAGGACTTTGGAAATCGGTGCCAGACAGTTGGTGGTACAGGAAGCGTTGGAAACGATATCCATGTCGGCGGTGTAGTTCTTGTGGTTAACGCCCATAACAAACATGGGAGTAGCGTCTTTTGACGGGGCCGACATAACAACGCGTTTGGCACCGGCCTTGATGTGGGCTTCGGCCTTTTCGCGGGTCAGGAACAGACCGGTCGACTCAACAACATATTCCGCGCCTACTGCGTCCCATTTCAGGTTGGCGGGGTCCTTCTCAGAGGTAACCCGGACTGTTTTTCCGTCAACAACCAAGTTGCCGTCCGCTACGGCTACGTCGCCGTCAAACTTACCGTGGGTTGAATCGTATTTCAGCATATATGCCATATACTCGACATCGATAAGGTCGTTGATGCCTACAACTTCGATTTCCGGATTGCTTGAAGCAGCGCGGAAAACAAGACGTCCGATTCGGCCAAAGCCATTAATTCCGATTTTTACTGCCATGATCATATCCTCCATACAAAATATTCAAATATCCAAATTACACTGCTACCCCCGATGTGCCGGCGGGATTGCAGAATCCCTTTGTCAAAGCATTATGCGTTGCTTTCGCCCGGCAACCATTTGATTTTGCCGGAAAAAAAATAGTATTTGCTTTTTACCGTAAGCGTTTATAGAGTACTACCATGTTAAATAGTAATATAAAGCATATATGTACAATTTAGTCAAATTATTATTAAATCAAAGGGGTTTTCATGAAAAAAACAGCTGAATTGCTGCTTGAAATCAGAGATATTATCAGAACCCTGCGGGGCCCCGACGGCTGCCCCTGGGACCGCAAACAAACACCTGAAAAAGTGAAGGAATACCTGACGGAAGAACTGTACGAACTGCTGGAGGCAATAGACATAGACCAGCCGGGTCCGCTTGCGGAGGAAACCGGCGACCTGCTGTTCATGATCCTGTTTCTGGTAAATCTGTACGAGGAAAAACGTATGTTCCTGCTGGCCGATGCCCTGGAGGCCAGCAAGCGTAAAATGGTGCACCGGCACCCCCATGTATTCGGGTCGGTAAGCGTTGATTCGGCCGAAGAGGTAATGCAAAACTGGCAGAAACTGAAGGAAAAAGAGGGTAAAAAGCCGAAAAAATCGTTTCTGGACGGAATCCCCACAAACCTCCCGGCACTGTCACGGGCCTATTTTCTTACCAAACGGGCCGCGAAAGCAGATTTCGACTGGCAGGAGCCGGGTCAGGTGCTGCAGAAAGTGAAGGAAGAAATAGCCGAACTGGAAGAGGCCCTGGCGCTGGACAACAAACAAAAGGCGGCCGAGGAGACCGGCGATCTCCTTTTCAGCCTGGTCAACCTGAGCAGGCACCTGAACATAGAGCCGGAGCAGGCCCTGCGCCGGACCAACGAGAAGTTCATGCGCCGGTTCCTGCGTATAGAGGAGGTGCTGCAACAGCAGGGCAAAACCCTGGAGGAGGCAACCCTGGAGGAGATGGACGCCATATGGGAGGAGGCCAAAAGGCAAGACCCCTGAACCGCACCGGGTGAAACAGTCCCTGCGGGGGTTGCAGGGTCGGTTTCTTTCACGCCCATAAACCGTAAGTAAATAGTCTTTAACCGGCAAGGCGCTGATCGATGCCTCCTTCAGGCGCGCCAGTACGGTTTGCGCCCTGTTTGCATCAAAGCCCCGCACCGCTTCCGGGCCTTCGGCGAGCAGCGAAAGGTCGCCGCTTGTAAGTTATCCCGACCACCCGGTCCCGGCTGCCGGCCTGCAATACCCTTGCCTGAAGCCATGCGTATCACATGTCTCACGCTATAGAAACAGCGCTCGCCCATGATAACGGACCTTCCCGCCCCTTGTGTATAAAGCTCTTGATAAATGCCGCATAAATTATTATGTATACAGGTACCATGAAAAGCACCCCCACTGACAAAACAGGCATCACCGGCCTTGACGACTGCATGGCAAGCCGGGACAACTACGAGGCGGTATTCAACAGTATGAACGAGGGCCTTGTTATTGTCGACATGAACGGTGTCGTCATTGAATGCAACCAAGCCTTTTACACAATCACCGGCCTTAAGGAAAAACAGGTACTAGGTCGCGGGGTAGCTGATATTTTCTGCGAAAACCGGCAATGCGGCATTAATGTAGCCGTTATGCATACGCTTCAGACAGGCGGCCCTTGCCGGGAACACGCCATGGACATCGTTACGCGCGACAAAAAGAGGGTTCCGGCCGTATTTTCCACAGCAGTACTGAAGGACCGGCAGGGCTATAAAAAGGGTATCGTTGTTCTGTTCCGTGATGTTTCTCAAATAAACGAACTCAAAAAAAAGCTCGGCGAGCGCTACAGCTTTCACAGCCTGATCGGTAAAGACAGGCGCATGCAGGAAATTTACACCCTGATTGAAGAGGTTGCCGATACGGACGCCAATGTGCTTATCCTGGGCGAAAGCGGCACCGGCAAGGAACTGGTGGCGGGCGCAATCCACTACCAGAGCCGCAGGACCGACGCCGAATTCGTAAAGGTGAGTTGCGCGGCCCTCAGCGAAACCCTGCTGGAGAGCGAACTGTTCGGTCATGTCAGGGGCGCCTTTACCGGGGCGATACACGATAAAATCGGCCGGTTCGAACGGGCACACAAGGGGACCATCTTTCTGGATGAAATCGGCGAAATCGGCCCGGCGGTCCAGGTCAAGCTGCTGCGAGTACTGCAGGAAAAAGAAATCGAGCGCGTCGGCGAAGCGCGCTCCAGAAAAGTCGATGCCCGCATTATAGCGGCCACCAACCGGGACTTGTGGCAAATGGTCCGGGATACCGACTTTCGGGAAGACCTGTATTATCGCCTGAAAGTGCTCACCATAGAGGTGCCGCCGCTACGGTGGCGCAGGGAGGATATCCCACTACTGGTCGACCACTTCATTCTTAAATTCAACAGGCAGTACAATAAACACATCAGCGCGGCAGGATGCGATGCCATGTCTCAATTAATGGAGTATGACTGGCCCGGCAATGTCCGCGAACTTGAAAATGCAATCGAACACGCTTTCGTCAAAACGCGTACGTCAACCCTTATGCCGCAGAATTTGCCCCGCGAAATTGCGCCCGACCCGCAACACTCCGTGCCGGCCGGCCGAAAACACACGGCCGGGATAGACCGCCACATACTGATAGCCGCCCTGGAGCAAACAGGCTGGAACCAGGCCCGCACCGCCCGCAAGCTGGGCATCAACCGCACGACTGTCTGGCGTAAAATGCGTGCATTCAATATTGTACCACCCCCTGAATAATATCCTCTGGCGTACCTCACAGAAAGTTGCATTCAATGCAACAAAGCAACACTTATGTTGCATAATAATGCAACACAATTAAATAAAGCAAATACAATCTCTTACAGGCTCGGCAATTTAAAAAGTGTTGCATGCAACACCATCAATAAACCCTTTCACCAGCCCCTCCAACTGTAAATATATGTTTTTACTTTCTTTTTAATCTTGGCACATGCATTGCAATTATGTATCGGTGAACGGCCGTAGTTGACAAAACGCTTTTGTCAGAACAAAAAAAACACAATAACAGTCAATACAGGAGGATTAATCATGAAAAAAAGAATAACAGCAGTTTTATTAATCGGTCTTTCGGTCCTGTGGGCCGGAACATCCTTTGCCGCGGGGGAAAAGGACCTGTCCAACAACATCCAGCAAAACAGTGTTGTTTGCCAGCAAAAAATCACTACCCTGGAAGAAAAACTGGGCACACTGGAAGAAAAAGTGGGCAATCTCGAAGCAGAGCTCCAGCACAAAACAGCGGTCGGGGTTGCAGAAGACCGCCAGGATACATACCCGAACGAGTCAAACCCGGATTGGTGGAAGCACTTTGACGAGGAATTTCATGACTATTAAGCCATAAAAAACCATTGAGCCGCTTTACAAGTAAGGTACACGCAATGATGACAGTACAGCAAAACACTGAGCATACCGCAAACAATAACAGGTCTCGAGATTTACTACTGCAAAAAATCATTTTCCCTGCAATTATGTCAGCGCTCTTCTGCAGTATGTTTCTCCAGAACGCGACGGCAGCGCTGCAGCCGTCTTCTTCCACTGCGGACCACACCACATTTAAAGAGCTGCAAAAACCGTTTCGCAGCGGTCCCGAGGTAACCCGGGCATGTCTCACCTGTCATACGGAAGCCGCTAAACAGGTTCAGCACACCATTCACTGGACCTGGCAGGCCGAAGGCGGCGTGCAGGACGGCCTGGGAAAACGGTTTGTTTTAAACAACTACTGAGTCGCCACGGAATCAAACTGGTGCAGGTGCACCAGCTGTCACATTGGTTTCGGCTGGAACAGCAGCGACTACGACCACACCGTTCAGGAAAACGTCGACTGCCTGGTGTGCCACGACGGTACCGGGACCTACAAAAAGTTCCCGACCGATTGCGGGCATCCCGCCTATGAAGAAAAAAAATTCGGTGGCACAACATACCAAACGGTTGATCTCGGCAACATAGCCAGGAACATTAAAAAATCAAGCCGGAACACCTGCGGGGCATGCCACTTCTTCGGCGGAGGCGGCGACGGTGTCAAGCATGGCGACCTTGACTCTTCGATGTTCGCGCCGGATAAAAGCCTTGATGTCCACATGGACGTGAAAGGTTTAAATTATAATTGCACCGTGTGCCATACGGCACGTTCTCACGATATTGTCGGCAGAAAGTATTCCCGGGCGGCACCCAACACACACAGGCTGGCACTTCCTGAGGACACCGGCCTGCGAATCGGCTGCGAAAACTGTCACAGCAGCCGTCCGCACAAAAACAACCAAAATTTAAACGATCATACCGATACGGTTGCCTGTCAGACATGCCACATCCCGTACTTCGCCCGCGGCGGCATTGCAACCCAGCTCGACTGGGACTGGAGCACTGCCGGAAAGCATACCGCCGACGGAAAAGCGATAGTAAAGAAAGATTCTGACGGCAACGTTATCTATCATACAAAAAAAGGCACCATGGCCTGGGGCACCAGCCTGGAGCCGGAGTATGCCTGGTACCGTGGTGTAATGACATATATACAGCAGCAGGACATAATTGATCCCTCGACAGTGGTGGCACTCAACCGTCCCCTTGGTTCGTACGCAGACCGGGATGCGCGCATATATCCGTTTAAAGTGCATCAGGGCAAACAGCCGTTTGATGCGGAAAGCAACCGTCTCGTCGTCCCCAAGCTTTTCGGCAAAAAAGGCAGCGGGGCCTATTGGGCCGAATACGACTGGACCAAGGCCGCAAACAAGGGCATGGAGGCATACGGGGCCCCGTTCAGCGGAAGCATTGGTTTTATTGAAACAACATTTTATTCTCCGCTAAACCACATGATAGCGCCCAAAGAAGCGTCTCTGGCATGCGGCGAGTGCCACAGCCGCAGCGGGCGCCTTGCAGCGCTTACCTCATTCTATCTTCCCGGACGCGACAGATCCGGACTGGTTGATGCGCTGGGCTGGACGGCTGTTTGGCTTTCTCTGGCAGGTATTTTAATTCACGGAGTGTTACGCTTCATATTGAAAAAATAAGGAGTTTGTCATGCAGAAAAAGCTGCAACTCTATACACGGTTTGAACGGCTCTGGCACTGGGTACAGGCAGCGCTGATTATTGTGCTTGCCCTGACCGGCTTTGAGCTGCACGGCACCTTTGAGCTGTTCGGCTTTGAAAAGGCCCATACCATACATATGTACAGCGCATGGCCCCTGCTGGTTTTGACGGCATTTGCCATCTTCTGGCACATAACAACGGGTGAATGGAAGCAGTACATCCCCTCCTCCCGCAACATTCTTCCGGTGGCCCTCTATTATATACGGGGTATCTTCCGGGGAGAGCGGCATCCGTTTTCCAAAACAAGGCAAAAAAAACTCAACCCCCTGCAGGCCCTGGCATATTTCACGCTCAAAACGGTGCTGCTTCCGGTTTCGCTTGTAAGCGGCGTGCTGTATCTCTTCCCGGACCGGGCGGAAGCCTTTCTTAATATTCCGCTCGGCCTAACGGCGGTTACCCATACTGCCGGCGCTTTTGCCCTGGTATCGTTTTTTATTGTACACACCTACTTAACCACCACCGGCGGCACCCTGCTGACCTATATTAAAGCGATGATTACGGGCTGGGAAGAAACAGATGAGTAAACAGCACGGCTGCAGTTAAAAAAAGCGGGATAAAGGACGACCACCGGCACAACCCCTTTCAAACAGGCATATCATCCCTCATCCGGCGGGCTGCATCCAGCAGCGCGCGGCCCACATCGTCGACGCTTGAAATGCGGTGCAGGGAACCCCTGGCCTCATGGGTGATCATGCCGGCGGTTTCATCGGCAAGGTCTTTCCACAGGTACCGCTCTTCAGCGAACTGGAGAAAGGTGAAAACAATACGGTCTTTGGCAACCATCCGGGCCTGATGATACGAACCGTCGATAACCTGGCTGTTGTTTTCCCGGAACAGGTAGATGCCGGCCCGGTCGCCCTGCACCGGCAGTCCGTCGCCTATCAGGATAACCACCGGGATACGGTCCGGGTCGCGGCGCAGCATCCGGCGGCAATGCGACAAACAGCCG
>JANQGV010000251.1 GCA_028282925.1 Thermodesulfobacteriota bacterium
GAGAGGTTGGGCCGGGTAATGGTTACATCGTACTGGTCCACGCTCACCAGACCGGTCATGCCGTCTATAATCTCGTCGTTGATCGACCGTCCCTGACCTTCTCCGGATACGGGATTTATGAGAAACAGTACTTTTTTCATATACAACACCACGAATTATAGAAAACGATAGCCCTGCAGCCCGGCTTTCAATATCGCCAAATTGTATCCTAAAAAGACCGTCCTGGCAAAAACAGCTACGTTATCCTGTTGCTATTTCTTTATAATCCTGCTAAAAATGGTTAACACACACCTACCATAAACTATTTGTCACAGTATGTAAATGACTGAAAAGAACCAAAGAATTCTGATTATCCGACTGAGCGCAATCGGGGACGTGCTGCGGGTGCTGCCGGCACTGCAGGTGCTGAAAAAAAGCTACCCCCACTCGTATATTGCCTGGGCCGTGGAAGAGCAGGCCCGCGATATTTTGGAAGCCCATCCGGATATTGACGAGGTTCTGATCTTTCCCAAGAAAAGCATTGTCTCAAAGCTGAAAACCCCGGGACGCTTCAATCAGGGCGTTAAAGAGTTTTTTACCTTTATCCGGGAAGTCCGCCAGAAACGATTCGATATCGTTTACGACTTTCACGGCCTGTTTAAAAGCGGCATCATCGGATACCTGAGCGGAGCCCCCGACCGTTTCGGATTTACCCGGGCCTTTACCAAAGAATGCAACTTCCTGTTGAACAACCGCCGGTTCCCCCTGGAACACAAACGCATCAGCCGCGTTGAGCGCAATTTGGCCCTGCTGCACAAATCCGGTTTCGATATTGCCCATGCGCCGCCGGTTATTCACATCCCGGCCGGCGACCAGGCCCTGATGCAGGACTTTTTCAGGCAGGCCCAGATAGATACCCACCGCCCCATAATCGTCATACATCCCGGCACCAGCCCCACAACACCCTACAAGCGCTGGGAGCCCTACCGCTATGCGGTTGTGGCCGACAAAGCCATTGAAAACAATGCGGCCCAGATCATTTTTACCTGGGCCGGACGCGAAATAGAGATGGTGAAAGAAATCACGGCCCTGATGAAGCACCGCGCAGTGGTGGCCCCCCAGACCGACAACCTCTGCCAGCTGGCCTATATCTTCAAAAGCAGCGATGTCTACGTCGGCGGCGATACCGGCCCCATGCACCTGGCCGCCTTTGTGGGCACGCCCGTGGTGGCCTTGTTCGGCCCCACCGACCATGTTGTAAACGAGCCCTATTCCGGCACACCCCACATCGTTATCCGCAAAGAGCTGGACTGCAGCCCCTGCCGAAAATATGAGTGTGCAAAAAAGACCTGTATGAAAGAGCTAAAGGAAGACAGCGTGGTCCGGGCCATAGAAATTATGCTGGACTCATTCAAACATAAAAAAGAATCGGCCGCCGCTTCCCAGCGGCTCCCGTAGCGCACCATGGCTTTACATACCCCGCATCACGATATCAATCGTATTCTTGTTGCCGGCACCAGCTGGCTGGGCGATGCGGTTATTACCCTGCCGACCCTGCGCGGCATCAGAAATCTGTTTCCCAACGCTCACATCGCCATCCTGGCCAAAGACACCGTTGCCGAACTGTTCCAGGCTGTTTCCTGCGTGGACGCCTGCATACCGTTTCACAAAGCAAAAGGTCCCGGTAGAATCTCGTCCATTGTCTCCACCGCTGCCGTAATCAGGGCCCACAGGTTCGACCTGGCCGTAATATTCCCCCGCTCGGTCGGCTCGGCCCTGCCGTGTTTCCTGGCCCGCATACCGGTGCGGATAGGATTCAGCGCCGGACTGCGCAACCTGCTGCTCACCGACGTTGTCGACCGCACGAAAGCGCGCAGGTCAGGCCACCAGGTACACTACTATAAACACCTGCTGCGCCCCCTGGGCGATCCTGAATTTCCCGAGCTGCCGGAATTGACCCTGCCGGACAACGACCTGCACTGGGCCGCATCGTTTCTTGCCGGCCGCAAGCGGCAAGCAGGCGCGCCGCTGATCGCCCTCAACCCGGGGTCGATCTACGGCCGGGCCAAGCACTGGTTCACCGAGCGGTTCGCGGCCCTGGCCAAACGGCTGAAAAAAAACCATGGCGCAGACATCCTGATAATCGGCGATGCAAACACCCGGTCCATGGCAGACATCATACAGAAGGAGCTGGACAACACCGCAATTGATGCCACGGGCAAAACCACCGTTCTGCAACTGGCGGCCCTGCTGAAACAGTGCTCTGTGCTGGTCAGCAACGACACCGGCCCCATGCACCTGGCCGCAGCCGTGGGCACACCGGTTGTGGCCCTGTTCGGCTCAACCGACCCCGGTGCAACCGCCCCGCTTGGGCCCTCCATCGTCATACTGCGGCACGACATTGCCTGCAGCCCCTGCCTGCAACGAACCTGTCCCGAAGGACACTACAAATGCATGGACCTGATTACGGTTGACGAAGCTGAACAAGCCGTGAGCCGTCTGCTTTCCAACAAACGATAAACCAGGAGAGCCCACCTTACCAGACACGATCCCATAAATTACCGCTACCAAAAATAAACTTTCGCTACTTAACAGTGGGGTGTTTTTCATCCCATTGCAACGCAGCCGAGTGCAACGGTTTCAGGAGGAGATAAGGGTCGACATGTTTAAGCCCCGTTTTTCAGGGGCGAGTTTGTTGACCCGCCGACTGAAATCGTGCCGCGAGGGTATCCCGCCTGGGGCGGGACAAGTTGCAGGGTGCCTTTTCCTTTTGTTACTTTTCTTTGGAGCAAGCAAAGAAAAGTAAATATATCAAGCAAAAAACAACCCGTTCTTCCCTAAAACAAATAAAAACTGTTTGGTTTGCATGGGCAGTTTATGTTATTCACTAATAACATACTTAATAAAGAAGCACTAAACACCCTTTGGAACACAACATGACTACAAAGAAAAAAATACTATTTTGCGCCACCACTCCCATGAGCTACGCCATGTTCAAACCCCTGCATCGCCGCCTGAAGCAGGACGAACGGATCGAAATATGGTTCACGGCCAATCACAACGCCCCCGAGCTTTACGGAACCGTGGGCCTCTCGGGTGAAAATATTATCAACAAGTACTGGTCCATGATGAAACGCTACGACCTGTGCATCTGCCCCAGTTTTTTTTACGAACGCAAAAACGCCGCTTCTAAGGTGCAGATTTTTCACGGCTGCTCCCTGAAAAACCGCGCGGTCCACGAAAAAGCCCTCGACTATGACAAGCTCTTCCTGATTGGGCCCTATATGCGTGAAAAATTCATGGAAACCTGGAATTTGCCCGAAGACGACCCCCGGTTCGAAAACATCGGCATGCCCAAGCTCGACGCGTTTTTCGACGACTCGCTCGATAAAGACTCTCTGCGCCGTGAGCTGGACCTTGCCCCCGGCCTGCCCACTGTTATCTATGCCCCCACCCGCACCAGCGTTACCAGCTCGTCCCTGCAAATGTTCGGCCTGGACATCCTCAAAATCGTTTCCGAAATGCCGGTCAACTTCCTGATAAAGCTGCACGACCGGGCCTACAGGCAGTGGAAGCCCCGCATGAAACAGGACTGGATGAAAATCCTCGATGAGCATAAAAACCGGTCGCGCCTGCGGGTCATCACCGATTACGACATTGTGCCCTATCTCAACATCAGCGACCTGCTTATCAGTGATATCAGCTCGGTGGTAAACGAGTTCACCCTGCTGAACCGCCCCATGGTCCTGATCCACGTGCCCCGTCTCATCTCGCACCACAAAAAAATCGAACAGAAGCGCGGGGTAGAGTCATCGGACCTTGAAGAGTGGGGCCAGAGTGCCGGGACCCTGGTAAGGGAAATGCCGGAGCTGCAAAAGGCCGTGGAGCACGGACTGGAACATCCCGATGAGAAGAAGGACATCAGGCAGGAGTTTGCCGACCGATTTTTCTTCAACCCCGGCAAAGCATCCGACAAAGCCCTGGACAAGCTGTACGAACTGCTCGATCTCCCCCGGTCACAGTAACTACCCATACCGTAAGGTCTCTATAAAATATTTATCACAAAGCACGTATACGGATAAAAAGCCTTTACCACTGGTACTGAGTAGTGATGTACGGTCCCTTTGCAACGCAGCCGAGCGCAGCGATTTCAGACGGAAGGAAGGGTCGACATGTCTGAGCCCCGTTTTTTAGGGGCGAGTTTGTTGACCCGCCGGATGAAATTGTGGAGTGAGGGAATCCCGCCCGTCTTCGGCGGGACAAGTTGCAGGGCGCCTTTCTTTTGCCCCCTTTTCTTTGGCGCGCAAAGAAAAGGGGGAGGCGCTTGCGTCTTATTTCATTAAACAGTATTTTGAGCGCAACGCCGTAGATGGATGTTCTCCGCCAGCCTCCTACTTACTAACCTTCTGCATAGCCTCCTCCGCAAGCTTCTTCCTCTTCGCCTGGCTCATAAACATCAGCCGCCATTGCCGCTCAAACTTCCACTGCAGGGTTTTGAGATAGAGCGATTCGATACGCTTTGCCTGAACCTCGGGGTTAAACTGCTTGCGGGCCTTGTCATGGGCGTTTTTACCCATCTGGCGGCGCTCGTCGGGGTGCTCTATAAAATAAAGAATTGTCTGGGCCAGTTTCTCAGGCGTGTCCTTGATGACGAACCCCTCTTTCTGGTGCTCGATCATTTCGGGCAGCATGCCTCGGTCGGCGGCGATAATGGGTACACCCATGGCCATTGCCTCGCGCACCGCCCGGCATGAGCCGTCGGAGCCGGGAACCAGAAACACCTTAAAGTCCAGCGCCGCAAGGGTCGGCACAAAGTCTTCCTGTTTATAGCCGGTAAAAATCAGGTTCGACCGGATACCCATTTTCAGCGACGGCTTGACCGCCACCTCCTGTATATGGGTGCCCCGTCCGATAATCATAAAACGCAGGTTGGGAAACTCGTTGAGCACGATCTGCAGCGCCTCAAGCAGCACTTCAAAGCGCCGATGCTTCTGCACCCGGGCCACAATACCGCCCACAATTGCTTCCTGGGCCAGCCCGAAGGCGTCCCGATTGTTTTGGACCTTTCCGGGGTCGAAACGCTCCAGGTTCACCGGCACGTCTGACTTCCATATCTTCCGGGCCGACAGATAGCGCTTGCGCATGATCTGCTCCTTGGTCCGTTCGGAATAGGTTATCAGTGCGTCGGTCATAAACGAAAAAAGCAACCGCGAGCGCATTCCGCCCTTGACCCCGTCGCCGTCGTAGCAGGAACGCACCAGCACGGTTTTCACCAGCAGGGTCTTGAGTGCCATGCCCGCCAGATAATGGTCGTTGGGCAGGTGCGTGTGCACCACGTCGAAATTGCCCTTTTTAATAAACGAGCGCAGCCGGGGAAAGTCGCCCAGGTTGGCCACAAGGTTGAAATGCTTGCACAGCCGGAAATCGGTCACCGGCTCGATATCGGCCCGGGTGGCCGAAGCCACAAGGGACTCGGGCACGCCGTCGGGGGGTGCGCCGCAGGCAAAAACAACATCATGACCGTCCTTTTGCTGCTGAAGGGCAAGATTCACCGCATGCTCTGCCGGGCCGGTCCACTTCCAGTTGCTGTACAGGTGTAATATTTTCATAAACTATTTTCGTATTAATTATTCAAATCGCAGTCCGTACGGCTCGGTAATCTTTGTCCGGCCGATCTCCAGTATCCGGCGGTAGTATTTCTTCCGTTCCGGGTAGAGCGATGTATCTTTAGCGTAATATCGAAAAAATTTCAAGCGGTCTTTTACGGTCATGCAATCCGCAACCGAGGCATTGATCTGGGCCAGATTTTTGGCACGCAGATTAAAACTCAGCCTCCGGTCGAAGTAGACCCGGTCAAGGTCCACAAACGAGAAGGCCCAGCCTCCGTCGTCGCGCTGCTCCACCAGGATATTGTTGGACTTCAAATCGGCCTGGTAAATGTCCTGATCGTGCAGCTTTTGTATCACGTCCGCCAGGCTCTGTATAAAGGCGTCCTTTTCCCCGGGATTCTCCCGGCACAGCCGCTGCACAAACGGGTTCAGCTCCATGGCATCGGGCAGCCAGCGGGTGATAAAATAGCTCTCCATCACCAGGAGGCCTCGCCGCTTTTCAAGCAGCGCCAGGGGCTGCGGGGTTTCTATGCCCCGTACCGTCAAGCCGTTTGCCGCCACCCAGCTCTTGTACGCCCGGGATGTGCGCAAAAGGTTCTTCAGCGAATAACCCAGCCCGAGATTACGGTATCCTTTCACGCACAGGGGCTTTTCAAAGCCCGTGGCATGCACGGTCAGCACCGACTTGCTCGAGCTTTTCAGGGCTTCGGACTCCGAT
>JANQGV010000177.1 GCA_028282925.1 Thermodesulfobacteriota bacterium
GGCGGCGCTGGCGCCGAGCACCATATTGATGGCTGCCAGTTCGCTTTCGGCCTGGATGAAAACCCCGTCGGGCTCCTCCACCAGCCGTTGCGACATATATTCGGGCAATTCGTTTTGCGGCGTTATGGGGTATCCGAAATAGCAGGTGCACCCTGCCTGGATGGCCGCTTCACCAATTGCATGTGTTCCGTACATGAGCTGTTTATTCACGATGCACCTCAATGGCTGCTTCCGGGCATACAAGCGCACAGGTTGCACATCCGGTACAGTTTTTTTCCGTATCGCATTCCGCAAAGGCATACCCCTTGGCATTGAGCTGCGTGGAAACGCGGATTACCTTTTTGGGGCAAAACTCGATGCAGAAGTAGCAGCCCTTACAAAACGCTGCGTCTATTACTATTTTACCTTTCATACCACAGTCTATATTCTTTTTATTTAAGGTTTCAGACCGGAGGTCCGTTTCGGCCCGCAGGCTGCTATGCTTGGAGCTTCTGCAGCTCTTCCTTGACCATGCGGCTGATGGTGCCGCCGTCGGCCTTTCCGGCCAGTTTCTTTACCAGAACGCCCATTACCTTGCCCATTTCTTTAGGGCCTGTGGCCCCAACTTCGGCTATGGTGTTTTGGGCCTCGGCGCGAATTTCATCTTCTGAAATCTGCTCCGGCAAATAGGCCTGCACAATGACGAGCTCTGCCTGTTCCTTGTCGGCCAGATCGTCGCGGCCGCCCTTGCGGAACTGCTCGATGGCATCCTTATGCTTGCGGGCCATGCTTTGCAGGATCTGCACAACCGCGTCATCGTCAACGGCGATGCCCTTCTCTTTTTCCTTACGCTGAATTTCTGCCATTATCATGCGCAGGGTGGAAAGCCGGGAGGTATCCCTGCTTTTCATGGCCTCTTTTATGTCGCCGCTGATTTTGTCTTTCATGGGTCCGGTCCTTTATGCGGATGCCTTTTTGTTGCCGGCCAGCTGACGGGTCTGGCGTTTCAGCTTTTTAACCTGTTTGCGCAGGGAGGCCGCCTTTTTTGCATCCTTGTCCTCAATTGCTTTTTCCTTTTCGGCTTTCAGGCTGCGGATATTTTTTTTCACGTCGGAAATTTTCGCCGTATCCTTCACCACTTCCTTAACGGGTTCGCCGCGGGCCTTCAGGATAGCAACAATCAGCTCCTCTTTTTTCATGGCGGAGGCACCCTGGATTTCGCTGTATTCCTGGGCAACTTCCCGCAACTTGGTGGCCGTCAGCTTTTCGAGTTCCGGTCTACTGCTCATAATTAATTACTCCTGCTAAACGATTAACACTTGATTAGTTATCTTTTCTTATGTAATTGATGAAAATAATTAGTTTAAAACGTTTTTACATAAAAAGTCAAGTAAAAGCAACAGGGTTAAACCCGTAGAGGTAAAATTCTTCTTTATAATCCAAAGCAGAAGAAATTAGAGTAGACATTACTAAAAAGATTTCTATAATGTAAGAAAAAAAACAAAAGAATATAACAGAACCCGCATCAGGAGACCGGCCATGCCCAGAATCCCCATTACCCACAAAGAAGGGGTAACCCCCGCCATTTTGAGAATGAAAGAGCTTGATTTACGGGTTGCCATTCTGCATTCCGGCGGTCCGGCTCCCGGCGCGAACAGGGTGCTGGGCGGGGCGGCCAAGCAGTTTCTGGACCGGGGTGTCCGGGTGATCGGTTTCTACAACGGTTATGAATTTATTCAGGACCTTCACCCGGGAGATATGGTCCTGAATAAGCACTATATCGAAATAAACCGCGATTTCATATCACACGCCATTGATTCCAATAATTTCAACCTGAGGACTTCCCGGGCCAATCCCGGCAAGGGTATCTCCTGCCCGGCCGACCTGGAAGACCTGAAAAAAACGGAAAAACTGGTGCATATCCTGAATGTGTTCGAGAACATGAAAATCGGGGCACTCATCTCCATCGGCGGCGACGATACGCTTAAAACCGCCAATTACCTGTATGAAATCGCGCTGCGCCGATCGGAAAAGCACTCGAACCTGTTTTTCCAGGGAGACATCGTCCACGTGCCCAAAACCATTGATAATGACTATTACGGTATTCCCTGGACCTTCGGGTTTTTCACGGCGGCCGAGGCCGCCGGCCGGTCGGTACGGGGGCTTTACGACGATGCCAAGGCCACCAACTGTTATCATGTGGTGGAACTGATGGGCCGCAAGGCCGGCTGGTATACGGCGGCGGCCAGCCTGTTTGCCCGGGGTACAAAGGCCATTTTACCCGAGGATTACGAGCAGGTAGAATCTATTGATATGCATGAGCTGGCCGATGACCTGCTGCGCATTGTGCTGAAGCGCGAGCAGGCCGGAAAAGGTTACGGCCTGTTCTGTATTGCCGAAGGCCTGGCCGACAAAATGCCGCCGGAGGACAAGAAGCAGATGGAGCGCGACCGCCACGGCAATATCCGGCTGGCCGAAGCAAAAATCGGTGAGCGCCTTTGCAAAGACCTTGAGCATATGTACCAGGAAAAAACAGGCCGGAAGAAAAGCTTCAAGCCCCAGTTGGTGGGATATGAAACCCGCCAGAACCCGCCATCGCTTTTTGATGTGCTTTTAACCTCACAATTGGGCGTGGGCGCTTACCGCCTGATTGAGCAGGGCCATAAAGGTGAAATGGTTACGGTCCGGGACGACCTGGAAATCGACGGAATTCAGTTCAGCAAGCTCATCGACCCGCAAACCCTGCTGGTGAAAAACCGCAATATCGACGTTCAGGGCGATTTTTACAACCTGATCCGCTCCCTCGAGGAGACTTTTTCGCAAAGATAGAGATTCCCTTTTTAAGGTATGTGTGTTGGTCCTGTCTTTTTTACATGCATGACATAAGTGCGCGACAAGTTTGAGTGCCCAGCCTCTACCACCGTAAGTGTCTGAAATAAAATCATACTATAGAAATCCTGCGACTACCGCTTGACAAAGCGGAAATATCCTTTATATTTGTTATTAGCATATGCCAATAACTTTTGGAGTAAACAGATGCCCCGTCCTGTAAAATGCAGACGTATTTCATGCAGCCCGAAAGCGCTGTACTTTAAACCCCAGGGAGTCCCTCTGGCAGAGCTTGAGGAGGTGTCCCTGACCCTTGATGAAACCGAGGCCCTGCGACTGGCCCACCTGGAGGGGTTGTATCAGGAGGCTTCAGCCGAAAAGATGAAGGTGTCGCGGCAGACCTTCGGCAACATTTTGAACGCTGCACACAAAAAAATCTCCGAGGCCATCATTCACGGAAAGGCTTTACGCATCGAGGGCGGTGTCTACACGGCGGAGTACAGGATTTTCGGCTGCGACGACTGTAACAATGAATGGGACGAACCGTTCGGGACCGGTCGGCCGGAAAAATGTGCGGCCTGCGGCAGTGCAAACATCTACCGGGCCGGAACCGTAACCCCTGCGGGCCGTAAGAAACAGCGCTGCCGGTATGGGCAAAAAGGGAAAGAGGAAAAAGGGGGGAAAGAGGAAAAAAGGTGAAGAGGGAGCGGCGGGAGGAGGTCGTAAAAACCAAAACCCAAAGCTATGAAAGGAGGTATTCATTATGCCGGGATTTAATGGAACAGGACCACAGGGCTTCGGCCCGCGATCAGGCGGTGGCCGGGGAGTATGTGCAAACCGGGCATACGGCACAGGATATGGCCGTGGTGCCGGGCGCGGGAGGAACCGGTCCGGGCCGCGGTATGCTTATGCAGAACCCCGCGGAGCCGAACAGGATTACACCCGGGACCAGGAGATGCAGCTACTGAGGAACAGAGCGGACGTGCTGGAACAGGAACTTGAACAGATAAAAAGAAAACTGAACACTATTACAAAGGATTGAACGATCGGAAGGATGCCGGAAAATATCCATCTATCCCGATCAAATCGGGATTGCGCTCACCCCTCGTCATTGCAGCGTACATCTGAGCACGCCAGGCGCAAGAAAAACCGGCTCCCGGCAACGCATCACAACAGAGAAGAAGACCCAACGTTTTGTTGTGGCAGATACATATAAACCGATTATAGGAGGTTGTACAAGAAATGAGTACTACATGTGATACCGACGGGAGCTGCCAGTCATGCGGAAGCACATCGCAATGTTCACAAGCCGAAAAAGAAGCCCATGAAAAAGAACTGGTCAGGAAAAACATGGCCAAAATCAAACACAAGTTCCTGGTGATCAGCGGCAAGGGCGGTGTGGGCAAGAGCTCTGTATCCGTCAACCTGGCTGCAACTCTTGCCCAAAAAGGGTGCACCGTGGGAATTATGGATGCCGATATCCATGGCCCCAATATTCCCAAGATGCTGGGCGTGGACAACCAGAAACCCCTGGCGGCCGAAAACGGTATTTTGCCCATTGCGGTAACCGACAACCTGCGGATTATGTCAATCGCCTTTTTTCTCCAGGAGCACGAAGATGCCATTATCTGGCGCGGGCCCATGAAGCACGGCCTGCTGAAACAGTTCCTGGGAGAAGTGCACTGGGGCGATCTGGATTTTCTGATCATTGATCTGCCGCCGGGAACCGGTGACGAGGCCCTGAGCGCCGCACACCTGATCCAGGATTTGAGCGGAGCCGTTGTGGTGACCACCCCCCAGGATGTGGCATTGCTTGATTCGCGCAAAAGCATCACTTTCTGCCGCGAAATAAAGGTGCCCCGCATGGGCGTAGAGGAAAACATGAGCGGCATGGTATGCCCCCACTGCAACGAGGAAATCAACCTTTTCAAGACCGGCGGCGGAGAGCGTATCTCGGCTGAAATGAAGGTGCCGTTCCTGGGCCGGGTGCCCCTTGATCCGGAAATGGTGGTGAGTACCGACGACGGGAAGGCCTTTGTGGACAGCCACCCGGACTCACGGGTTGCACAGGCCTTTGACGGCATTGCCGAGAGCTGGAAAAAAATTCTTGAAGGATGAGTAACACTTTAACATATGGAGCAGCATTATGAAAAAAATAGCCTTTGCCTGTGAAGACAGCCAGGGCCTGCAGTCTGAAATGAGTATGCATTTCGGGCGCTGCCCGAACTACACCCTGGTGGATGTAGACGGGCAGGACGTAAAAGATGTGCAGGTTATCAATAACCCCTATTTTAAAAAACACGAGCCGGGTGTCGTGCCCGGGTATATGAACGACCAGGCGATCAACGTCATGATTGCCGGAGGTATGGGCCCCCGGGCCATCCAGCTGTTCCAGGGGTTCGGTATCGAGGTGGCAACCGGCGTGGCCGGGAAAGTTGAAAACGTGCTGAAAGCCTATATCGAGGGCCGGATCAGCGGTACGGCCCCCTGCTCCCACGACCACGGCGACAGCTGCGGCGGACACTGACGGGAGTGCAGCAGACATGAGAGTAGCCGTATCATCAGAGGGGACAACACTTGAGGACAGAGTGCACGAACAATTCGGTCGCTGCACAACGTTTCTCATTGTGGATACGGACACCATGGAGTGTAAAGACATTGAAAACCGTTTTGCAGATTCGGCTACCGGGGCCGGAACGGCATGCGCCGAAATCATATTCAATGAACAGGTCCAGGCGGTGATAAGCGGCCAGGTGGGGCCCAAGGCATATGAGGCGCTGCGGGCCGGGGATGTTTCCATCTACCTTTCTCCGCCGGGTATTTCAGCCCGGGAAGCGGTCCGGAAATATTGTGACGGCCTGCTCAGGCAGATGGAGCTGCAGCGGTTTTAAGGAAAGAGAGGTTTTTTTGAGATGAAAATTTGTGTTTCAGCAACAGGCGCGGATCTTTCCGCTTCGCTGGACCCGCGCTTCGGGCGGTGCCGGATGTTTTTATTTGTCGATCCGGAGAACATGACCTTTGACGCGGTAACCAATCCGGCCCTGTCGGCCGACGGGGGCGCCGGCACTCAGGCCGCGCAGCTTGTGGCCGGCAACGGAGCCCGGGCGGTCTTGACCGGCAATGTGGGGCCCAATGCTTTTACGGCCCTGGATGCAGCCGGGATTGAAATATATACAGGCCTTTCCGGGTCGGTACAGGCGGCTGTGGAGCAATTTAAAAAGGGTGAATTGCAGACAACCAGCAGCCCCTCGGTGGAAAGCCATGCCGGCATGGGCCGGGGCGGCGGGGCCGGAAAAGGCAGGTAAACGTTTTTTAGGGTGCGGCAGGAAATGTTTGAGTTTCACAAAAACTTGCGCTATAACAAGGTAGTTAAATACATAATGGGTCACAAAAACCTGATAGTAGAAAACCCTATAAAAACGTTAACCAACTGAGAAAGGGAAGAAACATGGCAGCTAAAATTGATCAAGAAAAATGCACTGGTTGCGGGAATTGTGCAGAGATTTGTCCGGTTGAGGCCATCAGCATGGAAAACGACAAGGCCAAAATGGACGACGACACCTGCGTAGACTGTGGAACCTGTGTTGATGAATGCCCTGTTGAGGCTATCTCTCTGGACTAGTGAACGTATAGCAGTTTGTTTTTCCAGCATTTTTTCTAAGAAGACTCGCTGAGGGCCGCGGGTTGCCCAAAGTAACCCGTGGCCCAAACGCCTTGTTCCCCTATCACCTGCCGCATAGTTCACCCTTGATGTACATATGTACCCTGGTTTGGGTGTGCATTCAGACTGCGTGTGGTTGAACGTGTCACCATACGGAAATGGAAGAGCCCCATGAAAATAGCGGTAGCCAGCGGCAAAGGCGGAACCGGGAAAACAACTGTTTCCGTCAGCCTTGCCCTCTCTTTAGGTTCCGTACAGTTTCTGGACTGTGATGTTGAAGAGCCCAATGCGGCACTTTTTTTTAAACCGAAAATCGGTGAAGAACTACCGGTCGGTATTTCCGTGCCGGAAGTGAATGAGAAGCTCTGCAGTCACTGCAAGAAATGTTCGGAGTTGTGCGCCTTTAATGCCCTGGTGGTGCTGGGTACTAAAGTTCTTTTGTTCCCGGAGTTGTGCCACGGCTGCGGCGGATGCACCTATATCTGCCCGGAAAAGGCCATCACCGAGCACGACCGGACAATCGGGGTCATCCAGCGGGGTGCCGCCGGGCCGATCGATTTTATCCAGGGTATTCTCAACGTGGGCGAGCCCATGGCCCCACCCATAATCGCCCGGGCCCGCGCAATGGCCGATCCAAAAAAAACCGTCATACTCGATGCCCCGCCGGGCACCTCCTGCCCGGTTATTGAAACCGTGCGGGATGTCGACTATTGCATTCTTGTGACGGAGCCGACCCCCTTCGGGCTGCATGATTTACACCTGGCGGTTGAAACCATGCGCCAGATCAGCGTTCCCTTCGGGGTGGTGGTCAACTGCTGGGGCATCGGCAATGATGCCGTGGAAAAATATTGTGCCCGGGAGCAGATTGATATTCTGCTGAAGATACCCTGGGACCGTGCCATTGCCGAAGGCTATTCACGGGGCGAGCCCGCGGTTTCGGTTGTGCCGGAGCTGAAAAAAGAGTTTCAAAAACTGTATACGACTATTTCACAAACCTGTCATAAGGCACGTATTCATGAAGCAGTTGACCATTATCAGCGGTAAAGGCGGCACCGGCAAAACAACCGTTACCGCCGCCTTTTCACTTCTGGCACCAAACGCGGTGCTTGCGGATACCGATGTGGATGCAGCCGACCTGCATCTCATTCTGGAACCGGAAATCAAACACCAGGAACCCTACAGCGGGGGACTCTGTGCGGAAATAGACCCGGCAGCGTGTACAAGCTGTGGGCTGTGCGCAACCCTTTGCCGCTTCAGCGCCATCAGCGAGTGCCGGGTGGACCCGGTATCGTGCGAGGGGTGCAGGCTTTGCCTGTACGCCTGCCCGGAGCAGGCCGTGACCATGCAGGAAAAACAATCCGGTACTTGGTTTGTTTCCACTACCAGGGCCGGCTCAATGGTGCATGCCAAACTGGGCATTGCCGAGGACAACTCGGGCAAGCTGGTCAATATTGTGCGGCAGAAAGCAAAATCCCTGGCAGAGGAAAACGGGAACAGCCTGGTAATTATCGACGGGCCGCCGGGCATCGGCTGCCCGGTGATTGCCGCCATTACAGCCACGGACATGGTCCTGGTTGTAACCGAGCCCACGCTGTCGGGTTTGCACGATCTGGAGCGCGTCCTGGAAACAGCCGGGCATTTTTCTGTTCCGGCAATGGTCTGTATCAACAAATACGACATAAACCCGAACAATACCGCCCGGATCGAGCAGTACTGCGATGAGCACCAGGTGAGGGTTGTGGGAAAAATACCGTATGATAAAACGGTAACTGCTGCTATGATTCATAAAAAGGCGGTCACCGAGTATGACTGCGGCCGTGTAGCGGAAGAAGTAAGGGCCATGTGGAAGCAGGTTTCCGCAGCGCTGCTTGACCAGTAACCAGAGTTCTACATGGGAGAAACGCCATGGACAGGGAAGACGATTTTTATCGGCTCCTGCGGATAGAAAAGCATGCTTCAGCCGGAGAAATCAAGCAGGCCTACCGCGAACAGGCCCGGCAGTACCATCCGGACGTAAACACTGACGAGGGCGCCGAAGAACAATTCAAGCGTATCAATGAGGCCTATGCCGTTCTTTCCGACAGCGACAAACGGCGCTATTACGACCTGCACGGCACCGTGCCGCGCGCCGGCTCGCCGGCCGCCGAAGCCGGCTTTCAGGGCCACTGGCCCGGAATGGAATTCGGGCGCTGCATGGGCAAAGGGTTCGGATGCGGTTTTTCGCGGGGAATGGGGAGAAAGCGTTCCGCACCGGGGGCCGGAGCCGATCCGGGTTCGGTGATTCGGGAGGGCAGCAGTTATGTGTGTAAAATAACCCTTACCCCGGAAGAACAGCGAAGGGGTACGGTGCGCTCGCTGCTGTTGCAGGATGAAAGCGGCCGGAGGGTCATCAGAGTGCGGATTCCGCCGGGTAAACAGCCGGGCGATCGCATGATTGCCGCAAAAAGCAAAACAGATGAAACATCAAAAATCTATATAGAGATACAGGCATGAAGATAGCATTTTCACCCATCGGCGTTATACACACGCCCTACGGCAGCCCGGAAGGGGTTCCGGTACAGCCGGTATTTTCGGAGGAGAAAACGGCAACAGTAGAGGTGTTTGAGGAGTTCCGGGAAGGGCTCAAGGACCTGGACGGGTTTTCGCATATTATCCTTATCTATTGTTTTCATAAATCGGACGGGTATGCGCTGAGGTGCCGCCCGTTTCTTGATACCGTCGAGCGGGGTCTGTTTGCAACCCGCGCGCCCCGCAGGCCGAACCCCGTGGGACTCTCCGTTGTAGAGCTGATATCCGTGGACAGCGGCACGTTGACCATTGCAGCACCGGACATGGTCGATGGAACGCCGCTGCTTGACATTAAACCCTATATCAAAGATTTTGACGTGCGTACCAACATGCGTTCCGGCTGGTATGAACAGGCCGCCAACAAAAAACAGACGGTTGCCGATAAGCGATTTCTAACTGATACGAACGCAGACTGAAAAGAAGGAAAACATGAACTATCGGCTTAATAATTACAACCAGGAAGGAGGCTGATATGCCGCTGTATGAGTATGAGTGTTCCGATTGCGGACATATAACCGAAGTGCTGTCAAAGGTCGGTGATGCAAATGCAGAGCTTGTTTGTGGGGGCTGCAACGGCACGAAACTGAAAAAAAAGCTGTCGGTCACCACGATACCCACCCACCCGACGCCCAAAGGAGGTAAAACCTGCTGCGGTCGGGATGAGCGCTGCGACGCCCCGCCCTGCGGCACAAGTTGCTGCTCCGGGTAAACGAGAAAGATAATACGTCTGAAAGATTTAAAAGCGACTGGAGAGGGTATGGACAAAAAAATGACGGATGTAAAAAACATCTATGGGAAAGAGGAGATTGAAGGGCACCAGGGTCCGGTCCTCTCTTACACGGAAAAGGTGATCGACCATTTTACCAATCCCCGCAATGTGGGGGAAATGTCGGAAGGCCTGGCCGATGGTTATGCCCTAGTGGGTGACCCGGAATGCGGCGACCAGATGAAGCTCTGGATTATGGTGGAAGGGGGTAAGGTGTTCGATATCAAATTCAAGTCGTACGGCTGCCCCGGCGCAATTGCCACCAGCAGCATGCTCACAGAACTGGCCCTGGGGAAAACCCTGCAGCAGGCCAAAGAGCTCACCGACGATGATGTTGTAATAGCCCTTGAGGGTATTCCTGAACAGAAAAAACATTGCTCCCTTTTGGGGGTAACGGCCCTGCACCAGGCAATTGAAAACTATGAACTGGGCCGGAACAAAGCTTAACGGATAAACAATGATTTATCTCGATCACAATGCCACAACACCGCTTGACCCCGAAGTATTCGATGCCATGTTGCCGTACCTGCGGGAACACTTCGGTAATGCTTCGGGCTATTACCGGCTGGGGCGCGAAGCACGGGCCGCAATAGAGCGGGCGCGCACGCAGGTAGCCGACTGCCTTGGAGTCTCCCCGAAAGAGATTGTTTTCACCGGGTCCGGCACCGAGGCGGACAACCTGGCCCTGCGGGGCGTGGCCAGGGCCTGCCGCGAAAAGGGTCGGCATATCATCACTTCCGCCATTGAGCATCACGCTGTGTTGAAAACATGCCGGGACCTTGAAGGGGAAGGATACGAGGTTACCTGTGTGCCGGTGGGCGGTGATGGGCGGATAGACCCTGAAGAGGTGCGGAAAAGCATCACTCCTGAAACGGTTCTTATCAGTATCATGTATGCCAATAACGAAACCGGCGTTATCCAGCCTATAGAGGAAATAGCCGCCCTTGCCCGTCAAAAAGAGATTCTTTTTCATACGGATGCAATCCAGGCGGCCGGGCGCATTCCTCCTGAAAACATTACGGCCCAGGCGGACCTGGTATCGCTTTCCGGTCATAAGTTCTACGGCCCCAAGGGGGTGGGGGTCCTGTATGTCAAAAACGGCTCGCCGGTTGCTCCGATACTGACCGGCGGCACCCACGAGCACGGCCTGCGGGCCGGAACGGAGAACACGGCAGGCATCGTGGGCTTTGCCGAAGCCTTTGCCCGGGCGGCCGGGGCGTGTGAACGGCGGGCGGCATCAATTGAGCGCCTGCGCGACCGCCTTGAAAAAGGTATTGTTGAGAATATCCCCCAGGTTGTTATCCCCGGCAGCAAAGCTCCCAGACTTTGCAATACAAGCACGGTGAGCTTTCGCGGCATTGAGAGCGAGTCGATTCTTTTGTACCTTGATTTGAAGGGCATATGTGCTTCGGCCGGTTCGGCCTGCACAACTGGCTCCCCCGGGCCATCGCATGTGCTGCTTGCCATGGGGTTTTCTTCCCGGCAGACCAATGGGGCGGTGCGCTTCTCTCTGGGCAAGGACACAACGGAAGAACAGATTGACTTTACCATAGAAACACTTAAGGAAATAATCGAGAAGCTCAGATCGGTTTCAAGCATCTCAGCCTGCTGATTGATTGCAACAGACAGCGAGACACCATTATGACAGCGTTGACCATTCTTTGTGAAAATACGGCCGCGGCCTCCCTGGAAATACTGGGTGAGCACGGCTTTGCTGTTCTGGTTGAGCGCGATGGGGAGATGTTCCTGTTTGATACAGGCCAGGGGCGCACCATTGTGCACAATGCCGGGGTGCTGAAAAAAGACCTGGGAAGGCTCAGCGCCATCTGTCTTAGCCACGGTCATTACGATCATACCGGCGGCCTGGTTCCGGTGCTGGAGCAAGCCGGTTCAGCTGATGTGTATGCTCACCCGGATATTTTTTCAGACCGCTACGCCATAATGGATAAAGGCGGGCACAAGGCTTTCAAGTACGTTGGTCCTCCTGTGAATAAATCGCGTCTTGAAAGCCTTGGGGCCCGCTTTGTTTTTAACAAAGCCTTCACTGAAATAAGAGAGGGTATATTCCTGACAGGGGAAGTACCCCGAACCACTTCCTTTGAAAAAAACGATCCCCGTCTTGTTATAAAAGACGGGGACGCCGTCCTGTCCGATTCTTTGCGGGACGATCAGTCGCTTGTTTTGAGAACCCCTCGTGGTCTTGTGATACTACTCGGGTGCGCCCATGCGGGCCTGATAAATACACTGAACCATATTATGAAACATTTACCCGGCGAGGCCGTGTATATGATACTGGGCGGTACCCATGCCGGATTTTTAACCGACGTGCAGCTCGATGAAACGCTGCAAGCCCTGAAACGGTTTTCTTTTGAAAAAATCGGTGTTTCACACTGTACCGGGCTGAAAAAGGCGATACAATTTGAACAAACGTTCGGTGAGCGATTTTTCTTTGCCAATGCAGGCATAACAGTAACCATTGAGGATTAATGCTATGAATTGCGCCACCTGTAAGGACAAGAATTGCTATAAAACCGGAAAAGACTGTACCGGCCGTGGTAATGAAATAGCCGGGAGCTATGAAAACGAACAAAGCCGGAAGATAATGGAAGCGGCAAACCTGCGGGAATCAATGGATGCCCTGATGAGCAGCCGGGTGGAAGAAATCGTGCGGTTTGCGCGCAAAATGAAGTACGACCACCTGGGCATTGCTTTTTGCGTTGGGTGCGGACGGGAGGCCTCAGCACTGCACAAGCTGCTCGATGGCGCTTTTCGGGTAACGTCGGTTTGCTGCAAGGTCTGCGGCATTGATAAAGATGCCTTCAATCTTCAAAAGATGCGGGAAGATACACTTGAGGTGATGTGCAATCCCCAGGGACAGGCTGATCTACTGAACAGGGCCAAAACCAATCTCAACATTCTGGTGGGTCTCTGTGTGGGACACGATATCCTGTTTACCGACAATTCAAAAGCTCCGGTAACCACCCTGGTTGTCAAAGACAGGGCACTGGTCAACAATCCCGCCGGAGCCCTGCTGTCGCCTTACTGGCAGCACATAATAAAAGAGCGAATCGGTTGAGGGGGGAATAACAGGTGCTATAGTTACAGGAGTACTGTAGCTATGCCGTTTGCCATAAGGATTTCGCAACAATGATTCTGGAAAATCTCCAAAAACACGCTCTGTCAAAGGCGCAGGACCGGACCGTTGCTGAAGTGCGCATAGGGCTGTGCTACACGGCTGTCCAACTCAACAGCGGTGAGGTCGGGGTTGCCCTTACCTTTCGAAACACAATAGGGGCCGGCTGTGACGGCCCCCGGGAAACCCAGGCCGGTACAGCCGTGGAAAAAATTCTTGAAAGCATGACCTCAGGTGATCTGTATTCGCGTACGGTGGGCATCGCAACTGCCAACGCCCTGATAAACCGGGATGCTGGCGGATTTTCCGACGGCGATGTGCTGGACATGATGGGTTTGCGCAAAGACGACTCGGTTGCCATGGTGGGCTATTTCGGCCCCGTGGTGCCGGAATTGAGGGAACGCGTGGGTGAGGTGCGGATTTTTGAGAAGAAAGAAATGGGCATGCCCGATGTCTATCCGGAAGCAGAGGCCTTCGACTACCTTCGAAACTGTTCCGCCGCCCTGATAACCTCAACCTCCATCATCAACAACACCATCGATTCCCTGCTGGAGGCGGCCGGTAACTGCCGCATGGTTGCCCTTGCCGGAGCGTCTACGCCACTTGCGCCGGAAGTGTTTGCCGGTTACCGGGTATCGGTTCTCTCGGGGGTGCTCATAACCGATGCTGCCGGAATTCTGCGGGTTGTGAGCGAAGGAGGCGGTATGCGCCGTTTCCGGGAACACGTTAAGAAAGTAAATGCGGTATGTGCATGACATAACGGCTGACCATCTACATGGAGGACACAGACCATGAGCAACACAAAAAGGATAGTTGTTATAGGCGGATCGGCCGCAGGTCCCAAGGCGGCTGCCCGGGCCCGTAGGCTCGATCCCGAGGCTGATATCACCATACTTCAAAAAGACCCTGATCTTTCCATGGCATCCTGCGGCTATCCCTATTATATCGGCGGTGTTTTTTCCGACCGCAAGGATCTTCTTTCAACCCCCGCGGGTGTGGTCCGTAATGCGGAATTTTTTCACAATGTCAAAGGCATAACCGCCCGGACCAAAACGGAAGTGCTCTCAATCGACCGTGCAGCCCGCACACTGCATTGCAAAAACCTGAAATCCGGGCAGGACGAAACGGTCGGCTACGATAAGCTGATTATTGCTACGGGCTCGGTGCCAAGGATACCGCCGGTTTCTGGGCATGACCTTTCAGGCATTACCCCCTTAAAGTCCATGGAGGACACCGATTATCTTCGCAAGAAGTGTGACGAGCGGAAGGTAACTGATGCCGTTGTAATAGGCGGGGGCCTGATCGGTATAGAAACGGCCGAGGCCCTACAGCGCACAGGTATTCAGGTGACCGTTGTGGAACTGTTGCCCCAGATCCTGATGTTTCTGGACTGGGATCTGGCTAAAACCATTGAAAATCATATGAAGAGCAACGGGGTGCGCATTATTACGGGGAACGGGATAGCGGCATACCTTGGTGAGGGAGAAAGTCTCAGCGGTGCCAGGCTGCAGGACGGCACCGAGATTTCCTGTACCCTGGCGGTTGTAGCAACCGGAGCTGCTCCCAATGTGGCCCTCGCCCGGGAGGCAGACCTTGCCATCGGTGAAACCGGGGGGCTGGAGGTGAATGAGTACCTGCAGACATCCGACCCGGACATTTACGCTGCCGGGGATTGTATTGAAACCACTGAGCGGATTACGGGAGGCAGGGTTTTGGCGCCTTACGGCGACCTCGCAAATCTGCAGGGCCGGGTTGCCGGGGAAAATGCTGCTTTGGGAAACAAACAGGTTTTTCCGGGGACCATTCTTTCAGGCATTTGTAAGGTCTTCGACCATAGCGCGGGCTCCACCGGGCTATCCGTTGCACGGGCCGAAAAGGCGGGAATCTCTACGGTTACAGTCGTTATTGCCGGACCGGACAAGCCGCACTTTATGGAGGGCCGCCCCATGGTGACCAAAATGGTTGCCGAGGCAGAAACCGGGAGGATACTGGGGATGCAGTGTGTGGGCCCGGGAGATGTGAGCCGTCAGGTTGCCGAAGCTGCCATGGCAATTCGTGGCGGGCTTACCATAACCGATCTTGCAAACGCCGATCTGCCCTATGCTCCGCCGTTCAGCCCGGCGATCGACAACCTGATCACGGCCGCCCATGTGCTGCAGAACAAAATCCACGGGGCAATGAAGGGCATTTCCAGCACCGAGGTAAAGGAACGGCTCGACGCCGGAGAGGATCTGTTTATGCTGGATGTGCGCAGCCCGGCCGAATATGAGGCCATGTGCCTGGGGGTCGGTGAAACGCTGATTCCCCTTGGCGCCCTGCGAAAGCGCCTTGGCGAGCTTCCGGAAGACAAAAAGAAAGAGATCATCTGCTACTGCAAGATATCGCTGCGGGGATATGAGGCCGCCCGCATTATCGAGGGGCATGGCTGGGAGAATGTTAAGGTGATGGAGGGGGGGCTGGTAGCCTGGCCCTACGAACTCGGGTAGGAGGCTGTCGGAAACAGCGCATCTTCTGTGTTGCGCTCACCCTTCGCCATAGCGGCCTGCAAATATGTTCTTTTAGAATTCAGCGAATTAGCTGTCCAAGGGAAGAACGGGTAGTTTTAAACTTGTTAGTTTTTCTTTGCTTGCTCCAAAGAAAAGAAACAAAAGAAAAGGCACCCTGCAACTTGCCCCTAAAAAACGGGGCTGATCCTTACCTCCTCCTGAAACCGTTGCACTCGGCTGCGTTGCAACGGGACTAAAAACCGTTTTTGAGCATCGAGAAATATTTATTTAACATGTTATTCCTGAAGTCGTACCTTCAGGCGTATGTTTATATTTATGTTGACCGCTACCCCTTGCGTTGCCAGGTGACCCGGAAGACACCTTCACGGGGGTTTCCGTATTTGATTTTGTCGGGCGTGATTTCAATTATCTTGTAATTGATATGGGGCGGCAGGTCCTTCAGGCCCAGGCGCTTCAGCGATTTGGCAATTCCCATCTTTTTCAGGGCTTCTTTAAACTGTTTGGGGTTTTCATTGCGGTAATAAACTTTGGCGGTTCCCCAGGCCTGCATACCCTTGTAGCCCCAGTAGTCGTCTTCCGAGTTGTAGGGTTCGGCAATGGAGAAAGAGACTTTCTTGTTGTTCTTCAGATTGATAAACTTCCCGCCCTTTTCGGAAAGGATATAAAAGGTCAATCCGTTAATCCGGTACTCAAGGGGGGTTGAGCGGGGAGTGTTTTCCTTGCAGGTGCTCAAATGCAAAACATGATTCCGCTTGAGATACTTTTTCAAGTCCCGCTCAAAAGATGCGGGGGCTTTATACTGTTTTATCTTGATGCCTGTCTGTTTAAAAACTTCTACGAACGGTTTGGGTACGGGAACCTGGGAAAGCTTGGGCATGATTAACTCCTTTGGGCTGTTATTGTTGAATACGACAGGCTTTTTTTATAGTATAATAGATTGTCATATTCAAGAACAAATGGGCGGACACTCATGGCCTGGAAAGAACTGCTGGCACAAAGTATTACAACCGCGGATGAACTGCTGGGGAGGTTTCCCCTCTGCGAGGACGAGTGCACCGGGATCGGGGAGGTTGCGCAGCGCTATCCCCTTTTGATTAACCCTTACTATGCCCGGCTGCTTGACGGCTGCCGGGTCCCGCTGTGGAAACAGGCAGTTCCTTCGGTTGAAGAAATCAGGGACACCGGCGGCCATGAAGACCCGCTGGCCGAAGACCGGTTCTCTCCGGTTGTCAATATAACGCACCGCTATCCGGACCGGGTGCTGTTTCTGGTATCAAACCGGTGCGCGCTGCACTGCCGTTTCTGCACCCGCAAGAGAAAAGTGGGCAAGGGGTTTCCGGTAACCGACGAAACAATCAAAAAAGGCCTGGCGTATATCCGTGAGCATGAAGAGATCCGGGATGTGCTGGTATCGGGCGGCGATCCGCTGCTGCTCGATGACGAACGGCTTGAGGATATTCTTACGCAACTGCGAAGCATACCCCATGTTGTCACCATCCGTATCGGCAGCCGGGTGCCGTGCTGTTTGCCCATGCGGGTAACTTCGGAACTGGCACAGGTGCTTTCGCGTTTTCATCCGCTGTATATCAATACGCACTTTAATCACCCCGCCGAAATCACCCCGGAGGCGGCGGAAGCCTGCCGGATACTTGCGGATGCCGGTATACCGCTTGGGTGCCAGACGGTGCTTTTAAGAGGCGTAAACGATTCACCGGGTGTCATAAAGGAGCTTATGCTGGGCCTGCTCCGGATACGGGTCAAGCCATACTATCTGCACCAGATGGACCACACCCGGGGAACCGCCCATTTTCGCACGACGCTGAAAAAAGGCCTGGACATTCTCGAATCGTTGCGCGGACATGTTTCGGGCATGTGTATCCCCCACTATGTTATTGATCTGCCGGGCGGGGGCGGCAAAGTACCGCTTACGCCGGAGTATGTTGTGGGTAAGAATAGTCACGGTTTACTGGTTAAGAATTTCCAGGGTGAGGTGTTTGAGTATGAAGCGGACCTGGAAGACCTCCAGCATTTAGAACCTAAAGATACGGAAAGAAAAACAGTTTTATAAGACGCTGCGCGTCTTCTACCCCTTTTCTTTGCTCGCTCCAAAGAAAAGGGGGAAAAGAAAGGGCGCCCTGCAACTTGTCCCGCCGCTGGCGGGATACCCTCGCGGCACGATTTCAGTCGGCGGGTCAACAAACTTGCCCCTGAAAGGCGGGGCTCAAACATGTCGACCCTTGTTCCTCCTGAAATCGTTGCACTCGGCTGCGTTGCAATGGGATTAAGAAAGCCCGTAACTAATCAACGGTAAATCCTGTTACTAATCAAGGCCGCATATATTTTTGTGGTGATTATCAGGCTTTGGGGTGTTTGATAAGGCCACGTCTTTTAAGCTCGGATCATTGCTGTTGTTCAGTAGTGATCCGGATCGATTCAAACGTAACATCACACAGCGTATTCAGCTCTTTTTCTGAAATCGCCAGGGGCGGCATGAGCACAATAACATCGCCCAGGGGCCGGATAACAACCCCACGCTTGCGGGCTTCCAGAATCACCCGGTGCCCGATTTTTTCCTGAACCGGGTACGGCTTTTTCGTCTCGCGGTCGGCCACCAGCTCAATACCCACCATAACACCGCATTGCCGCACCTCGCCCACCTGGGGCATGTCCCGGCACTCCCTGAGCCGTTTTTTAAGCAACCTGATTTTCGGCTGTAGCTGCGTGAGAGTTTTTTCTTTCTCAAAAACATCCAGGTTGGCAACCGCCGCAGCACAGGCCACAGGATTGCCGGTATAGGTGTGGCCGTGGTAGAAGGTTTTCAGGTCCTGAACCTCTCCCAGAAAGGCGCTGTAGACTTCCTCGGTTGCCATGGTTGCCGCAAGGGGCAGCGTGCCGCCGGTGATGCCCTTGGCAAGGCACAGCAGGTCCGGCCGGATTCCCTCATGCTGGCAGGCAAACATCTTGCCGGTTCTGCCGAACCCTACCGCAACTTCATCGGCAATCATGAGTACGTTATAGCGGTTGCACAACTCCCTGGCTGCTTTGAGATACCCCTTGGGAAACGTGATCATGCCGGCGGCGCCCTGTACCAGCGGCTCCAGCACAAAGGCGGCCAGCTTGCGATGATGCTTTTTCAGCATGCGCTCAAGGGCGTTCAGGCATTCCAGGCCGCACCGCAGATACGTTTTTTTAAGCGGACAGCGGTAGCAATAGGGTGACGGGGCCTTGAGGGTTTCAAACAGAAGGGGCCGGTACACTTCATGGAAGAGGTCGATGCCGCCGACGCTTACGGATCCGATGGTATCTCCGTGATAGGCGTTTGTGAGGGACAGTATTTTCTGCTTGGCGCGGGTTGCCTTTGATTTTTGCTGCCAGTACTGAAAGGCGATTTTCAGGGCAATTTCCACCGAGGTTGAACCATTGTCGGAATAGAAAACTTTAGAAAGGCCCTTGGGAGCAATTCTAACGAGTTTTTCGGCAAGCTCTATTGCCGGAACATTTGAAATCCCAAGCAGGGTGCTGTGGGAGATTTTCCGTACCTGGCGTATAATGGCTTCATCTACTTCTTTTTTACGGTGTCCATGCACGGTAACCCACAAGGAGGAAACACCGTCGATATAGCGGTTTCCTTCAATATCATAGAGATACGACCCCTTACCTTTGTCGATGATAAGGGGGTTGCTTTTAGAGTAATCCTGCATCTGGGTAAAGGGATGCCAGATATGCTTTTTATCGATGCGGGCCAGCTTTTGGGCCTGTTTTTTTGTGCGGTTTGTGTTTTGCATGGGTGTTTGTCTTTCTTACGGTTGTTTGGTATAATGCTGCCTTTATGCAATACATCATTGTAAACGACCGTAGAATAGATGTCAACGTAGTGAGCACGAGATAGCCTGAGCCATGGAAAATCCTTATCAAAATACCGCTGAGCCGGAACAGAAGTCTTTTGAATTTGATACGGCCAATTTTTTTGAAAGCTTTATCGGTGTCGGTAAAGAGCTTGTGCTGCGTCCACGGCTTTTTTTTAAAGGCCTGCCCCGCACGTCCGATATTAAAAACCCCTTTATCTACCTGGTGATCTGCAGCTTTCTGTCTTCTCTTCTGATGGCAAATATTCAGAAGGGCGACATCAACTTCTTTATGGTGCTCATGGTTGCAAATACGCTTTCGGCTTTTGTGGGCGGATTTGTCCTGCACCTGCTGGTTACCAGGATCTACGGGATTTCGGCACTGTTTGGTTCCTCGTTTCGGATTATCGCCTATGCCAGCCTCATGGATATTGTTTCCTGGACTCCGATTTTCGGGTTTGTGGCCTATTTTTACGGGCTGTACCTTATTTTCATCGGACTTCAGGAAACCCTGCATCTGAAACCACGCCAAGCCGGTACGGCCGTGATGTTAATCATTCTGATTATTACCGTGCTGCTCTTTTTTGCTATTTTTATGGCTGCGGGAAATTTGCCCGAAGGGATGAAGATGCTTGAGCAGGGTGGCTCAGGAACCCCTCCTGCCTAGTAAAAAGTCCTAAACCCAAGGCTTTCAGCCGTGCGATCCTAATATCTTTCTGGGAGAATACGTTTATAAGACGCTGTGCGTCTTCTACCCCTTTTCTTTGTTCGCCCCAAAGAAAAGGGGAAAAGAAAGGGCGCCCTGCACCTTGTCCCGCCCT
>JANQGV010000108.1 GCA_028282925.1 Thermodesulfobacteriota bacterium
CTTCGGATGTGGTGGTATTGCCGGCATAGGTAAAGGTATTCACATTGACGTCCGTCAGGATGCTGGTCTGGGTCCCGATAAAAATACGCGAGACCTCACCGTCGGCAACGCACAGGTTCGGCGTGGCCAGCCGCGTAATGTCTCCCTGTTCCTCCAGCATCTGGAGGCGGGCCACAACATGGTCGCTGACCACCTGCAGTATGGTTGCGCGGGGCTGCAGGCCGGTGCCCTGGGGGATAAAATCGCTGTTGGGCGGCAGTACTTGGCCGTACCCGTCTCCAAAGGTCTCGCTTTGGAGGCCCGTAGAGCGGCCCCCTGAGAGGTCATGGTTCTGAAACAGCCAGTCTATGCCGTGTCTTCGCTCATTGTCCAGCTGGATTTCGAGCACCTTCACTTCCAGCAGCACCTGGGGCCGCGGCGTGTCCAGTTTCTCAAGAAGTGCGGTAATCGATTCCATGGCCTTTGAATCGGCCGTTCGAATCAGCAGGGTATTGGTACTGCGCAGGACCGAAAGAAATACGACACCCGGACGCCTGACCTTTCCGCCGTCGGTTCCCCGTTCCCCGGCCAGCTGGCCCAGGATCACTTCCTCGGCCACATCCAGCTCCGCGTCCGTCATCAGGTTTGCGGAACCGCCCCGTGATCCTGAACTTGAAGATGAGGACCGGTTCCCTCTTCCGCTCCGCCCGTTTCTGCTCGACCGGTTGTTGTTCCGGTTGCCTCCGCTACCGGAACCGGAGTTGTTCATGTCCTGAGAAAACTGGGCCCGGTCCGCCAGGGTGTCCATACGCTCCAGGGCCTGCTCCAGGTCTTCCACGCCGTCATCCTCGTCCTCATCCGGCCGCTCCCAAATCACCCTGTCCAGAAACAGGTTGTGCAGGCTGTCGCCCACGGTGCGGGCGTCGATATGGCGCAGCTTGACGGCCCGGACAAGTTCGTCATCATGCATGGACATGCCCTGTTTATACTCCTCCAGCGTTACCACGCACATGATACCGGTGTCCGTATCTACCTTGAACCAGCACTGGTAGGCCCGACAGGCCGACTCAAGCGCTGCTTCGACATCGACGTTTTCCAGGTAGAGATAGACCGGGATATCGCCCGCCTCACTGCTGACAACGATTTTTTTGCTGGTTCCACGGCTGAGCAGGGCGGCGAACTGGCGAAACGGCATTCCCTTGATGTTCACCATTTCTATGAACGGCTCCGCCGCCGCGGTACCGGTCCGGCCTCCGCCCACAGCCGTCAGCACGGCAGTCAACGCAAAAACGCCTACAAGTATCTTCCGTTTCAATCCCATTTTCTTCTTTCTCCCCTTTTATCTGAGTATCTGTATGTTGCTGGGGTTGGTCTTGGGAAAAAGCTCAACCTGGGTTCCGGTGATGTGTCCGACCTGAACATACACGATTTCATGTTTTTTTTTATGCCGCGCACCGCCTTTTTTCCCGGCGCGGATTCCGGCGGTTTTTATGCTGACCGCGATAAGATCATTTTCCTGCACAAAAAACGGTTCTTCATAACCGGGAAAAGACAGGGCCGCAATCGGCTTGCTGCCCGACAGGCTCATGATTCCCATAACCCTGACCCCGGCAGGCACGCTTCCGGTCAGGGAAGGCAAAAAGCCCCTGGAGTCCGGAGGCACATTGTAGCTGAACGGGTCCAGGCCGGCAGGCGGCGTGTGGTTGTCTACAGCCGCAGGCTCTGTTTCAGAGACAGGTTCCACCGCCCCTTTTTCAGCCGACACGTTCCCCGCCGGCGCCGTTGCCAGCAGCATCGCGGCTAAAATATATACTTTTTTCAGGTGTGTTCGTTTCATAATATTCAGGCTTTCTCATGTTTATCGTGCACTTTTGGTTACGGACAGCATGGCCAGGAAAAAAGCGAAATAGACAAACCCGACAATGCCGCCGACGAAGATGAAAATTGCCGGCTCGATCAGGGTCCCCATCAGCGCCACGCGGCGCGTCAGCCGGTCCTCGGAAAAGTCGGCCACGTACAGCAGGCTCTCTGAAAGCCCCCCGGTTTCCTCGCTCACAGACACCATGGTAACGGCTATGGGGCACAGGCGGTGCAGGGCCGTCTGGGTGATGCCGTGGGTCAGGGACCGCCCCTGGCGGATAATTTCCTGCATCAGCCGGAACTGTTCCACATAATACATATTCCCCATGGTCTCGCTCACCAGGGCCAGGGCGCTGACCACATCGATGCCGCTGCCCAGCAGCGCTCCAAGGGTCCGGCACCACATGGTATTACAGTGCTCGCGGAAAGCCAGGCCCAGCAGGGGGAGCCGCAGAAGCGCGTGGTCGATACGCTGCCCGTACCGGGGCACGGTACGCAGCATCACCAGCACCGCTACTATGATAACAGGCGTCACCATCAGCACCAGCCCCCACTCCATCAAGAAATCGCTGACCGTAATCAATATGCGGGTCGGTGCGGGCAAAGGAACTCCGCTGCCCTGTTTCTGGATAAACGTCATGATTTTAGGAAACACCACGGCCACCATATAGTAGCTGACCCCCGCAGCCATCAGCACCACGAAGGCCGGATAGGCAAAGGCCTGGATGATCTGGCCTTTCACCTTGCGCGCCTTTTCCATCAGTTCCGCGGCATACGAAAGCATTTCGTCCAGGGTGCCGTTGGCCTCTCCCACCCCGACAAGGCCCAGGGTTACCCGGCCCATGAAAGGTGCCTCCTCTTCCATGCTGCGCCGCAGGGAATTGCCCTGCTTGACCTTCAGGGTGATCCGCTCATAAATATCCGCAAGTGTTTTGGAGGCCTGGCGGCTGATGGCATTAAAAGCGGTTATGATGGGCACGCCCGCCCGCAAAAGCGAAGCCAGCTGGTGCAGCGAAATTTCCACCTGTTTGTTGGAAACGAACAGGCCGGCCATCATGGACCGGGCATTTCCCGTTTTTTTCGGCTTCTTACCGCTCGCTTTTTTTTCAGTAGAAGGCTGCAGCGCCATAATCGCATAGCCCCGGCCGCGCAGCTGTTTGATGGCGGCCTGGCGGGACTCGGCTTCAATGGTGCCGCTGGTCCGGTTTCCGTTTCGCAGCGCGGTATAGTCAAACACCATGATCAGTCATCCTCCTCAAACAGCACGACCCGCCGCACTTCCTCAATGGTGGTCATTCCCTGCCGGACCTTGTCCGCGCCGTCCCGGCCGAGAGTCGGCAGCCCCTGTGTTCCAAAAACGTCTTTGGCGATATCGTCTTCATGAATTCCCTGCCGGACCATTTCGCGCAGCCGTTTGCCGAACGGTATCATTTCATACAGCCCCATCCGGCCCGAATATCCTGAATTGGCGCACAGGTTGCAGCCCTGGGCATGCGCAACGGTGATCTCATCGGCGGGGTCCCAGCCGAACTCCCGGATGACGTCGTCGGAGGGTCTCTCCATGGTACAGCAATGTCGGCACGGCTGCCGTACCAGGCGCTGGGCGATAACCAGCCGCAGCGACGATGCCAGCAGTTCCGGCGTAACCCCCAGATTCAGCAGCCGCGACACCACGCTGGCGGCGTTATTGGCATGTACGGTGGACAGAACCAGGTGCCCGGTCATTGCGCTTTTTACGGCGATATCGGCCGTTTCGCTGTCCCGGATCTCACCGATCATGATAATGTCGGGGTCGTGCCGCAGGGCGCTGCGCAGCGATGCGTTGAAACTGACCCGCTCGGAGTCGACGTGTACCTGGTTGATGCCGTCCAGGGGTATTTCCACGGGGTCCTCAATGCTCAGAATATGATGTGTGCCCGGCTGCTGCAAATGGCGCAGCGCGGCGTACAGCGTGGTCGTTTTGCCGCTCCCGGTGGGGCCGGAAAGCAGGATGACCCCATTGGGATTGTCCAGGGCCGTGCGCATAAAGCCGAAGTGCCGCTCGCTCATGCCCAGGTTGTCCAGGTGCACCAGTTCGGCGGCGATGGCCGCCGTGGTCAGAATCCGCAGGGTCACCTTCTCGCCGCACACGGTGGGCACCGTTGCCACGCGCATGGAAATTTCCTCTCCCGAGGAGTACAGGGTCAGCTGGCCGTCCTGTGGTATGCGCTTCTCGGCGATATCCAGCGATGCCGCCACCTTGATGGCCGAAACCACGTCGGCGGTCTCTTCAAGGCTGAGTTCGCGCTCGATCCGCATAACCCCGTCCACCCGCATACGCACGCAGCCCCGGCTGCTTTCAGGGTCCACATGAATGTCGGAGCAGCGGATCTGCAGGGCCCGGTTTACCAGGTCCTCGAGCAGCCCCAGGGGCGTACCCGCATTTTCGGAATCCTCGGTGGCATAATACCGCTGGATGGCCTCGGTTACCGCTTCGCCGTCCGACGCGGGCAGCACATTGACGGTCCGGCCGGTATGGGACTCCAGCTGGATAACCGCCATTTCATTCTCCTCGTCGGCCAGCACCACATGCAGCGTTTCTTCGTCTACGCTCAGGGGCAGCACGCCCCAGCGCTGTGCGTTGCGCGCGGAAACCAGCTTCAGTGCCGCGCGGTCGGCCACCACCCGGTTCACATCGATCATCTTACGGGAGGTAATACTGTTTCTATTCATATTCATAATAATATAATCTGTGCCGGAACGACAGCCGGACCAGGGGCCGGCCGCCGAAAACACGGGTTTTTCCGTCATCACCGGACACCGAGGCAATTCTGGTTTTGAAAATCCGGCAGGGCCAGGGAAAGCCGTTCATGGAATCCAAAAAATGGTAAATGCCGTCAAACGATCCTTCCAGGACATACTCATGTTCCGAAACCGGCAGCACGCTTTTCTTCTGCGAATCTTTCAAAGGAGGTTCGGAATAACTTTTCACCCGCAGTCCCGCCCGGGTCACCAGCCGATAGGTTTCAGCCACAGCATCGCTTTTCTGGCTCTTCCGCAACGGAGACATCTTCAATACAGTTTTTTCCAGCTTTTCACGGGCCTGTGCCAGGGTCTGTTCCATGTTCGTAATGCGCAGTTCCTGTTCCTGAATATCATTGTCCTCTTCCGGCGGCGGCACCGGCTGCGGCACTCCGAGGGAAGAAAGCGATTTTTCGATTGTGCCCAGCTTCTTCTGAAGCGGGTCCAGGGTGGTTTCACGCATAAGCCAGACCAGCCCGATGGCCAGGGCAATCCCCAGGGCCACCCGGTGAAAAGATTTCAGCCGGCCCCACAGCCTGCTGAATTCATCGCCCCAGCCTTTTATCTGTTTCTTGATCTGGCGAATCATAACATCCCCTTTGCAGAAACGATCCGGAAGGTAAACCGCAGCTCGCCGTTCAGCTCTTTACCCTCGATACCCACCGGTTCAACGTGCAGGCCCAACGGCTGCATAGCCCGGCACATGGACTGGCTCAATATATCTATGGCCTGTTGATAAAAAGTAGTGCCTTCCAGCACCAGGATGCCTTTTTTGTTCTGGTGAAGCCGGATCAGGCGGGTGTACATGGGCATTTCCTTGCGCAGCATGTCCAGCAGCTCAAGCATCCCGGCGGGCAGGTTCCTGCCCCCGGACAGCTGGCGGACAATGGCCAGGCAGTTGTTGCGTTCGTCGAGCATCCCGTCGGCTTTGGATTTCAGGGTTTTCCGCTTCTGTTCCAGCTCCCTCCAGGCCGCTTCACGCGCCCGGGCAACGGCCAAGTCACTGCGCATGTCCAGGTAGCGCACCCCCAGCGTCAGAAAGCACATGACCAGGATGCCGAAAAATATCCAGGTACCTGCACGGTAAGGGTCTTTGGGCTTTTCACTTTTTCCCACCAGGGCGCATCCGTTGAACATCGTTCCCACTTCCCGTGCGCTGGCCGCATGCAGGGCGATTTCGGCGATAGAGTCATGTATGTTTTCAACGGTTGTTTCAACCTGCTCCCCGGCAACCGTGCTTATAATGACCCGCCGCTCGTCGTCCGGCGGTCCCGCGCTCCAGACCACAAGCGGCAGGTCGGCATGGGTTTTGAAACGGCGCTTGACCCGCTCATACCGTTCCTGATGCTCGGCCGCGTCATCGGGACTGAACGTCGCCGGAATACTCTGGGCGGCAAAAGGCATGCCCTGGGTGGCCGGGATCACGTAAAAAGAACTCTGCCGGCGAAGCAGCAGGCAGCGCGCCTCCACAAAATTGCGGGCATGATAATTCAGCACCGCCAGCTCCATGGAGCCGACCCCTTCGAAGTTGAGCCCCTCGGCGCGGCAGGCATCGTCAAACGCCTGAATCAGAGAATTTTCAAAAGGCGTTGCCAGTACGTTGTTGGAAGTACCGCCCATGCGGAACCGGTCGGCCCGCACCGCCGCCAGGCGCATGGCATGGACCTCCAGTTCGGTTTCACCCTCGAGCTCAAAGGCCAGGGCCGTGTGGGCCTCCTCAGGCTCGTGGTCCTCGGGCAGCTCGATGCCGATGGTATACACCTCGCTGGGGATCAGGATACGGACCCGCTGCGCCCCGTGTTCCGCTGCGAAAGCCGTCAGCTTTTCCGGCAGCAGGTGGGGGTTCCGTCCGGGGAATCTGCCGGTCTTGCCGCGCTGCCAGCTCCCATCGTTCAGGCTGTACAGGTAGACATGCCACTCGGAACCGTCATGGATGACCATGGCCAGCGGCGTCTGTTTTTTGCGGAACAGGCCGGCTGTTCGGGTAAACCCCTCCCGGACCATTTTTTTTGCTTTTTCTGCTTCCAGTCTCATGTGTATTTTCTCCGAAAAACCATACCGCGGCTTACAGGGGGTGGTCCAGATATACGGTGATGTGGTTGACTCCCGGTTTCAGGTCAATAGTCTGCAACCCGGAGGAAAAGGCATTGGCCCAATTGCTGCTGTTTCCCATATAGCCATACACGAACAGTGCCCGCAGACCGGGCGGAAGGTCCTTGAGAACCATGCTCTGCATGGTAAGTGAAGGATTCCAAATGCTGAAATCAGGCAGGGTAAGCAGATGTGCATCGTCGCTGAAGCGGTGGTTTGTATTACCGTCATTACCCGCCCATATAGTCCGTAAAGCAACCGGCGGTTCCGTTGTGGGGTCGGGCTCGGCATATGGCATAAACAGCATCACCCGCATGCGGTTTACTGTATTGCACCAGGCAATTTTGCGCCATCCATTACTGGCATTGAGAGTACTTGTACAGGTAGCATTGTCGCATACATATAGATCACCTTTCCCTGATGCGGCATCCCGTGCAATATCGCCTGCGTCATATGAGGTTTTGGTTACCCACGTGCCGTTGTCACACGGCACCCACGGATACGGCAGATTGTGACTTCGAACCTTGATGGACACATACAGTTCTGCCGACAGGTGTGCGTTTGCCGTGCTGTTATCCGTTTTTATGTCCTCTTCCTCCCATTCCCCGCCGCCCTGGGCATCGTCGGATCCGAATGCGGCGACCCCGAGGACTTCGTCCTGATCATCAAGAAAAACATCATCAACGCTATACCAACCCGAACCCTTCCAGAACCTCAGGTTGTTGCCGAAACCGTCAAAGAGTTTGTCGCCGCCCATGTCGATATAGGGACCCTGCCAGCCGCCCGGGATGATTCCCTTGACATTGTCAGAAAAAAGATTCGGCGGATCATACGTATTATGTTCGTCAAAATTGATTTCATCCGGCGCATTTGCATAACCGTTATACGTCCCACCGGTGTCCAGTGATGCGCAATCGTCCCATAACTCCATCAGTCCCCGGCCCGGTTCCCGGCTGCCGTCATTGCCGTGGCCGTGCAGCACCGGCAGGCGGCCCATGTCGCTCACAAACCGGCCCGTGTCGACACCGGTACCGATCACCTGCTCGATCTGATCAATAATCCGCTCCGAGGTGTCCCGCCGCTGGCTTGCCCCCAGGCCGCCCAGGCTGGTCAGGGCCAGGGTGGCCACGCCCGCCAGGATGCCCAGCACCACCACCAGTTCGATCAGGGTCATACCTGCCTGACCGCCACCCGACAGCAGGCAACGTCGGCGTTGTCTTTTTTTTTCAGTTCCGGATTCTCTATCCATCATATCCATACTCAATAATTCAGTATCAGCCGGCGCGCATACGGCTCCAGTTCATCAATGATACACGATGTATCCCTTTTGCCGCATCCAGGCGCCAGACAGTCCGAGGTTCCTTCATGTGAAGGAAAGACAACCCAGAGCTGGGTGATTTCATTGGTCCCGCCGGCCACTTCCGGAATGACCCGGTAGTATCCCCCGTGCCAGTTGTCTTTGTCGTATACATAGTAAGGGGTGCAGATGAGCGGTACAGTCCATCCGCCGCTCTTCGGTTCTATTTGCCCGTAGTAATCCGGCATACCGCCTTCTAGATCGATATTGATCGCTTCTTCGGCTTCATACTCCATATACGGTCCGCGCCATCCCCGGCGGCGGTCGTTGTCCCAGCGGGTGAACGTCCAGGCTTCGTTCTTATTCTCGTCCAGATAACCCTCATACTGTATCAACGGGGCCAGGCCGTATTTGGCGATGAGCTTGTAGTCCGCCTGCTGCGGTATGCAGTCCGCCGCGAAACGCTGGAAGGCGCGCTGGATATCGGCAAGCTCCTTCTGAACCAGCGAGCCGTCCAGGGCTTCGGTGCGGGTATAGGTGAGATTGGACAAAACCAGGGTCGCCAGGGCCGCCAGAAGGCCGATTACGATCAGCAGCTCCATCAGGGTGAACCCCCGCCGCCCCAGCCGCGGCCAGGCCGCAATGCCTGTTTTTATGGATAGTGATTTTGATTCCGGTTGCACCTGATGCTGTTCCTTTTTATGTATCAAATTTAAAGAAACCGGGAAGGGCTGGATAGGCCCGGCCCCTCCCGGTTGTAACTACCGGCACAGTAGTTGTGTTTCTTCAAACACCCGGCGATACAGCCGGGAAAGTTACCCTTACGGATTAAGAATACCGTCTTCCGGGCAGGTGCTTCCGATCATGATGGCCGGGTCGATCTCACCGTCACCGTCATAGTCGGCGTCAAAGAGTTTGAAATAGCCAATGTAGTAGCTGAAGGATACCTCGCCGCCTGCTGTTCCTGATCCATCAACATCCACGCTTTGCGCCGGGATGGGGCATTTTCCTTCGAGAGTAATTTCCATCTCAACGGTTCCGCCGGTCCAGTCGTTGTTGGCATTGGCAGGATTGGGTGTCCAGTCAATAGTGGGCGCGATCCACAGGGCCACAATCACACCTTCCGCCGTGCCGTTATTATCATAGTCTTCCCAGGAGTTTTCGGTTCCGGCATTGGCATCATGGACAAAAATTCCGTCAAAGGTAAACAGTGCGCCGCCGTCGTCCTCCCAGGTGGACAGAGGAGAAACCAGATTGAGACCAGCGTCCACGGCTACCGCGTTGCGGCCGGTTCCGTAGCACAGCTCGGTAATCCCTGCATTTTTGAGGGAGGCTGCGGTCTCGTTATCCAGGGTAACTACAGCGTTTGCGGCCAGCGGTCCGAGTTTGTTGTCCTGGGCCTTGGGCAGGCCGGGCATTATACCGGAAACATCCTCAACAATGTTGTCGCTCGTGGACGCATTGGTAGCGGAGAGTGCGGTGTGAAAACCATTGGGGAAGTGATTGTACATCTTGCTGTACTGGCGAATGGTGCGAATAGTACCGGCCTGGTTGTAGTCGCAAATACCGCCCAGGGCCTCTTCGCGGTCGGCCTGGAGGCTCGGCAGCACCAGGGCCGACAGAGCGGCCAGCAGACCGATAACGATCAGAAGTTCGATAAGTGTAAAACCTTTATTATTGGCATGGGGTTTGTGTACCTGTTTCATAATGAATTCCCTTCACTGTCTGTTGATTTTTTTTGTGCAATTTTGCGCAATACATTGATTTTTTGTGAGCTGTTTGCGCCCCCCGGGCGCCGCCGGTGCTACCGGCTCATGTTCAGTAAACGTTGCGGTTCAGGCCCCACGCCTGCAACACCCTCCCTGATTAAGGTCCTCTGTTCATGGCAATCCTCCTTTCCGTGTTTTTTGTGCACTTTCAGCACCCCCCTGCGGCACATCCAGCACAAACCGGTACTGTTTACCGCAGTGAATAATCACCTCTTTCTGCCCGCGTTTAAGGATGCGCATTTCCACCCTGATTTCGCCGAAGCCGTCATGCTCCAGCAGGGCGTGAAAAAGGTCGTGTATTTTTTGCAAAGCCGGGTTCGGCTCGTGCTTGTCTTCCCCGTGAACGGGTATACCGGTAACAGTGCTCATAGCTCCCTGTAATTTCAAAAGAAATCAAAAGTTACTAAGCCGGAAATCGGCGATCAACCTGAATTAGACAGAAATTAAATATTTAGCCAAGACTAACAATGGTCTGAAAAAAATTTCCTTTTTCAGTCTTTACGCAATACAATGAGTTTCAAATGATTCAGTACGCATCGACTCAGCCCTCAGCATAAGACTCTTCAAGAATTGATTAAAATTAGTTTTAACTAACTTTATTATGTTTGTCAAGATATTTTTGTTACATCAAATAAAAAAATGGCCCGGCCGACTGGGTTATCAGGCTGCATACGACCGGGACATCTGTGCAGCACGTCTGCATTTTCGTCCCAGGTAGCGCTCACACTGCTTGGATGTATCATAGCCGAGCAGGGCGCCCAAGATGAAATCCTCCTCGTCGGTCAGGTCGAACAGGTTTTGCTTGTTAAACCGCTTAATGACCTCGATGCAGGCATCATCGCCGAAAAAGACGTTGATTTTGTTTTTACCGAGCGGGTAAATCAGGTACGCAATGCCTTTTTTTTGCAGCCTGTCTTCTATCCGGTCACAATACGTTTTCAGTGTCGTATGCAGAATCAACCGGCGGATGCCTTTTACATATTCATACACATGATGATAAAATACATTCATACTGTTTATGTCCCCGCTCAATGTTCGTCCGCTTGAGGTTCAATGTCCGCGTGGCGATGCCCGTCTCCGCTCCGGCTTCCGCCTTTCTTGCAGGCGCACCGGTCGCCGCACGTCCCGGAGCATGTGCATGTATGTCCATGCCGGCCGGTGTGGTCGGACTTTTCAGCTGTACTTTTTTTCATTTCGTTGTGTCCCATGACAACTCCTTTCTGATATGTCATTAGTTAGGTAACCGTTTTTCGCACAGGGTATCTTTTTCGTACTTCCACAGCGATTGTGAAATGGAACTCAGGCTGCTGCCCGGCAGCATCCTGACTTTCTTTCCGTATTTCTTGCCCAGCCGCTTGACCATCAGGCAGGCACCGTGGCTGTTGCAGTTGACCGGGCACAGCACCAGGTCCGCCCGCCGGACCTTGCTTTCAAGTTCACTTTTCCCGGACTGCATGTATCCGTCGTGATATTCGAAGGTACCCCCGCAGTTTTCTACGGTTTTGCGGTAAAAGCACTCCATTTTCTTTATACCGCCTACAACCAGTACGCGGTGGCTGCACAGATCGCATGCCGGGCATTGTTTTTCAGCACCACAGGGGGGTGATGCCGCCATGGTCGCTTCGGGGGCTTTTGCAGACTCTTTTTTCGTACGCAAAGCACGGTTTTCGGTCTCAAGCTCATCGTATGCCTGTTGCAAAAAACGAACCGATTCAGCAAGGCCTTCAAGCTCGCTGCACATCAATTCGTTTTCACGCTTGAGTATGGCGAGTTCTTCGCTTACATCCGATGTGCCGGTTTCGGTTTTTTCGGTGCGGTGCAGCCGTTCTTTTTCCAGGTAGGCGCATTTCCTGTGGGCCTCCGCGCGTTCTTCCTGCAAAAGCCGGTTGTCTTTAAGCGCATCGCGGTACATTTTTTTTTGCTCTTTTACCTGTCGGCTCAGCTTGTGGTTTTCAGTCTCCAGGCGATTCAGGCACTGCCGGTCGCGCCGGCTCTGCTCCGAAAGGGTGTGCATCTGCATGTGAATATCGGCAAACAGGTCCCGCATTGTTTCCTCGGACAGGTCGGTCCGCACGGCGGCTGCCCAGAGCAGGGCCGCGTAATCGCCTGATGCAAACTGTTCGTCCCAAAGATCACACAATTCTTCTTCCGAAAGCCGCACGTAGGTTGCCAGCTCCTTGCGGTATTTACGGTTCAGGGCTGTTTCTGTTCTGGTCGCCGTCTTGTTCTCTGTGCCGGCAAGTTGCACCAGACGGGCGTGGATATCGTAGTCATCCATTTTTTTCACCGGCTCCCCGGCTTTTTTCAAAATCTGCTTTTGCTCACCAAGCGTCAGGCAGGTTCCGATAATAGGACACATTAAAAAATCGTGTATATGCCAGATACGTTTAAGCACAGGCGTGGGTTCGGCAACCTGTTTGGTATCGGCCGTTGGCGCGGCCTGCATTGCATTCCTGAGAAATGTGCGGGCTACCGGGTTAAGCAGCTCACTTTCCATTAAAGCTTCTGTTGCTGCGTCCGGCAGCTCGTTTTGTTGCGGAAACAATGATTCATTTTGGCCCCTTTGCATTTCATGGGCGTTCTCCTGTTTCGATACCCCGGTACTCATGTGAACACCTCCATAAAGTTAATCGTAACTATCTATTTTAGCTTAGCCTAAGTTTTAGGCTAAAAAAATATACTTCTTTCCCCGCCCCATACCGGTCTGGCAGAACAGCACACAGCCGAACCGGTATTCTTTCCATACCCCCTTCACCCGTACCGTGCAGCAAGAGAAGCGTCTACGGCCTCATTATCGTACCCTTTTCACTCCTTGTTCCGGGCATCGCTGCCATTCGCTGTGCAGCCGTCTTTCGACGGGATGCAGGAGGCACAGTCACACCCGCAACTGCTGCCGGGTCCATGCTTGACAGCCCGCCGGATAAGGTAAGCGGCAGCCGCAACGACGATGACAATGACGATGATTAGATCCATTGTTGTATCTCCTGTTAAAGGTTAACAGGTCTGCACGCATTGAAAGCTCCACAGCAAACTACTTTTTAAATACCTGCATATAAAAATACTGCCCTACATCAATGAGGAGTGTCGGGTTCAAACGTATTGCCTGTTGCAGTTCTTCAGCCGAAAAACGTATATCCATGGGCGGGCCAAAAGGAGTCTCCTCCTTTTTTATTTCCAAAACCGCAAGTCTTCCGCCCTCTTTCAGCAGGCGATTGACTTCTCCCCGGAACCCCGTCATCTGCTGCGGTGAAAAACCGTGCAGGACCGTTGATATGTAGACCAGATCCAGTGAAGCCTCTGTAAGCGGTGTTTCCTGGGTGATATCTCCCACAAACGGCTCGATAACCACACCCTCCGTTTCCCGCTTCAAAACGGCTATGGCCTCGGCGTCCGGATCCAGAGCATACACCCTGCCCGAACTTCCCACCAGCCCGGCAAATGCTTTAGCCATGTAGCCGTTCCCGCAGCCGGCGTCAAGCACCGCTTGACCGGTCTCAACCGACAGATGTTCCAGAATGACGTTCTTGTCAAGTATGCTCTCGGAGGATTTACCCTTATGGGTATGCTCCGATCTTTTGTGTTTTTCACAGTCCAAAACAGCGTGGATCCTTTCTTGTTAAATGTGCCGCATTAAAAACCGGCAGCGTGTATCGTGACAAAACAACAGTTTACTATTGACGCATTATCTGCTGTTTTATTCGGTAGTCGATTTATCCATTCACATGAACAATCCCCCGACCTGGTAAACCGCAACCGACAGGCCGAAGGCCAGAACCGTGTTGAATGCCATTGAAAAGGCACCCCATTTCCACGAGCCCGCTTCCCGGGCTATACAAACCACAACAACAAAGCAGGGGGCGTAAAACATAACAAACACAATCAGGCTGAGCGCTACCAGGGGGCTCCAACCAGGTGATGCGGCCAGGGTTTCGGGCAATGCGCCGCTCTCTTCCGGGTCGACCTCTCCCAGGGAGTAGGCCGTACCCAGGGTCGACACAATAACCTCTTTGGCGGCAAAACCGCCCACCAGGGCAATATTTGTGCGCCAGTCAAAACCGGCCAGTTTACTGATACCTTCCAGTGCGGTGCCGAAACGACCGGCAACGGAATTACGGAGGGCCGCTTCGGCTTCCTGCTTGTCAATGGAATCCAGTTTTTCCTGAAGCGCTTCGGCCTCGGCCGACAGTTCGGCTTCTTCCTCCGCGGTGTCGATTTCCTGTGCGGCGGCGGGTTGGGCGGCACTGGCTGCGGTGCGCTGCTGCACAAACTCCTGGGCGGCCTCGTCGGGTAGCCCCGGAAAGGTCATCATGGCCCAGACCAGAATCGAAATTCCCAAAATCACGGTTCCGGCTTTCTTGATATACTGCCAGGTCCGCTCCCAGGTGTGTATCAGCAGCCCCTTAACGGTGGGCAGCCGGTAGGGCGGGAGTTCCATGACAAAGGGTGTGGACTCCCCGGTGATAAAAGTTGACCGCAGCAGTCTGGCGGCCAGGAGGGCCACCGCCCAGGCCAGGAGCGTCAGCACGAACATGATCAGGGCCTCATGGTCGGCAAAAAAGGCTGCAATCAGAAGCACCATTACCGGCAGCTTGGCGCCGCAGTTCATGAAGGGAGCCGTTAGCAGCGTTGCCAGCCGTTCGCGCGGCGAGCGCAGCGTGCGGGTGGCCATTACCCCCGGCACGGCGCATCCCCCGGCTATACCGCCCGACACGATGTAGGCCATGACCGAGCTGCCGTGCAGTCCGAAAATACGGAAAATGCGGTCAAGCATAAACGCCACCCGTGCCAGATACCCCGAATCTTCAAGGATGGAGATGCCGAAAAACATAAACATAATGATCGGCACAAAACCCATAACACCACCAACGCCGTCGATGACGCCTGAAATGACCAGCGATTTCAGCAGGCCGTCGGGGAGCCCCGCATCGGCAACACCGCCGAGCCAACCGAACAGCGCTTCGCACCAACCCACCGGCACCTCGCTGTAGGCAAAGGTAAAGTGATACAGACCCATTAGAACCAGCAGCATGCATGCAGGCCCCAGCAACCGGTTGGTGAGCACCTTGTCGATCTTGTCGGAAAGGTACATGCGGTCGCTGTTGTCGTCGCGCTGCAGGATGTCCTGCTTCATAATCGAATGAATATATCCGTAGCGGTGGTCGGCTATCAGCGCCTCAGGGTAGGTTTCCATGGTGGTGTTGATATGGCTGGTGACTCGCTCCACTATTTTTTCAAGCTGCCCGGCAACCTCGGGGTTGGCCGCGCGCCCTTTGTCCAGTATCTGCGTGTCCGCCTCGAGGTACTTTAGTGCCGTCCAGCGCGCCGGGTAGGTGTCGGTCAAAAAGGCCGCCCGGGTGATAATCGGTTCCATTTCTTCCAGGGCGCTGTCCAGATCCTCACCGTAGGAAATCTCAAGCGGCTGCCGGTTCTGTTGCGCCTTTGCGGCCAGGAGTGCGGCTTCCATAAGCTCCGACCTGCCTTTGCCGCTACGGGCCACCACCGGAACGGCCGGTACACCCAGCAAATCGGAAAGCTTACCGGCATTGATGCGCATGCCGCGGCTTTCGGCCACATCCATCATATTAAGCGCAATCACAATCGGGATACCCAGTTCCAAAAATTGCAGCGCAAGGTAGAGGTTGCGTTCCAGGTTGGAAGCATCCACAATATCGATAGTTAAGCCGGGGCGTTCCTGCACCAGAAAATCACGCGCCACAACCTCTTCAAGGGAATAGGCGGTCAGGGAATAGGTTCCCGGCAAATCAACCACATGCAGCTTGTCGCCGTTGAATTCGCAGGTGCCTTCTTTTTTTTCCACGGTGACGCCGGGATAGTTTCCCACATGCTGTCGCGCCCCTGTCAGGCCGTTAAAAAGGGTTGTCTTTCCGGCGTTTGGGTTGCCCGCAAGGGCAACGGTCAACGTGTCGTTCATGACGTTCAGTCTCCTTCGGTTTCTACGGTTATGTAGTCGGCTTCATTGTTGCGCAGCGTCAGGGTAAAATCCTTCAGGCGCAGGGCAACGGGGTCCTTAAGCGGCGCCCGTCCCACAACCGTTATCTCGGCACCTGCAACCAGCCCCATATCGCGTATGCGGCGTCCAAGCTCTCCTTTTGCGGTAACCGCCACAATAACGCCTTTCTGTTTTTCCCGCATCTGCCTGAGGCAGTGTTGTTGTTTCATAGTGAATAAGGCTCCTTGTCCTGACGTGTTATTAAATAAAAATTATTTTAGCCGCCCCTAAAAGCATGGGTAAAAAAATTTATCTCACAAGTATTTTTTCCGCCATACCGCGGCCGATTGTTATGCGGCTCCGGCCAAGTCCGATCAGCAAAGGCCCACAGCCCTCATTGGTGATCATGCTTATTTCAGTTCCCTTGATGAGACCCAAAGCCAGAAGGCGTCCCTGCACATTCCGTCCGGCCTCAACTTCCACCAGTCGCACCCGTTCACCGGGACCAATACTGGCAAGGTCGGTTATGGCATTATCTGCAGGTATCGATACATCAGCAGTCAGCATGTAAAAACCTTTTACATTTATGTTGAAAAACTATTGTTATGCAAATACAAATTTCTTTTATTAGTCAGACTAATTTAGTTATACCTAAGTTTAACCCTGAATGCAAGTTAATTTTATATATAAATAAATATTTTAAAAAGATAGCTAATTCAATATATTATAAGACAATGTTACAATGAGGAAAACTGAGCGGCAGGATAAATCAGATTTTTAGGTAAAAAGCGGAGCTGAAAACAGCGGAAAAGGGAGCAATTGCACTTCTGCCGCTTTTGAAGAATCGCTTAATAAATAACCCCTTTCATAACATAATTTATACGTCCCGCTGTAACGTAAGGGGGTGTGGGGCAACAGACTCCTGTTATTTTTTCGGTACCCTTTTCAGGCAGTCGGATATACACTCGTCACAGCTTTCTCCGATGGTGCCGCGTCGGCAAAACGACTCGAATTCCCGGACCCACTGCGTTCCTACCCGTGGGCATTGCTGCACAAAATCGACAAAGCTGATAAGACGCTTGAGAATGGCGGGCGAAATGGCATGCTCCAGCTTGCAGGCACCGTCTTCGGCTTCCTGTTCGTCGATTCCCAGAACCTCCTTGAAAAAAACGTACAGGGCATTGTGGCGTTTCAACACATCACGTGCAACACGCTCACCCTCGCTGGTGAGGGTGATGATGTCGTAGGGAGCGTAATTGATGAGGCCTTTTTCAGACAGCAGCCGTAACGCCCCGGTAACCGAAGAAGCCTTGACGTGTTGCTGGTCGGCGATGTCCTTGGCCCGCGCCGCATGCTTTTTCTGGACGATCAAATAAATCGTTTCCAGGTAATCTTCGAGGCTGGCGCTGAGTTGACTGTTGTCTTCCATATAAGTTGATTCCCCTTCGTTACGGTAACTGAAAATAGTCTTATATTGAGTATATAGAAATTACAGACATCCAAAAAGAGTTCTATAATCGTATACTTAATTAGTCTGACCTAAATAAAGGCGATTGGCAAGCTCTTTTTAGCGCTATCTTAAGATATCAGGAGTAAAATACTGCCCTGCACCGGCATGGCTTGTAACGGCACATGGCAGGTCCCTAAGGAGATGCGTATTGCCAAACATGGAGCCTTTGTGTTACATTTGATACCGTCTTATAATACAGTTCTAAAGAGGATCATGTGAAACGGCTGCTGGTATGCTCACTCCTGCTGATGGGCGTTGTCCTGCCGGGCACGGCAGGGGCTCATCCGCATATATTTATTGAAAATTCAGTCCGGGTGATGTTTGACGGCGCCGGCATGACGGGTCTTGCCGTGCGATGGATATTTGACGAAATGTTCAGCGCCACCATGATAGAGGAGTTCGACGGCAATAAAGACGGAACATTTTCCACAGCCGAAGTTGAGGCACTCCGCAAAGGGGCATTTTCCAACCTGGAAAACTACCATTATTTTACCTATATTTCCACCGCCGCCAAGACCTATGAAATCACCCGGGTTGAAAACTTTCATGCCGTTATAAAAAACCATAAAATCATCTATACGTTTTTTGTTCCCTGTAAAATACAGGCCTCCTCTAAACCTGCAAAAGTGACTATTGCCGTGTATGATGAAACCTATTACTCGGATATCGCACTTACCACCTATACATGCGACCACACGGCGGCCCCCGGGATCGTCAGCAGCAGCATTAAGGAAATTGAGAATGCCGGTAAAAGCTATTATTTCGGACAAATTGCACCGGTCGAGCTTATCGTTACCTTTAAAAGATAGGCAAATGAAAAAACTGGTCCTTTTATTAATCACAGCATGCCTTGTTTTTTGCCCCGCGGGTGCCGTTGCCAGTAACCCGTTTCTGGTAGGCCCTGAAAAAGAAGAAAAAAAAGTTGTCCAGGAAACCAACAAACCGGTTTTGTATCCCGCCGCTCTGCAAAAAGCTTTCAAGCCCCTTGCAAAAGCTCAGCGCAAGTTGCATCAAAAGATGTCCGGTTTTACCCGCACGTTGAAAAACGATCCTTCGATCGCGACCCTTCTGCTGTTGTTTGCCGTTGCGTTTTCATACGGGGTCATCCATGCCCTGGGACCGGGTCACGGCAAAGCCTTTGCCGTTTCCTATTTCATATCCGGAAAGTCGGAGGTAAAGAAAGGGGCATTCCTGGGATTCCTGATCGCGCTTATGCATGCAGGAACCTCCATAGCACTGGTGCTGATACTCTACGGAGTTGTAAGCACTACAGTGCTGAACCATGTTGAAAACACAACCAGAACCATTTCGCTGTTCAGCTACGCCCTGATTACCCTGATCGGGATGACCCTCCTGTTTCTACGCATAAAAAACAGGGGGCATCACTGCCTGCACGATCACTCCCACGATGACGATCCGGGTGCCGGTTCCAATAAAAGCCTTATTTCCGTGGCCCTGGCTGCCGGCATTGTCCCCTGCCCCGGAACAGTCCTGCTGCTTATTTTCAGCATGTCGCTGGACATGCTCCTTTTGGGCATTCTGCTGGCGCTGACCATTGCCGTCGGAATGGGAGTTACCATCTCACTGGCAGGAATGGCCGCAATAGTGTCTCGTCAACTGCTGCTGGACATAGTCTTCAAGACAAAACAACTTCGGCTCGTCCTTACAAACGGTCTGGAATTTGCCGGAAGCGCTGCAATAGTGCTGTTGGGCGGCACCCTCTTTTTAAGCAGCCTGTAACCGCTCCGCGTGTACAGAGAGCAGGCCGAGAACCCTGCAGCGGGCTGTACGCTGCAGGGCTGACAGGTGAACGAAAAGCAGGAGAGGGGTGTTCTCCGGCCTCCTCCTGGAAGATTGTCGAAATAACCCGAAGAGGAGGAGGGTGGAGAAGGTTCAGGCACAAGGCGCACGATACCCTTCGGAATGAGGCGCATGGTCTCAGATTATATGAGAGTTCGTTGCGAGGGTGCTGAAATGCACGGAGATCCAGGCTGCACGGACCGGAAGCCGAAGAATCGTACTTCTTTGTACGTTGATGAGGCTACAGGGAGTACAGTCTGGAGTTTCGGGTATTGCGGCACCCGCAGCAGAATTTCTCATGTAATTTGAGACCACCAGTACGTCGCAGTGACGAAGGGTGAGTGCAACGCAGGAGATGAATGTTCTCCGGCCTCCTCCTAAAAATCAAACAGTTTTTTGGTCGTAACCGCTATAGGCCCCACAAAGGAGCTTACACCGGATGAATTGACAGCCTCAACCTTGTAAAAATAGGGTGTATTCATCAGCAGGCCCTGGTCGGTATAAGTATAGTCCGCGGCACCTGCAGCAATCGGCGTTTTATTAATCTTCTGATAGGCAAGGTTGTATTTTTCAGAAGCGGAACGGTAGACGTTAAAGCCGGTTACATCTGTTTCCATGCCGGTCTGCCAGGATATATCAACCGCCATGGTTGAGGACGTTGCTGAATATGACGAAAACGACACAAACGACGGCGACTTTTTCAGGCGGTATATCTTGGTAGCCGCCTGTTCGGGGATTTCCGCGTCGAGGTTTTTACCGAAGTAGTAGCCCGCCGCCAGATAGAGCGAATCATTGTAGGTGCAAAAGGAATCAAGCAGCAGTACGTCTTCATCCCCGAAAGCATTTGATGTGATGCGTGTCCATACCAGAGCGTCCGCCGGACCGGTTGCCTTCCACAAATCGGAGCCGTCCCAAACCGGATCAATAATGGGAATCGGGTTATTGTAAAGCTTCATTTTAAGGGTACCGGCATACAGCGCATCTTCAAACGTATAAAGGTGCATCCCGACATTCGATCCGAACACAAGCGGCCCGCTGACCCCGTCGAATCCGTCAAGCATGTCGGCACCGTACCCGACCACGAACTTCCAGGCATCGTCCTCTGTGCCGCCTGTCTCGGTATAGGCCAGCCGGCAGCCGATGGGCCGTGCAATACCGCAAAACAATTTGTCGTCGTATTCCGCCCAGTGCCAGGCTTGAAAGCTCTGCCGCAGGGCATTACCGTCGGCATCGTCACCAAAGCCGTTTTCATTGGTCCCTTCCAGATTGTCGTCTACAAAATAGTCGACGATGAAATTCCATTCGTCTCCGTCAAGGCGCAACGCCCGGGCACCGTTACCGTTGCAGCCGCGAGATCCTGTGGATCCGGTATAGAGGGTCATGACACCGCTCACATCACTTTTACCCATATAGGTAGAACTGGTACAGACAGGCACTCCGACGGTGTCTTCCTTGCCTTCATTAAGGCAGTATCCGGTCAGGTTGCCGTCCGGGTCGTACCCGTGGATGTTGCCGTGGGCGTACTCGGTCATGCGGTTCCAGGTCAACCCGTCGGATGTTTTCCAGATACTTGTACCGTTTTCATAGTTGTGAGCTATGGTGGCGTAGAGTTCGCCGTTGAGTTCTTCAAGGTCGACGATGCTTTTGTTCCATATTTCCCCAAAACCGTTTTCATCCGTGCCCGTAACAATGCTGTAGGCGTCGCCGACCGCAACCGTGCCGATAGTGCCGATTGCGTGTCCTTCGCGGTCGGCATCGGGTGCATGCTCTGCACAAATAGTATATTCAACGCCCACACCGGCGGCAAAAGCGGCCTGGTCCTCCTGAACGGTCAACGTGTCGGCGGTGTTCCCCACAATCCTGAAATAGCGCCCCCTGCCGTTGCCTGTTGTCATAAGCAGGCCGGCCTCTTTCCACTGGTCCGCACTCCAGCTTTTACCGTCAACGGTAAACACAGCGGTCGGATCACCGTCGTCCGCGCTGCATCCGGCTATGGCGGTAAGCGTGCCGGAGTCATCATCGTCCTTGCTGTACGATGCAATGGGCTCCCAGGTGGTGCCGTCAAAGCGCCACAACTCGCAGCCGACACCCTCATAGAAAAACTTGCCCTCGTATCCCGAAGAGGACGCCACATACAGATAGTCGTTAAACACAATCATATCGCCGTACCC
>JANQGV010000137.1 GCA_028282925.1 Thermodesulfobacteriota bacterium
TGTGAATACCTTTACCTATGCCGGCAATACCACCACATCCGAAGCGTCCACCGACCCTGACGCCGAGCGGCGCGATGTGGGAACGACCCTGCTGATTACGCCGAAAATACATTCCGATACCAGCGTGACCATCCGGGTGGTGCATGAAGACTCGCAGCTGGGTGCATTCAAGGACATAGAGTACGGTGTGCAGGAGAGCTTCAGGTCACAGGACGTGATAACCCGCTCCGTCGTCAGTACCATCGTGGCGAGGGACGGCGCCATCAGCGCCGTGGGAGGGCTGATCCGTGAGGAAACAGGGAGCAGCGACAGCGGCGTCCCGGTTTTGATGAATGTCCCGTTTCTGGGCGATTTATTCAAGGCTCACCGTAAAAACAAAAACCGCAGTGAACTGCTGGTTCTTTTGCGACCGTATATATTATGCGGTCCGGGCAATATCGAGCAGGTAACCATGAACATGGTGGAGCGTCTCAGCGCGCATCCCAGCGCCCGGGACGATATTCCGGCCCTGGGTGTCTACGATAACGGGACCGGAACGACTGATGCGCATCCGGGCCTGGAAGCGCTTCAGGAAAGTGCGCAGCCCAGGGAGATCGAGGAGCCGTGATTCGACCGCTTGCATATCTTTTGCTGGTAACAGCTGTAATGCTGTGCGCGTGTGCGACTGCGCCGCGGAAAGAGGCGCCGGCGCAGCAAACCGTTTCCGGGGAACAGATTGCCGGCGAGATGTTTGCCGCCGATTCCGGAACGGCACGGTCGCTCATGGACCGGGGAAACTATGTTGAGGCGGTGGTGGAGTTCAGAAAGCTCATGGACTATGCACCCGATGAGGCCGTACGGCGCCGGGCCCGGCTCGGCCTGGCGCGCTGCCTTATGAAAATGGAAAATCATACCGGAGCGCTTAAAGTGCTGCGGCCGTATCCGGCCGATCCGCAGACCGATTATGAGCGGCGCAGGCTGGCGCTGGCCGGGGAGGCTTTTCTGCGCGACGGACGTCCCCGGGAAGCCGAAATATTGCTGGAAATATCCCTGGACGGAGCCGGCCGGGAGGAGGGTGCCTCGCCGTGGAAGGCGGCGGTATGCGCCAACCTGGGCTGCGCCTATCTTAAAAACAGCAAATTTGCACAGGCCGTCATGCTGTACCGGCGCGCTTCGTCCCTGTACCGCGCGGCCGGAAAGGTTGTTGCGGCACGTGAAACAGCCGATATGGCGGACAGCATTCAGTCACTTCTGTAACAGAAGGAGGAACAAACAATCGAAAACGTAATGGATGCACAAACGCAGGAAAAAATGCTCCGGGAGTTTGTCGCAAGAAAGGGATCCGACCTGCACCTGGCCGTAGACAATCCGCCGACAATCCGGGTGCTGGGACGGCTGCAGACCATGCCGGAATACGGCAACCTGAGCGCGGAGGACATCAACGACATGATCCGCCGCATGGTGGGCGAAAGCGATTACCTGAGCCTGAGCAAGACCGGCGACCTGGACCGGGCCATTTCACTGGAAGGGGGCTACCGCATGCGTATCAACGCCTACCGGCAGCAGGGCACCTATGCCCTGGCCCTGCGGCTGCTGCCCAACACATTTTTCAGCTTCGAGCAGCTGGGCCTGCCCATACACGTGCTGGAGGACATTACCCGGCTGCACTCGGGGTTGATCCTGGTGACCGGATCGACCAGTTCGGGCAAGTCCACCACCATCGCCAGCATCGTAGACCGGATCAACAGGGAGCGGCCCTGTCACATCCTGACCATCGAAGACCCGGTGGAGTACCGGCACAAAAGCCAGTCCGCTTTCGTTACCCAGCGCGAAATAGGCCCCGATACGGCCTCGTTCGCCGAGGCCCTGCGCCGGGCCATGCGCGAAGACCCGGACGTGGTCGTGGTGGGCGAGATGCGGGACCTGGAGACCATGTCGGCCGCCCTGACCATTGCGGAAACCGGTCATCTCACGTTTGCCACGCTGCATACCGCCAGCGCGGCACAGACCATTTCGAGGGTCATCAGCGCCTATCCCGCGGCGCAGCAGGCCCAGGCCCGTATCCAGCTGGCCACGAGCCTGCAATACATTATCTGCCAGAAACTGATACCTCTTGACAGCGGACCGGGACTGTCCCTTGCCGCTGAAATACTGGTGGTGACCCCCGCGGTGCGAGCCATGATCCGCGAGGAAAAGAGCCACCAGATAAAAACCGCCATGCAGACCAACAGCCAGCTCGGGATGCAAACCCTCAACCAGTCGCTGGAGGCGCTGGTGGAGCAGAACCACATCACCCTGGAAACGGCCCTTAACTACAGCGAAGACAAGGCCGAGCTGCAGAGGGATGAAGCAGGTGATGTGAATACTACAACGAAATAAGAACGGCACATCCCGGCAAGAATGATCTTCAAGGGGCCGGCTGATGTGTGTGTCCCTGACACAGGGGATTTCAGTACACTGAAGGGTCGGACATGTACATGTAAGGAGTTGCATCATGAAAACAGGTAAAAGAGCCGCCGCGTTGTTTTTTATCGGCGTTTTTGCAGTATTGTTTCAGGAACTGACCTGCTCCTGTGTATCTGCGCAGCTTGCGGATACACCGTGGCCCATGTTCCATCATGATAACCGGCACACCGGCAAAACCAACGCATTCGGCACCAATATCGGCAAGCTCAAATGGGTTTTTCCCACCGACGGACCCGTTACATCCTCGCCGGCGGTGGACAACAACGGCATCCTGTACGTTGGCTCGACGGACAACTATTTCTACGCCATCGACTGTGAAACCGGGTTCCTGGTCTGGAAGTACCTGACCGGCGGTGAGATAAGCCGCTCGTCCCCGGCCATCGACCAGAACGGGTTTGTGTATATCGGCTCGTCGGACGGGTCTCTTTACTGCTTCGGGACCAATACCGTTGATCCGGGCGACCCGGCCTACATCGATACCCGCAACCCCCAGCCGAAATGGACGTACGAAATCAGTGTTACCGACACTACGCCGTTAAAGTATGCGGCCATTGAATCGTCCCCGGCCATCGACGACGACGGCACAATTATTTTCGGGGGGACGGACGGCTACCTCTACGCCCTGAATCCCGATGGCACCGAGAAATGGATAAGCAACGATCATCTCGGCAACATAACCGCGAATCCGGCCATAGACACGGTGAACGATCAGGTCTATATCGGTACGCATGTTGACGGGAGGGATGCCTGGTCGAACTTTTTCGCGTTGGATACCAAAAGCGGCTTCATTGAGTGGCAATTTCCTTTTTTCTTCGGCGCGGTTGTGGCATCCCCGGCCATCGCTTCAGACCATACCGTCGTTATCGGGACCTTTACCACGTATTGGGATGATCTTAAAGATATTAAGTGTTCCGCGAACTACAGGTATCATGTTTACAGTTTCAACGCCATCGACGAGAAAACGTATATAGTTAATGAAGACACATGCGATGAGTATTACGTACCACGTACCCCCGACGGTATCGGAGACATCAACTGGAGACTCGTTGATGAGAGCTCGGACGATATTGATATTTACGCCACCGCGGCGGTGCTGGGGGACAATTCACTCATCATCGGCTCGGCGGATAATTTGTACCGGATTATGCCCGATGCCAGCACCTATTACAGTTACGGTCTGGAAGGGGTGCGCATCGAGTCGTCCCCGGCCATCGACGGCAGACGTTATATTTTCGCGGGCTCGAACGGCGGCAGGTTTTACTGCCTGCATGCCGACCGGCCCGAGAAAAAAGTCGTCTGGGTCTACCCGCCCGAGGACGAGGAAGCGCTGGATGCGGAAATCCTGTCATCCCCGGCCATCGGAGGCGATGCCCATCACTCGGTGTATGTCGGCGCCAGCGACGGAAACATCTACGCTTTTTACGACGGTCTGAAAGTCACCGGAACCGTCAGGGAAGTCGCCGGAAACCAGGGGGCGCAGTTTCTTCCCAGCGTAAAGCTGGTGTTGACGCCGGAGCGCGATGGTGCAGAGGAGCAGACGGCCTTCACCAACAG
>JANQGV010000142.1 GCA_028282925.1 Thermodesulfobacteriota bacterium
CGTCCCACTACCGGTTCCACTCCCCGTCCCACTACCGGTTCCACTCCCCGTCCCACTACCGGTTCCACTCCCCGTCCCGCCGCCGGGTCCACTGCCACCGCCGCCGCCACCAGCTCCGTTTCCAGGTCCGCTGCCTCCGGGTCCGCTGCCTCCGGCCGGCGGTGGAGTATTAGGAGGAGGTGGGGGGCCTGGACCGCTACCTCCGCCTCCGCCTCCGCTCGAGGTGCAGTGTATCCATTCATCATAATATTCAAAACTGCCGCCGAATTTTGCTATGCATTCGTCATAACTGGTGGCGCCTGCCGGATTGATTCCTTCGGTTTGATGTGTTTCACACTGTTTGCCGTTGCAGTCGGTTTTTTTTATCCTGGCCCAGTAAACAACCTGTCCATGGGTCGGGCTGAGCGCGTAGGTATCTTCAGCTCCAATGCAGAATCCCTCCGCCCGTACCGGAACACAACTTGATGCGCATGCATCGTAATCAAAATCGCAGATTTGGGCCCCTGCCGATACCGTAAACAAGGCCGACACCACACAGATAAGCACCAATAGCCCTGCCGCCCGTGTACCATTGAAAATGTTTTGCCGTATATTCATGATCAACTCCTGAAAATGTTGTTTATTACACTTGAAATTTAAACGGTCCTGTTAATTCCTGTCATACAACTCCTACGGCCGGTATTCAAATGCGCCCATGTCATAGTACGGGGTATTTGCAGGCGGCACGTCATAACGTGTGTTGCCGTACATATCAACCGCGGGCGTGCCAACGTTTGTGCCGCTGTCGATACAGGGCGATGTTGAGCTGAGAGTATAATCGTCATTCAGCGGGTCGTAAAAAACAGGGTTCTGCCTGATATTTCCGGTTCCAGTGAGGAACCCGTCCTGGTCGATATTGCTGTAGGTAACAGTTAAGGATGAACCGCCGTCGGTTATTTCATCTCCAGTGTTGTCCCATATAATGGAATTGACTACTCCAACATCGGAGTAATAACCGCTGTTTACACCCTTATCGTTATCAACAACAGTACAGTTTACAAGGGTGGTGCCGGTTAGAAACACATTTACCCCCGAATAATCGTTACCGTAAATCAGGCAATTTGAAAGCTCAAGCGAGCTTGCCCAGGCCATAACCGCCCCGTCGGTACCGGTGTGGCCCGTAATTGTGCAGTTGTCGGCCTTAACAAACGCCCATGATGCATACAGGCCGACTTTGGCGTTTTTTATGGTAAATCCGTCGATTGTAAAGTAGGTCGGTATATAAAAAACCCTGTTCCGCCCTTGCCCGACTATGACGGTTTCATTTGTCTCTATACTGCGCTGGCTGATATCTGTTTCGGTACCGTCGAACCCGCCGTAGAGGTTTACAGATTTGGTAATGGTGATCGGTTGAGCGAGCTTATATGTCATAGTAACAGCTTTAACCCAGATCGAATCGCCGTATTTGGCCGCTTCGATGGCATCGGGGATTGTGTTGAACGCCGTGGCCCAGCTCAGGCCGTCGCCGGGGGTTGCACTTGGATTAACATACAGGATATCCGGATCGGCCCCGGTGCCGCGCACCAGGAACTCGGTGGGGGGGATCAGCACATCGGTCCACACTATCTGCACCGTTACGCTGTATTCACGATTCTCCACCGGAGTAAACCCGATCCTGATGCTGTGTGTGGCCTCCGGGTCGATACTTTCACCGCTGCTGCCCCGTGTTATATCAAAAAAGCTGCCGTCCGAACCGACCAGGTTTATCTGGTCGATGGTAATCGTTGCGCCGGTATGGTTGGTAACGCCGAAAGACTGGCCGGCGCTGTTGTTGGCGCTGACCTCCCCGAAATTAAACGGCGAAGGTTCAACGATGATGCTGCTGTTTACATAGTCAAGGCACATATTTCTGGTGCTGGTATAATTGCATCGCCAGATACCGCCCAGTTTACGGGTGCGGTATCCCGGCAACCGGTACTGCACGGCATACCAGCCTTCGGGCAGATCGGTTGCCAGGTACGTGCCGTCGTCATCCGTTGTTACCGAGCCGCCCGAATACACAACCTCAACGCCGCCCAGGGGTTCGTCGTCCGCACAGCGCAACACCTCCCCGGTGAGCCCGGACGAACAGGTTTCGGCGAAAGCCGTTGCAGCCATGAACAGCAGCAGTGCCGTTACAGCCGTTGATAGTGCCAGTATTTTTCGTGTATACATTACGGTTCTCCTTGGTTTATATATGTCTGTTCTCTTTCAGTTATATGTGCCTACTTTAAGTTAATCGCACTGCACGCCCCGGGCCTTTCGAAACACCTGCTTCCTGTCCAGCAGATTCCCCACGGCTAGGTTTATGGAACTCACCGGCCCGTATTTGGTTGTTGTGCCGTCGGTTTCCACTTCTTCCAGTATGTACTGCCACACCAGTCCCACCTTGTCCGGCACATCGGTAAAAACATATTCCGCCCCTGCGGTTGCGCTGCCCCGGGCCGGGATGAGTGAGGATGTAATTTTTTCAAACTCCTTCTCCCGCCACGGCTTGCGATACAGGTTGAACCCGGCCGAATCGGTTTCCGAGCCGGTCTCCCACTCTATTACAACTCCTTTTAAGGTCGGGTGGGCGCTAAACGACACCAGCTCGATCAGGCTCGGCACCTCGCGCTGCTCCAGCAGCCGGTTGCCCACTTTATCGTAGCTGTAGCTCACCGAATCGCCGGTAGCAGCCCCGTTTTTCGGCATGGCGACCCCGGTGAGGCGTCCCAGCTTGTCGTAGGTATACTCGGTTACCCGTACCGTGATGGAATCGTCGGGCACAGCGTCCTGCACCAGGAAGTTCACGCGCACCACATCCGAGTAGGTTGTGCTGCCGCTGGTTACATCAAGCTTGACCGTATACTCCGGCTGGTCCATGGTTGTCGTGTCCCAGGTATGGAGGGTGCGGCTGTTGTCATCATTTGCCGGCCCGTTGTCTAATGGAAGCCAAACGGTCGGGTTGCTGCCCTCCCCGTATGTCAGATAATACGTTCCGCCTGTGAGGCTGGCTATACCCACAATGTCGATTTGAGCGCCGGGAGAGTAAAGCTGTCCGGCGGCAGGTTCCGTAATACGGGCCACGGTTCCGTCGCCCACCTCAAGGAGGCCCATGGCAGGCGCTGCCGTGCCCAGGGACGATGTGGCCTCGATCTTGTAAAAACAGGTGCCGCTGGCGGCCCCGTACTCGCCCATCCCGTCCCAGGTCACGGAGCCGTTTGTACCGGTTCCCGAGGTGCTCCATATTTTTTCATACCGGCGGTCCAGCACGGAAATCTTCCAGTTGACCGTCCCGGTCAACTGCTCCGGGGTCGCGGTCAGGCTGAAGCTGATGGCGGTCTCTTCCGCTACGGGGTTAAAGGTAACCGGGGATGCCGATGCGCTTGAAAACCGGAATGGTTCGGTAAAGGGCTCGGCCAGCCAGGCTTCATAATTAACACCCTCGCTTACAATGGCCGATGAACACAGGCCCTGCGTCGGGCCGTTGGGTGTTCCCCAGTAGTTGAGCTGGGCCTCTACCTGCCGATCAGGGGGATTATTGTTTGCAATATCAATTTGAGCGTTCCCGTAAATATTGCAGTTATGCACGTTCTCCAGACCACCTGAAGATGTAAAATATATACCGTTTGAAGCGCTGTAGCGGATGGTTGAGTTTTTGATGGTTTCGAGGTTGGTAACGGTATTCGGCTCGGAAAAACTGATGTTGCCGTTAAAGCCGTTGCCGCCATATTCGATGATACAATGCTGGAGCCTGGTGTCGGCAAAATTTTCGAGCCACTGAAAGCCGATGCCGCCCCAGTACTGACCGGCCGTGCTGGTAGAAAAGGTAATTGGCTCCTCCTCGGTACCGGTGGCTATTATTTTTAGCCAACGATATTCGCTATATGAGCCATACAATTTCAAACCGACTCCCTGACTGAACAAACAGGTTGTACCAGGCATAATAGTAAGCGTTGAACTACTGTTTCTATCGGCTCTTAATTCTATGTTACCTATACTGCTATCATTTTTTATTATGTAGGGAACGCCGAAGTTGTGCCAGGTTACGTTGCTGTTGTTAATATAGGCACAATACAGTTCGATGGTGCTGTTGTCGGCAAAAACATTATCATCGCTCAACTGGGTATAGGCCGGTATGCGCAGGGGGCCGTTGTCGTTTTTTTCAAAGGTGTTATTTGAAACCTGTGAAAAATAATGATCCTGTCCTGCTTGACATTGCACTCCATAGCCTTCGTTGTTTCTGATGCGGTTGTTTTTTATGGCGCTGTAGCAGTACCTGTTATTGTCTTCCACAAAAATGCCGTCACCATTGTTGTTTTCAATGGTGCAGTTATCAATGGTAGGTGATGCATTTTCATTACTGGGATTAATATAAATACCATCCGACCGGCTCTGGCTGATAGTGCAATTCTGAATTAGAATGGAAGCATCGCTTCGCACATAAACCATTCCGTTATGATTATCACCACCGTTTTCAATAATGCAGTGCTTCAGCTCGTTCGATCCCGTTGCCCCCGGGTCAAACTCGATTCCCTTGTAAGTTCCCCCCGCGTTTTCCGGTTTAAAATAAATCTTGTTCTGCGCGGTGCCGCTTGCCTTTAGAGTGCCCCCCTCGCTTCCTCGACCGACAATCAGCTTTGCATCACTGTTTCGAAACAGTATTTCAATCGGACCCTTGCTGGTATCTATGGTCAGAGTTTTCCCATCTCGAATATTTGTTACCCCTGTAAATATATAAGGGCTGCCTCCCTTCTGCCAAGTGAGATTCCACCAGATGTCACCGGTTATCACTGTTTCCGCCCAAGCCAGCGAAGTGCATAACAGCCCGGCACAGCAGCTCACAACAAACAATAAAAACGCGCAGATATACCTCTTCCCTTGTGTTCTCATAGGTACCTCTTTTGGAAAAAATTAATAATGTATGGTGATTTATTTAATGAACAGAAAAATGAACTGTGTCCGCCCCTCACGCCCCTCATAATATGGTGCCCCTCGTAAAATCAAAAGAATTGGATATACATGTATATGCCCGTTATCCTGCCTTGGGTCATATGAAGACGTATATAGCAGAAAAAAAGCAAGCCTGCAACCAAAGCCCTCAGGCAATTTTTATTTTCGGCATAGGTATAAAGGCCTATATGCGATTTCTAACCAGCCGATTTTAAATTTTATTTTTGGCTGTATTAAAAAATAATTTTTTTTCAATCACCAGGTCTGTTTTCACGGCCACAGTTTTGATTTTTTCACACTAGTGCCCCAGAGAACGGGCAGGAGCTACTCATTGACGGGACTTTTGTCTTGTAAATATTTTCCCTTTTATTCACCGGGTGAACGGACAGGCTTTTTTTCCGCGATGAGTCTTACCTGAAACCACGAGCGTTCAAGTCTGCCATAAATACGGCAGGCAATTTCAAACAATTTTCTGCCCCCCAGCCTGGCTATGGTTCTGTATCCGGGTGGCCACTTGTGTATATAGGGCCTGGACTCTATTACTGAAAAACCCGCTTCTGTGAAAAGATTGCCCAGGCACATCGGACTACAGCTATAGAGGTGATAATTCATATTATTTGGTTCGCAGCTATATGAAATCGATTCACAGGGCACGACAAAAATAATTTTTCCACCGTCTTCCAGCTTGCTGTACAATGAGTATGCTCCAGTGCATTATTTGAAATAACAACATCTACATAGGTGTCGGGCACCTCCCTGACACTGCCGAACACTTCTACGCCGTTTTTCTTTGCAATTTCAACTGCCGATGGATTAACTTCAACACCGACCTTTTTTTTGCACGAAATGTTTTTTAAAAGATATCCTCCACCGCAGCCAAAATCCAGCACCTTACTGTCTGCGTTTATGAATTCGATAAACTTGCTTTGGTTTGCCCATCCGCCGAACTCTCCCAGAGGGGCGTGCCAGGCAAAGTACTTATTGTCATAGTGAGTGCTTATGGAGTCTGACATGCGCCTGCCCTTTGAAATGATTTTCTAAAATATGAATTTGGCTTTTTAACGTTCTCTGGTCGTTATGCCCAAGCCGGCATCTAATCAATCGCTTTCATTTTCTTTTACAATGTTCCATTCGATGAAATCAAGATGAAAAGTTTATCTACTCATCCTTCAGGTACAGGCGGTGGTATTCTTCTTCGGTGAGATGGGTGGCAAGCTTATCGGTGATCAGGTTGAACAACTCTTCCAGTTCGTCGTCCGAGAGTTTTTTTACCAGGTGCTTCAGCAACGAATCGTCGGAAAACTTCTGCAGGCAGTATATCAGGGTCTGTTCATTGGTTTCGCGATCCAGACCGAACCCGACGAGCCCTTTGTAGGTCTCAACAAAATCGTGGGAGTGTTTTTTCATAGTGGATGCGTGCCCCTACTGTTTTTAAAAAGGCCTCAATACCCGGAAGGCTTTTGGAGAGTGTTCAGATACAAGTGGTACATCCCGATTATCGGGGGCGCACAATGCCCGAGGAGTGAGGCGCTTTAGTTCCAAATTAAGCGAGGATTCGTCGCGAGGGTGCAGAAGAGCCCGGAGATTCAGGCTGCACAGACCGGAAGCTGAAGAAGCGTACTTGTAAGTACGTTGATGAGGCTGGAGGGAGTACAGTCTGTAGATTCGGGCGGTTCGGCGACCGCAGCAGAATTCTTCGTTTGGTTTGGAACTATTAGTACGTCGCAACGACGCAGGGTGAGCGCAATCCCGATATGATCGGGATAGATGGGCGCTCTCCGACTGTCTCTTAAAACTCGTAAAGATTCTCATCCCGCTCCGGTTCATCCTCATCGGCAGACCCCTTCTCCGTCGACGGCTCTTCTTCAGGCTCCTCTGTGCGGGCGGGGTTTTTATCAAACATTTCATCAAAGCGCACGCCGCCCGATATTTCGGTAAAGCGTTTCAACAGGCGCTCCTTGGCGGCCGGATCGGTATCGCGCAACTTCTCCACCTCCCGGGCAAGCTTATGCATACCCTCTTCCATGCTTTTGTCGGGCAGCGGCAGATGGCTGATATCTTTTTTCGGGTTTGACGTGTCCTTAAAGGAAAACATGGATACCCGGCGCTGCAACTCCCCCTGGCAACGGGGACAGGCCGGAGACTCTTTGGTTCCTATTTTTCGGGTAAAAAACGAAAAGATCGTGTTGCAGGGCTGGCAGTAATACTCGTAGATGGGCATGCGGCGTCCGTCCGTATCAGCAGTAGTAAAATTTCTTCAGCTTGCCGCGCAGCCTGATAACGGCCTTGGTGTGAATCTGGGAAACCCGGGACTCGGTAAGCTTCAGAATCTTGCCGATTTCCTTCATAGTCAGTTCATTATAATAGTACAGCGAAATAACCGTTTTTTCCTTTTCCGGCAACCGTTCAATACAATCGATCAGGACCTCGCGCGACTCTTCGGTATCCAGCTTGTCGTAGGCGGTTTTACTGTCTTCGGGGATAAGCCGGTCCAGCAGGGAGTGTTTGGAGTTGTCGCTTTTTGAATCACGCTCCAGGCTCACCATGGTAACGCTGCTGACCCGGTTGACGATTTTATGAAACTTCTCGACCCCGATATTCATGGCTTTGGCAGCCTCCTCGTCGGTTGCCGGGCGGCCCAGTTTTTTCTCCAGGTCGACATAGGTGTTCTCAAGCATTGTGGCCACTTTCCTGACCGACCGGGGCACCCAGTCCATGGCCCGCAGGCTGTCGAGAATCGAGCCCTTAATGCGATATTCGGCATAGGTCTCGAACTTGACCCCCTTTTCAGGATCGAACTTCTCTATTGCGTCCATCAGGCCCAGAACGCCGGAATTGATCATGTCCTGAATATCTACATGGAGCGGCAGGCGGGCAGCTATTCGGCTGGCAATATATTTGATAAGGGGTGCATATTTAAGAATTATTTCTTCGTTGCGTTTGGCTCGATGTTTGTCGATGGTTCGGGCCATTGTCAAGGTTTCGGCTGCTAAACCAGATTTTGGCATAACAGAACCCTCTCGCTGGTTGGTATTTATATTTTATTTATATACTTCATTAATAAAAAATTTCCATTGTTTATTTGCGAAGCGCTTTTGGTCTCTCCCGCAACAATACTTGATATTTATTTAAATTATATTGATAATATTTCAATTTGCAAGCAAAAAAAGCAACTTCTGTGCATTTTTTTGATAATCAACTTAAAGAAAATGCCAGTAACGCACATGATTAACATATGATTCCATATGCAGCACAGTTTTTGCCAAAAGCCCCAAAAGCTTGCAATCACTTCTAAAACACAAAAAAAGCCCGAAGCAGAAGCTCCGGGCTTTTTAATATTCCTGTGCGTTAAAGCAGCCGTAATTATTCGGCCAGGCCGTTCAGCTTGTCGTCTTTCCAGCCCTGCTTGATGTCGGCGGCATAGAACAGCTTCAGTTCCATGTAGCTCATTTTCCATACGCCGTTGTCCTTGCGGTAGGTATCGTATTCTTTACCGGCCAGGAAAATGTCTTTGCCAGAAGCCATGGTGCTGGTCTGCCACAGGTACCATTCGCCTTTGGCTTCGGTCTCGCTGATCATTTTGATGCGCGGCTGCAGGAACCAATGCACGCCGAAAGTCAGGCCGTCTTTAACTTCGGTCATGAACTTGCAGATTGCATCCAGGCCTTCGTGCTTGCCGAAACCCTCTTTTTCACCGTCCCATACTGCATCGTCGGTAAAAAGATCTTTCATGCGTTCGGGATTATACATATCATCACACGCATCGGCATATTCGGCTTTCAGCTGCTTGATTGCTTCGATATCCTCAAGGGCCTGTACCCGTTTTTCAAGATCGCTCATTCTTCTTCTCCTTTGTACTATAAGTATTAAACGTTTAACGGTTGACTCAATTAAAATCTTTGTTAGCATGGGTAAAAACATATAATTTACTGACAGCCTCCAAAATTGTCAACAAAAAAACAGGCTCTCATCTGCAGGGGAATACGTCATGGACCAGTCCAAACGCCTGGATAAACGGGAGAAAAAACTCTGGAACTGCATGGACCGCCGCATAGACGGCATACTCATAACCAGCCCGGAAAACGTCCGCTACCTGTGCGGCTTTACCGGCTCGGAAGGCAGCCTGCTGCTCACCCGCGGGGAGGGTTTCTTTTTTACCGACGGACGCTATACCACCCAGGCCCGGCAGCAGGTTGTAAATGTGCCCGTGGTGACGTTCAAGGATAAATATAAAGCAATCGGCCGCACAATCAAAAAACTGCACATTAAAACCCTGGCCTTTGAAGCCCGAACAGTTACGGTTGCCGCATTGAACGACCTTTTGAAAGCCGCTCCGCCCCTGGAAACCATGCCCTGCACCGACAACCTCGACATGCTCCGGGCCCTGAAAGACACCGAGGAAATAAAACTGCTTAAAAAGGCCGCCGGTATAGCCCATACCGGTTTGCAGGAGACCCTGACGCTCATGCGGCCCGGGATGCTCGAAACAGAGGTTGCCACCGAACTTGAATACCGTATGCGCCGGCACGGCGCCGAGGATCTGGCATTTCAAACCATCGTGGCCTCGGGCCACCGCTCGGCCCTGCCCCACGGCATCGCCTCGCAAAAGAAGATCCGGGCCGGGGAGTTCGTTACCATCGATTACGGCTGTATCTACCAGGGCTACTGTTCGGATGAAACCTGTACGGTTATCATGGGTGAACCGGCCAAGCGGCAGAAAAACGTGTACATGGCCGTAAAACAGGCCCACGACCGGGCCCTGCAGGCCGTACGGCCCGGAAAAGCACTCAAGGCCATCGATGCCGTTGCCCGCAGGCACCTTGAAAAAGCGGGATTGGGCAAACAGTTCACCCACGGCACCGGCCACTGCCTGGGTCTCTGCGTGCATGAAATGCCGGTTGTCTCTCCCCGCTCGCAGGCCCGGGCTGAAAAAGGCATGGTTTTTACCATTGAGCCGGGGGCCTATTTCCCCAAGTGGGGCGGGGTGCGCATTGAGGACACCGTTGTCGTAACCGCCGAGGGCTGCCGCCTGATAACCCAAAGTCCCAAAAAACTGCTTGTTGTGGAGTAAGGCCGCAAAGACGCAGGGTGAGTGCAATCTCGGTATGATCGGGAGAGATGGGCGCTGACCACCAGCCTCCCCCGAGTTTCCTTTGACAGCAAGCCTAGGTTGTTCTATACTTGTACGAATCTGATTACCTGCCATAATAGTACGTATAACAACCCTAACAGCATACGGTAAGGAGATGTCCATGACAGCAAACGAAGACCTCTTGAAAGAAATCATGGAAAAGGTTGCCCAGGATCTTGCGCAGGAAATTAAAGTAAGCATCAACGACACCATCGAACGCGAGTTCACACAGAACCTCTCCAAAGTGTTGATCGAAAGCGAATTTTACCAGCGGATCAACGGAGAGCTGCAGGAGGGGCTCCGTGGCATCTACCAGGAAATAGCCTCAGCCAATAAGGAATCCGGCGGCCCGGCCGTTGCCGCCGACCGGCAGGAGACCGAACAGCTTTTCTCCGAAACATCAGACCAGCTTGACGCCATTATCCGGGCCACGGAAAAAGCCACGGTTGAAATTATGGAGCTTGTGGAAAAACATCTCGACCTCCAGTCCCAGTCCCGGGAAACGCTGGACAAACTGCAGCAGGCGGGTGTCGACAAAGAGCTGGTTGAAAAGCTGCTTGCCGCCAACACCGAAATTAACGATGACCTTATGCAGGTCATGACGATTTTAAGCTTTCAGGACATTACCGGCCAGCGCATCAGGCGCATTATCAATGCCCTTAAAACCGTTGAGAAAACCGTGTTTGAACTGTACATGTCTACCGGGTTGAAACTGAAAGCCCGCCAGGATACCCCGGATAAAGACCTGGACGAACTTGAAAAGGAAACCAAAGAAAAGGTCTCAACCCTGAAAGGGCCCAAAGAGGATGTCAGCCAGAGCGATATCGACGACCTGCTGGCTGAACTGGGAATGGGCAACTAAACGGCGGCTGCAAGAGAACGTCTATCTACTGCGTTGCGCTCACCCTTCGTCACTGCGACGTACAACCAAGTACGCCAAATGATCCACAGGAAAAAGACTTTTTCCTGTGGAAGGAAACAACGCACATACGTGCTCCTTGTTTTCCCTGAAAAGGCAAAACAAGGCATCCGCTACGCGGCTGTATGTTGCCACCTCAGCGTTTCGCGCGCCTTGTATCTGAACATTCTTTTACAGCCTCCCTCCAGTTTAGTACGTTTAGCTTTGATTAATTACGGGCTTTCTCAATTCCCATTGCAACGCAGCCGAGTGCAGCGGTTTCAGGAGGAGATGAGGGTCGACATGTTTGAGCCCCGCTGTTCAGGGGCGAGTTTGTTGACCCGCCGACTGAAATCGTGCAACGAGGTTATCCCGCCTGGCAAGGCGGGACAAGTTGCAGGGCGCCCTTTCTTTCCCCCCTTTCTTTGGGGCGAACAAAGAAAGGGGGTGGAAGACGCGCAGCGTCTTATAAATCTATTTGGATCGCACGGTTGAAAGCCGTAGGTTTAGAAATTTTTTTAAAACGTTCTCCTGCCGCCCTTCTCTAAATTGAACGCAGGTTCTTGTCCAACTCTTCCGTTGCCGGCATCAGCAGCCTGCGCAGCAGCATACATCCCGATTCAGGGTCTATTTTACTGGAAACAAGATAGTCGGTATATTTTATAAGCTGGGTCAACCGGGTACGGGAGTTCACCGATGTTTCCATTGCATAGGAAACAAAATCGTTCTCAACCTCAATCTTATTCTCCCGGGCATAATTGACGATATCATCATAATAGGCTTCCTTGCCGTCGTCCCGCTCAAACCGTCCCAAAACAAGGTCCAAAAATTTCTTCAAAAATTTTACCTGCAACTGCGGAGCAACCGTATCAATAAGGGTCCCGTCGATCTCACACATAACCGCATCCGACTCGTGGGAAACATAAGCACTGGCTCGCCGGGGTTTTTCCGGATCGCAGACCACCATTTCTCCCAGAATTTCACCGCTGTGCAATGCGCCCACATGAACATTTTCACCCCCGTCAGCCTTCATTATCAGGATGGTCCCCTGTATGACGACATAGAAGTGCTGATCGTAGGTGCCTTCCTGAAAAATCAGGGACCCTTTTTCAAATTTTTTCCACTTTATCAGACGTTCTTCCCGCACAATATCGCACAACTCATCCTGGGTAAAGATATTGAAAAACAACACCCCGTACAGAAGCTGGGCAAATCGCGTAACATGGTCGTTGGATTGTTGGTTCTGTGCCATATTCCCCTCTTTCTCGTTTTGTTTCGTGTTAGCGTTATTATTCCTCCACGGCGCTTTTCCGCAACACCATCATTGCCGTTTCAACATCCTCGCTGCTGAGCCTGCCGGATTTCCGGTAGCGGATGAGACCTTTTTTATCGATGATGACGACGGTGCTCTCATTGTCGGACATGCCGTAGTCTTCAAACATCCGGCCGTCATGGTCAATGTATATTTCAAGGCCCAGCCTGCGGGCGTTTTTCCGTACCTGGGAAGCACATATTTTGCTTCCGGGCCATACATACTTGAAACAGTTTATAACCGGAACTATTTCTATCGCTCGCTGGGCAGCCCTGTCCGACCGGCAGTGCCGCAACACCGCGTCCTTGAACTTCTGATTCATATCGGTCGTTTCCTTGGTTTCATAAGTAATAACAACAACCCTGCCCCGCAAAGAACCTGATTGAAGCTGGATACCGCTGCCGGTAACAACCGTAAACTCCGGTGCCGTATCACCGGCGCCGGGCTCTTGTCGGTCGGCATGGGAAGGGACCGGGGTAAGCAACAGCAAAACCGCCAAGCCCCGGATCACCGTCCGGGCTGTCATTTTTATTCCGGTCATAGTCATGCAAAGGTTGTTTTACTGGGCAGAGGTGACGGCGGATTAAAAGGCACACCGTATTTTTTACACAGCAGATTGGCCGAAATGCGTGCCGATTCATAAATAGTCGGCAGCCCACTGCCGGGGTGCGTACCACCGCCTGCAAGGTAACAGTTTGTAAATTCTTCGAATTTATTACGGGGCCGGAGATACAGCATCTGGGTCAGATTGTGGCCGAGGTTGAATGTTGCGCCGTTATATACGGCGTAGTCCTGCTCCCAGTCATCCGGCGTCGTCATCTTTTCGGCAACGATATGTTTCCGGATATCGGTAAGCTCGGTTCTCTTTTCAACCTGGTCGAGAATGTGGTCGCGGAAGCGGTCTTTTTCCCGGCTCCAGTCGATGCCGCCGGTCTTGTTGGGCACCGGCACCAGGAGGTATATCGTCGACTGTCCTTCGGGGGCCAGGGTCGGGTCGGAGATCGATGCATTCTGAATATAAAAGGAATTTTCGGTGGAAAGTTTCATATTGGCAAAAATATCTTCAACGTTTGTTTTGTAGTCCTTTGCAAAAAAGACATTGTGGTGGGGAATGCGATACAGGGTGTCTACACCGAGATACAGCATATAGATAGAGCATGAGTATTTCATACGATCCAGGCGCTGCCGGGTGTATTTACGCAGGTCCGCCGGATCAAAAAGATGTGCCATTGAATAGGCAAAGTCGGCATTGAGCACATAGTCGTCTGCCGTAAGTGTTTCCCCGCTCTCAAGCTTTACGCCGGTTATTGTCCGGCCGTCCACCAGCACGTTCCTGACCGGGGTGCTTTTATGAAAAACAACACCTTCTTCTTCACAGACTTTTTCCATGGCCTGTGAAATAGCATTGAGCCCCCCCTGCACGTGGTAAATGCCGTAGCCGTGTTCTACATAGGGCACCAGAGTAAAGGCCGCCGGGCATTCCCAGGCCGACATGCCCAGGTATTTTGCTTGGAAGGTAAAAGACAGTTTCAGATCGTCGGAGGTGAAGTACTTGCCCAGTTCCTGAAACATCGACCGGCCAAGGGAAAAGTACGGCACCGCCTTGAAAAACGGGGCGCAAAAGTAGTCTATTATGCTGGAATAGGATTTCTGCAGACAGGGAAAAAGCTTTTCAAAACGTGTTTTTTCGGCGCGCAAAAAGCGTTCGTACCCCTTATCGCTGCCGGGAAACAGTTCGGCAAGCCGCCGCTTCATTTCCTCGGGATCGCCGGTGGGGGATATTTCGAAATTGCTGAATTTAAGCCGGTACAACGGGTCGAGCTTTGTGACCGTCATATAATCTTCGGTTTTACGTCCGGTCTCTTCGAACATTTCCCTCAAAATGAAATTCATCATCAGGAACGTAGGGCCGGTATCAAAGGTAAAACCGTTCAGTTTGATCGGCGCATTGCGCCCGCCCACATCGGCCTCTTTTTCAAGAACCGTTACCTCAAATCCGCGATGGGCCAGTATCATGGCACTGGTCAGCCCACCGGGCCCGGCTCCGACGACAATGACTTTTTTCTTTTTCATAAAGCACCCCTTCGGTTGTATGCATTCTTTTATATATGTACTACCATATCCGGCCGTCTATTTAAAGGCTTGCAGCAAAACTACCGCCGTAGTGTCGCTGCAAGCCGGTCTGCCAGTTTCTGCATTTCAGGACCATTGGGCAACATGTCAAAAAGCGCCTCAAAATGACCCTGCTCACAAATAAGTCTGCGTGTAACCGGAAAATTCAAATCATAGACCCAGCCGCACATAGCCAGCTTGAAATCGTTGACCCACTGCATCTGGTCGAACCGGGCCATGCGCCCGGCGAGGACATCACGGTAGACGGCTTCGGTATAGGCCGATGGATGGGGCTTGAGGTAAAAGGTAACCGGCGACGGCGATATTTCGTTACGTCTGCAGTGGTTTATAATAACCGGCAGAATATCCAGCTTGTCTGCATCGCGGATTATGTCTACGGCAAACCGCACCGCTTCCGGCAGCGCGTCAGGAACGGTGATCCGGTTATGAAAGCACACAGCATCAATCACAAATGTCCGGTCGCCCTCAGCAAGGCCGCCGAGAAACCCTTCCCGCTCAAGCGTCTGAGCCCCCAGCAGGCCGTGATCTTCGGATTCGCGGTCATTAAAGGTTTTATAGCGCAGATACTGGGGAAAGCGACCGATATCATGGAACAGGGCGGCCAGGCAGCAGAGACCTTTGAATGATGCTCCCGAAGCGGTTTCATCCGGTGCACCGGCAGCATCACCGTTGAGTTCGGCAAGGATATGTCGGGTATTTTCCAGAACGCGCAGGGAATGGTCCCGCTTCAGGTCGATATGAGAAACATCCTGACCGTTGCCGTAGCGAAAACCCTCTACATATGTATGAAAAACAGCCAGATACTTCGTTACATCGGTTGGATTCATTATGCGGCACCCCAGGAGGCGTCGATCTGCTTCAGCGCCCATACAGTCCGAAAAACTGTTTACTGCCGGTCTTCCTCCAGCAGTTCGTTAACCGCCTGCAGAAGTTCGTCACGTTTGATGGGCTTTTTAAAGGTACGCATTGCCCCCATACCCCTTGCCGCCTGCAGATACTGCTCCGGGCCGGTTTTACCCCCGCCGGATATGGCGATAATCTTCACCGCAGGATAATCCTTCCGGAATTCCCGAATGGTTTCAATGCCTTCCTTTTCAGGCATAATAATATCGGTAACAACCAGATCCACCGGTTCCTGCCGGTGGATCCGCAGAGCCACCTTACCGTCCGGGGCTTCCGCTACTTCGTGCCCCCCGACCCGTTCCAGGATTAAACGCAGCAAATCCCTTGTTGGAGCATCATCATCTACAACCAGAATTCGTGCCATTCTGTATCCCTCCGCGCAGGCCTCTGATCGGTGAAATCCGTTCTTTTGAAAAGTTATTTATTATAAAACGATTTTTTAAAAAAAATCTTTTCCGTGTCGGTATCGTTCAAGTCCCACAGTTCTTTCATGGTCCGGTTCATCTCTTCCATATACCCCCGGATAAAATAGTATTTGGCCCGGTCAAAAAAGAGAACTACCCGGTCGTTCAGTTCCCGCATCTGGTTCAGCTCCAGGGCCGATTCGAAATTACTCTCAAACATAACAAAAAGCCATATCGATCTTTTAAGCAGCACCAGAGCCCGGATGCCCTCACAAAGAGGAATCTTCATTCGAAAAAGCCCGGCCCCTTCATCGGCGAATTGGCGGCCCACATCTTCTTTAGGAGTATCATAGCCTATCCACTGCCCCAGTTCGGTAATAACCATCCGGGCCCGGCCGGAAAACTTTTGCAGGACCTCCTCTGAAAACGAAGTTGTGGCGGGGTCTGAAAGCAGGCGGTCCATCCAGCGCTGCACAATAACATCGGTGTTTTTTTCTACCAGATCAACTAACTTGTCGGAAATTAAATGAAGCATGACAGTCCTCTCAATAAGTTCGCGTTCGCAAGATGTTCCCAACAGTCTTACCAGACCGGAACCCTATTCTTCCTCGCTGTGCTCACCCTCCTCTTCATCACTGTATTCGGGATAGTATTTTTGGAAGCACTCCGGACAGAGGCTGTGGCTGAGCATTGCTTCCGTATGTTCGGAAATATACTCTTCAAGACGCTGCCACACCTCCCGGTCTGTTCGGATTTTATGGCAGTGCATACAAATCGGAAGGCTTCCCTGAAGCCTTTTAATGTGAGACATTGCTTCTTCAAGTTCTGCAACCCGGCCGGCAAGCGCCGTTTGCAGCTCGACAACCCGTTCACCCACCTTTACCCGCGAACGAAGCTCGTCTTTATGAAACCGCTTTGTAATGAAATCATTCGCACCGGCCTCAAACCCCGTTATGACATCTTCTTTTGCTTCCCGGGCCGTCAGTATAATAATATGGATGAGGTTGCCGCCCTCCATCTGTCGCACCCGGCGACAAATGTCGATACCATTCAGGTCCGGCATCATCCAGTCCAGTATCACCAGGCGGGGAGCGTCCGGTTGCTGCAGGATTTCCCAGGCCTCAACCCCGCCGGACACGGAAACAACGTCATATCCCCAGCTTTTTAAGTAATTTCCCAGCAGCCGAAGCGTAGCTGCATCATCATCGGCTATCAATACCTTCATGCGTAATCCCCTCCGCTACCCGCAAGAATAGAACAAACGGCAACCCGTATCCCGGCACTGTGGTGCTTTCAGCCTTCTTTCCGTTTGGCTGATTGTATAACTACGGGCTCAAGCGGCACATCCTGATGAAACCCCTTTGAGCCGGTTGCCACGGCAGCTATTGCATCGACAACATCCATGCCGTCAACAACGTTGCCGAAAACGGCATATCCGAAGTCACGGGCGCCGTGGTCCAGGAAATCATTATCCTGCAGATTAATAAAAAACTGTGACGTTGCGCTGTTGATATCCTGGGTGCGCGCCATTGCCAGGGTGCCGCGTTTGTTTTTCAGGCCGTTATCGGCCTCGTTTTTAATCGGATCGCGGTTTTGCTTTTCCTTCATATCACTGGTCATACCACCGCCCTGGATCATAAAGCCCGGGATAACGCGGTGAAAAACCGTACCGTCAAAAAAGCCGTCATCAACATACTGTAGAAAATTCTCAACCGTAACGGGAGACTCCTCCGAATAGAGCTCAACCGTTATATCACCATGGTTCGTTGAAATAAGTACCATGCTTATGCCTCCTGCTGTGTTATATGCTGAAATGTATACTGTATAAAAGGGTTTAGGTCAAAAAGTATAGCCTTAGTTGGATGAAAAAACAAGCAGACTTTATGGATAAGTGGTATGATTTGACTCTCCTGGGGGCGCTGTATAATGCTTCCGCCCTGTACGGCGGGTCCGGGCAGCATGACATACCTCGTCAAAAAGGGGGTCTGCAGGGCCGACTTTAAAGCTTGCAGTCCGAACTAAAAAGGAGTAATACAATTGCTAAAGTGGCAGGTAACATCCAAATGTGTGTTCGTACACCATAAACAAGGAGGGGACGATGTATGAATTCGTTACAGGTCCACTGCTCTGGATCTCCTTCCTGATCTTCTTCTCCGGTACACTGTATCGTATACGACGGCTGTACTCCCTGACCGAAAAAAGGGAAGTAACGGTCACACCGCCCGGGGCTGCTGCCCCGCCCGCTGCCGCCGTGTCTGCGGAAGAACGCAAGCTCAACCTGGTTGTATCCTTTCAAAACAGCCTGCTCGGCAAACACCCGGTAATGGCTATTGTCTCAACGATCTTCCACATATGTCTTTTTGCGGCCCCGCTCTTGTCCCAGGCTCACAACCTGCTGATATATGAATCGTGGGGAATTTCCTTTATCAGCATTCCCGACAAACTCTGCGACGTTCTGACAATCATATTTCTGGCCTGCGCCGTTTTCTTTCTTGTTCGCCGCTTAACGGTGCCTAAGGTTATAGCCGTGTCTTCTCCCTACGACTTCCTGGTGCTTTTTATCACCGCTGCTCCCTTTTTAAGCGGCTTCTGTGCCTATCATCAATGGCTTGACTATAAAACCGTACTCACAGCCCATGTTATTACGGGTGAAATAATGCTTGTGGCGATACCCTTTACCAAACTGGGACACATGGTTTTTTTCTTCTTTGTCAGAATCCTCATCGGCGGTGAATACAGCTTTGGTTCGGGCCGCCGGGCCTGGAAGACCTGAAAAACACAAGCGGAAAACAGACGGAACTCTAAAAGAAAAAAATGAACGACTCCCAACAAAAAAAGGCTGAAGCAGAAAAAACCCGGGCCGTGCTGAACCACAACCAGGCAAAGATCAAGCTCTGCCTGGAAGCCTGCGCAAGTTGCAGCATCTGCGCCGAGAGCTGCTTTCTTTTTAACAACAATAATCACGACCCCCGGTTCATGCCGTCGTACAAAGTCATTAATTCGCTGGGTGTGCTGTATAAAAAAAAGGGCCGTGTCGGCACCGAACAACTCAAGCGCATGCAGGATCTTGTCTGGCGCAACTGTGTTCTGTGCACACGCTGCTACTGCCCCCTGGGCATCGACATCCCGGACCTGATAGCCCTTGCCCGCAGCCTACTGCGTACCCGGGGTGTCTGCGGTGTGTATCCCCATACTCTTGGGGCTCCGGAAGAAGAATATATTATGGAGTGGGATCCGCAGGAACTCTCAGATCCGGATGAGGATCCGGACACACAGAGGTAAATGAGGAGCACGTTATGGTCAAAGCCGAGATCAAACAGCTGCAGGAAATTAAAACGTCTGTAATTGGCTATAGTTCAATTCTTATCACAGGCTGTGGCGGGTGCGTGTCCGTCTGTCTGGCCGGGGGCCAAAAGGAAGTCGAAAACCTTGTTACCAAACTGCGGCTTTCCTGCAAGGCAGACACCGCGCCGAAGAATATCGGTGGAATGACCGTCGAGCGCCAGTGTGAAGCCCAGTTTTTGAGCCAGCTGGATCAGGAGGTTCCAAAGTACGAGGCCCTGATATCCATGGCGTGCGGTGCCGGGGTGCAGTATCTGGCAGAGCGGTTTCCCGACAAACCGGTTTTCCCGGCCGTCAATACCGCCTTTATCGGCATCAACAAAGATCTCGGCTGGTACGAAGAACGCTGCCAGGCCTGTGGCGATTGTGTGCTGGGCATCACCGGCGGAATCTGCCCGGTTACCATGTGTGCCAAAGGGCTTCTGAACGGTCCCTGCGGCGGCCCCCAGAACGGCTCGTGCGAGGTATCAAAAGACATTCCCTGTGCCTGGGTTACTATCTATGACCGGCTTAAGGCCCAGGGCCGCCTTAATAATATACTCGACATTTTTGCCGTGCGCGAATGGCAAAACCAGACCCAGGGTTCCATCGTACTGGATGCATATAAAAGCCGCTATACCGGTGAAAAAAAATAGTCCGAACAGCATATAAATGAAGATAAGGACATTCACACTATGAAGTCTGAAAGCAACCTGGAAAAAGTTCTCACCGACAGCACCTTTGCCGTTACCGGCGAACTGGGGCCGCCCCGGGGCACCAGTGCAGGGGTTATCAGTGAAAAAGCGCACTACTTAAAGGAGAAGGTCGATGCGGTCAATATCACGGACAATCAGACCGCTGTGGTCAGGATGTCGAGCCTGGCGGCATCCGCCCTGCTCATCCGGGAAGGGCTTGAACCCAACTACCAGATGGTTTGCCGGGATCGCAACCGGATTGCCATGCAGTCCGATATCCTGGGTGCCTATGCCCTGGGCATACGCAATATTCTCTGTCTTTCCGGCGACCATCAACAATTCGGCGACCACCCCAAGAGCAAAAAAGTGTTTGATATTGATTCAATCCAGCTTATCGGCATGGTTAAGAAAATGCGGGACGAAGGCGTTTTTTTAAGCGGCGAGGAAATCGCCGAGCCGCCCCGCATGTTTATCGGGGCCGCCGCAAATCCGTTCGGCGATCCCCTTGAATTCAGGGTACACCGGCTTGCCAAAAAAATAGCTGCCGGCGCCGACTTTATTCAGACCCAGTGTATATATAATATGGACCGTTTCCGCGAATGGATCAAACAGGCCCATGATATGGGGTTGACCGAAAAGGCCTATATCCTCGCCGGGGTAACACCTATGAAGTCGGTCGGTATGGCGCGCTACATGAAAAATAATGTTCCCGGCATGGACGTCCCCGAGTCGATCATTACCCGGCTCAAGGGGGTCGATAAAAAACAGCAGGCAAGTGAAGGCATTGCAATCTGTTGTGAACAGATCGAAGAATTCAAAGAAATGCCCGGGGTGGCCGGTGTTCACGTTATGGCCATTGAATGGGAAAAGCGCGTTCCTGAAATAACCGAAAAGGCCGGGTTGCTGCCGCGGCCGGAGCCGTCATAAAGGAGTTGTGCGCCTGACATGAAAACCATGAATAAGCGCCTATTGGTTATAACAAGCGTCTGTATGTGCTTGATGTGCATTCTGGCATGGGGTATTGCAGATATCCTGCACTCCGGCGATAACGAAACCGCACCCTCTGCAGAAACACAGGCACCGGACAATGCCTCTGCCGAAGAGGCTTTGCTTTCGCGCACCTTTTTTATCACGGTCCCCGATATTTTTCATGACCTTGAACGGGCACCGGTTGCCTTTCCCCACGACCGGCACACCCGTGCCCTGCAGGCCGAAGGCTGCACCGAGTGTCATCCCCGGGATGAAAAGTCCGTTCTTTTCACCTTTCCCAAGCAGCGGGACAATAGCGATGCCGACAGTTTGATGAACGCCTTTCATGATTCCTGCATCGGGTGCCATAACGAACAGGCCGCAAACGGAAAAAAATCCGGACCGGTTACCTGCGGCGAGTGTCACCGCACGGATTACCACAAGGTAGAGAACCTGCCGATTTTGCCGGAGTATTACGAGCCCCTGCGCGACACCCATCACCGCGATTGCCTGGCCTGCCACCGTGACCCTGAAAAATCGGCCGAGGAGGCCGGCGGGCTTGACTGGAAGCGCTTTTACAACAAACAATCCGCCGTGCAGGAAGCAGAATGGCCCTCGGTGCTTTTCGACTATTACCTGCACAATAAACATGAGACGGCCCTGGATAAAAAATGCGGGGAATGCCATACCCTCACTCCGGAAACGGAAAAACGCCTGGCCTCCGAAGGCAAAGAGCCGACCTGCCGTGACTGGCTGCGCGATATTGACGATGAAAACAGGCTGTCGGAAAAAGAACCCGCCCATGCCCGCTGCATCAACTGTCATCTGGACAGAAAGGATGAAGAAAAACAGAAGACCGGTCCTGTGTATTGCCGCGAATGTCACACCGGCCTTGAGCGGACTGCGGAGCAGATGCGCACCGTTCCCCGCCAGGAATGCGAGCAGGAGGAAAGCATCCTCATCGCTCTTGAGAAAGAGGCGCGCATGCCGGGGGTGGCCTTCAATCACAAAGCCCATCAGGAAACCAGCCGCTCCTGTCAGGACTGTCATCACGACACATTGCGAGGCTGCCGCGAATGCCATACCCGGGAGGGATCTGAAGAAGGCGACTATGTGACCCTCGCCGAGGCCTTTCATGAAAAAACATCACCCTGGAGCTGTATCGGCTGTCATGAGGAGGAAAAAAACAAGCCCGATTGTGCCGGGTGTCACCATGTACTGCCGCGGGGCCTGGCCGCCGCCGCCTGCGACACCTGCCATACCGGCACCCTTGAAAGCCTTGCCCGCAAAAACGTGCTTCCGGAACCAAAGGCCCTTATGCCCGACAACACCGATGATGAACTTGAAATCAAGCTCCTGGTCGATGAGTATGAGCTTTCCCGGTTCCCCCATACAAAAATAGCGCAAAAGCTGACGGCGATTTCCAACAAAAGCACTCTGGCAAGCGCCTTTCACAAAGACACCATGAGCATATGCTCCGGATGCCATCATGTGGGCCCTCTGAAAGAAAAATCCATGGCCCCTTCATGCAGCACCTGTCATACCATGCGCAGGGAGCCGGTGGCCGGAAAACCCGCATTGCTCGGGGCCTATCACCAGCAGTGCCTTGGCTGCCATAAGCAGATGGGCGGAACCGAAGAATCCATGCCCCAAAAATGCGAGGGTTGTCACGAAGCAAAACCACCGTCAACGGCGGCAAAAAAATAAGCACATGAGAATAAACCGACGAACATTGCTGAAAAGCCTGGGCGCTTCCACCGCCGCCCTGCTGGCACCCGCTTCTAAAAGCCGGGCCGCCTTTGCTCCCGACCTGTCCCAACAACTCGGCGTGCTCGTCGACACCACGCTGTGCGTGGGGTGTCGGGCCTGTGAAAAAGCCTGCAACCGGGTCAATACCGATCTGCCCCCCAAACCGGATGCGGCCTTTAAAGATGCGGCCGAAACGCTTCCACTGCGGCGTATGGAATGGGACAGCTACACCGTGGTAAATCACTACGCTGCTTCGGCGCCGGTCTTCGTCAAGTTCCAGTGTATGCACTGCCTGTACCCGGCCTGTGAATCGGCCTGCATTGTCGGGGCCTTCACCCGGGAGCCCAGCGGCGCCGTCATTTACGACGCCTGGAAATGTATCGGGTGCCGGTACTGTATGGCCGCCTGCCCGTTCCAGGTTCCGGCGTATGAATACGGAAATGCTTTTACTCCCCAGGTGCGGAAATGCACGTTCTGCTTCGATACCCGGCTGCAGGACGGCGGCCTCCCGGCCTGTGTCCAGGCCTGCCCCATGCAGGTTATGACCTTCGGCCCCCGGGCGGAGCTGCTGCGCATGGGCCGTGAAAAAATCAACGCTGCTCCGGACAGGTATCTTCCCCATATTTACGGCGAAAAAGAGGCCGGCGGAACATCCTGGATGTATCTGGCCGGGGTACCTTTTACAAAACTCGGCCTGCCCCGTCTCGGCTATCACCCCCTTCCGGGATACACCGAGCCGATTCAACACGCATTATTCAAGTGGTTTTTACCGCCCCTGGGCCTGTATGCCGCCCTTGGCGGTATCATGTGGCTGAAAAAGAGATCCGAACGGAAACATTCCGAGTAAATATCCTCCCGCAGCGCGGGAGACATTAGGTAGCCCCTCAGAGAGGGGCTGAAAATCATAGCTTCAATGCAACATTGATTACTAAAAGTATTTACATTTAATTAGTTACGGGCTTTCTTAATCCCATTGCAACGCAGCCGAGTGCAGCGATTTCAGGAGGAAAAAAGGGTCGACATGTTTGAGCCCCGCTTTTCAGGGGCGAGTTTGTTGACCCGCCAACTGAAATCGTGCCGCGAGGGTATCCCGCTTAGGTCTACAACA
>JANQGV010000154.1 GCA_028282925.1 Thermodesulfobacteriota bacterium
GCGCTCCCCCCCGATACCGGCCTGCCTGACATGTTCATACAGCCTGGTCGCCAGGCTAAGCTTTGTGTCTGCATCGGGCGGGACCTGCCCGTTCGGCAGGAGCAAAAAACCGATGATATCGGCTCCATATTTTTTTGCCAGGGGAAGTATGGCCTCAAGCTTGACCGGTTCCAGGGAAAAGGCATTGATAATTGCCGTTTTAGTATTTGCCCGCAACCCGGCCTCCATTGCAACAGGATTGGCGGTATCGATCAGCAGCGGCACATCGGTTATCTCCTGTACCGTTTCAACCAGAAAGCGCATTCGCTTTTCCGGATCACGGCCGAGGGGCCCGGTGTTCAGATCGATTGCATCGGCCCCGGCTGCCTCACATCTTCGCACAAGTTCCCTGACCGGCTCTGGGTCCGGTTTCTCCAGGGCTTTTTCAATCACCGGGTTGGTAACGGTTATATTGTCGGCAACCAGCAGCATGGCCTTCCTGTCTTATTCTTTCATACACGTTCTTTTCCGACTATAGCCTATCCCGGCCCATAATCCTACTCCTTTATGCCGGCAAACCTCTCCCCCTTTTTTTACTATTGATAATTCCGGTGAGTGCAGCTAGGATATTCACATAGAAAGGAAATTCAAACATATGCCCTTCTGCAGGCCTGGAACGAAGGGGATATCTTCCAGCACGGCCTGCCCATACAAACACCGTTCGTATGTAACGTTACGTAAGGGGCTCCTATGAAAAAAACAACTGTATCTATAATGATAGTCATGCTGGTTGCTGCAGCATGTCACACGGCCTTTGCCGCCGAAAACCCGACCATCACCGGCATTCCCGGCATTAAGGTAGGCCATTATACCGACACAAAGGCCCTGCGCGGCTGCACGGTTGTGGTTTTCCCTCCCGAAGGCGCCGTTGCCGCTGTTGAGGTGCAGGGCTCGGCGCCCGGCACCCGCGAGACCGATCTCCTTGATCCGGTCAATATGGTGCAGAAGGTGCATGCCCTGGTGCTTTCCGGGGGCAGCGCCTTCGGGCTCGATGCCGCAGGCGGCGTTATGCAGTGGCTTGAGGAACAGAAAATCGGTCTGGACGTGGGCAATAACTGTGTGGTTCCTATTGTCCCGGCGGCGGTGCTGTTCGACCTGGCCGTGGGCAATCCCCGTATCAGGCCGGACCGCACGTGGGGCCATCAGGCCTGTCAAAAAGCCTCAGCCGGTCCGGTTGAGCAGGGCTGCGTCGGAGCCGGCACAGGTGCAACCGTCGGTAAAGTGGCCGGGATGCAACGGGCCATGAAAGGCGGCCTGGGCTCTTCCCTTATAAAACTACCCGACGGTATCCTGGTTGGGGCTCTGGTGGCTGTTAACGCCCTGGGCAATATTATCGACCCCCGGACCGGCACAACTGTGGCCGGCACCAGGGGCGACACACCCGGCTCCTTTCTTTCATCAGCCGACATGCTGATCAACAACCGAAAAACAACTGTTTTCGGCGGCACCAACACAACCATCGGCATTGTTGCAACCAATGCGGCGTTGTCCAAAACCGCCTTGAAGAAAATCGCCCGCATGGCCCATGACGGCATGGCCCGCAGTATCAACCCCGTTCATACCATGTACGACGGCGATACTGTTTTCGCCGTATCAGTACCGGCACGTCCGGCCCCGGTTGCTGCGCCCCCGGCAAAAATCAACACCATCGGCACTGCGGCGGCCCGGGCCTTTCAGGAAGCGATCCTCGCCGCGATAGACCAGGCAACATCAATCGAGGGGTATCCATCCGCCCGTGACTGGCAGTAGGCGGGCTTTACAGAATTCAGCAATCTACCTGTTGAACAACTTTTTTTGCAGGTCCTGCTATATATAACAAAGGAATCAAATCATGGATGAAAAATTAATGCTGCAGGCAAGAAAACTGGCCCAGGAAGCCTTGAAAAAACAAAGCAAAGACATTGACTACAAGCACATGACCGCCCCCTGCGGCCTGCCCTGCTTTACCTGCTATGCCCATCTTGCCGGTGAGAGCGTGGAGTTGCGCGAAGTGCTGGCCGCTTTTTTTGAAAAACCTCTTGAGCAGATTACCTGTAAAGGCTGTCGCGGCGAAGGAGGCAAATGCGTTCATTTACCCATGCCGTGCCGGGTGTATCCCTGCGCGCAGGAGAAAGGCGTTACCGTATGCAGCCAGTGTGCGGACTTCCCCTGTGATTTCCTGCACCCCTATTCCGACCAGGCCCACCTGTACCATAACACCAAGGTTTTCAATCTGTGCCTGATAAAAAAAATGGGCCTGGAACAGTGGGCCAAAACAAAGGCCGCACAGGTGCTGGATACCTACTCATTCTGCCCCTGGACATTGTAAGTGCATGAAATAGTTTTGTTTTTTAGTGCATTCTCGGACTTTTCCCCTTAACCGATTCTTAACACTTTTTTAATCCAGGGTTAGTTTTTCCATGATATTAACTATACATGTAAGTCAAAGCGTATCATAAGGAGGAAAGGCAATGACACCTGCAACCAGGGAAAAAATTCTTTTTCTAGAAGAGTTCATCAAGGAGCTTGGCATCCCCTCTGATCTGGACCATCGGGAAATCGACGCTTCCGACCTTGACGACCTGATGAATATTCTTGCCCCTGAGCACGAGGAGTTCAGAACATATTAGACAGAGCTTGTCGCTCTTGAAAAACTCCCGGCCCGGACAAAAGCACCGCTACAGCCGACGACCCGGTGCCGCAAACAAAGACTCATTCTTTCACGTACCTGCGTCCTGCTTTTTTTCTTCCGCCTGCTGCTCCAGCACACTGATAACGTTTTCGAATTTCGCTTTGTTCTCCCGGCTGAGGTTCATAAGTGTTTTGTGGGCCGAGATGATCAGCTTGACCATATCCTGTTCTTCCGGCTGCACCGGCTGCAACTCTTCAAAGCTGCCATGCACCCCGGCTTCACACATAACGGTAAATACCCTGTCGAAACTCATGGATTTGATCACCTTCAGTACATCGCCCGGAGATGCCAGCAGGGCCGGTTTCATTTTCATCTCGCGGTGATAGTGGTTGGCTACTTTGGCAATCACCCCCAGTGCCGTGCTGTCGACGGAGGTTGTTTCGGTCAGGTCGACAACAACCGGGTATTCTGTTTTTTCAACAAACAGCCGCTTCAGGAAGCCGTCTACCGCAGGGCAAACAGTAAAACGGATATCACCGGTAAATTTTAAAACAGGCACACCGTTCTGCCGCGCAAAAAGCACCTGGTCTGCCATAGCGTCTACCCCCCTCTCTGCAATAAAAATACGGTAATATCGTCCGGAGGTTCGGTAACCGTGTTGAGTTTCAGAGCATTGCTCAGGGCCGCAATGGAAACCGGCGGCCGGGCGCACAGGTCCTGCAGGCTCTGCTCTTTTTCTTCCAACGTGCTCTTCTTAACCAGTTCGAGCACACCGTCGGAAAACAAAACCATGCTGAACCGCCCACCGGTCTGCAGTTCCTTCGTTTCATACTCGGCAAAGGGGAACATCCCCACTGCCATGCCCTCGCCCTCCAGCAGGCTGACCGATTCATCCTCTATGAGTACCGGCGGTGGATAATGTCCGGCCAGGGCATACCGCAAAACATCTTCCTCGGCATCCAGCACCCCGTAGATCATGGCCACATGCTTGCCCAGCCGGGTCTTCAAAAGTTCGGTATTCAAGTAGGAACAAACCTCGTCGGGCCGGATAATGGTGGTCTCCCCATGTTCTTTATAGTTTTGCACGGCCTGGTTCACCAGCCCCTGGAGCATTACCGTGACAAAGGCCGAGGAGGAACCGTGGCCGGAGACGTCTGCAAAATAGAAACCGGTATAGCGTTTATTGATGGAAAAATAGTCGAGGAAATCGCCGCTTAAATAGAGCGAGGGGAGAACGATGTGGCTGAACATGTATTCGCCGAACCGCTCTTCTTCCTCCGGCAGCAACTGGGCCTGTGCGTGGCGTCCGGCCTCCTGGTCTTTGCGCAGGAGCGTAAGGCTGGTTTCCAGCTCGCGGTTGGCTTTTTCCAGCTTTTCACGGTACTCTATGTTTTCCTGCTCGAGCTTGGCCCGGTGCAGGCAGGCGTCAATAGAGTGCTCAACAACGGCAAGGTCGGAGAACGGTTTCACCAGGTAGTCCCAGGCACCCAGGCGCAGGGCTTCAACAACATCGGTCAGCAAGCCTCCACCGGAGATCATAACAATGGGGGTTTGCGGGGCCTCCTTGCGTACAACCTTCAAAACCCCGATGCCGTCCAGGTGCGGCATGCGCATGTCAC
>JANQGV010000160.1 GCA_028282925.1 Thermodesulfobacteriota bacterium
CTGAAAAATAACACCGGACTTTTCTATATGCGTGCCTAAATAGAGACAGGCAGGCATAATATACCCTTTCGTCAGATGCTCCCGCATGCGTTCATAAATATCGGCACCATTGAGCAGAGGCAGAACAATGGTGTTCTCATCTGCGATTTTTCCTACCTCTTTTGTTGCGGCATCCAAATCGTAGCCTTTGACCGCTAAAACAATAATGTCGAAAACAGGCAATCCCTCAACACTTTCGGTGCAGGAGTGCGGCCTGATCAAAATCTCTTCTTTTCCGCCTTCTTTTTTCAACAGCAAACCTTTTTCCACAATAGCGTCTTTGTGCGCACCTCTTGCAATAAAGTATGTATTGCCTGCGCCGGTTTCGTTGAAATACCTGGTCAGCAAAGCTCCATAGTAACCACCAACGCCGCCGACACCAAAAAAACATACGTCCATTTACTTCTCCTCAATGCAATACCAACACGATTTCATCATTGTCCGGGACAGTAGTGTCTCAACGTTTTTCACAAAAAACGTCAAAACAGAAATAATAATAACATGTTACAGAGAAAAAAGACCTGCATCGATTTGAATGTCAGATTACTCTTTTGCCTTTCCAATTTAAAAGAAGAGGTATATGCACGCAGGCTCTACTATCTTTGCTCAAATCATGAATCTCTTACCGTGGCGCCGTTTCCACACATGTGTTTCCAGATACCAAGGCAATTACAAAGTCAAAACATTCAAGTGCGCCGAACATTTCCAGGTAATGGCTTTCGCACAATTAAATTACCGCGAGAGTCTGCGAGATATCGAACCTTTGTATGAGTCTGTTTCCATGGGCACGCTTTCGCAGAACAAAAAGTGCTATCAAGCTTCACACACTGATGAACCTTCGCGGAAGCATTCCCGAGTTTATCCATATACCAGACGGCAAAATGCACGATGTAAATATTCTGGATCTGCTGGTGCCTTCTCCCGGAGCTTTCTACATGATGGACCGGGGCTACCTGGACTTCCGGCGACTCTATCAGCTTCATCAGGAGCGCTCTTTTTTCATCACTCGGGCCAAAAGCAATTTCAAATTCAAACGCCGATATTCTCACGACGTGGACAAGTCCAGCAATGTACAGTGCGATCAGACAATTGTTTTAACAACGCACTATCCGGTCAAACATTATCCAGAACCGTTACGTCGGATTCGGTTTTACGATACAGACAGACAAAAGCGCCTTATCTTTATTACGAACAATTTCGAACTGCCTGCAGCGACGATAGTTCAACTGTATAAAGCCCGCTGGCACATTGAGATATTCTTTAAATGGATAAGACAGCATCTGCGTATTAAGGCCTTTTTTGACACAAGCGAGAATGCCGTAAAAGTTCAAATTTGGACAGCCGTATCAACCTATCTGCTTGTTGCTATTATGAAAAAGGAGTTGATGCTTGAGCAGTTCCTTTACACAATTTTATAAGCTTTGAGTTTGTCGATATTTGAAAAAATACCCATTTTAGAGGCCTTTTCTAAAAAAAGCATTCTTGTTCAAAACACCCAACACTCTAACCAGTTGACTTTATTTGATTAACGTTGGGATACTACTGTGTCCGGGATACTATTAACAGGAGGGATTTTCGAGGTTATCACAACCAACTGCATATTTTTGATTACTCACCACCCGCTGCACAGAGTACACAGAGAAAAGATAGTTTTACATCGGGCGGGAGACGACGCCCGATGTAAAGGGCTTTTGCCAAAAACATACGGCACAGCCGTTGAGTCCTTAGCATATACCGGTATCTCTCGGCATATGCTAAAAGAATAACTTCTCAGTGCGCTCTGTGTCTAGCGTAGCGGGTGGTGAATTTACTCAGTTGATATATACCACACAGCTCCACACTTGTTATTTAATTTCTCGTTCCTCGATAAACCTCTTCGAATAAATCCTCCGGCGTCACCGCATCGGGCTTCCTCTGCAACGCCTCGGCAACCATCTTGGCCGCTTCGATCTTGTTGTGCCCGAGCTGTTTCACCAGCACGTCAACAACCTGCTTGGTAAAATCCTCGGCTGGCGGAGCGGCAACCTTTTCAAGGGGCAGGCCCTCGTCTTTCATCAGGGCGAATTTTCCCACCTTGCCGTGCAGCTCCGATACCATCATCTCGGCCTTACGCTTGCCGATACCCTTCAGCTTGTTGATGGTGGTCAGATCGCGCTCTTCAATAGCTCGTGCAATAACCGCCACCGACATGGTGAGCGCCCGCGATGCCATCACCGGCCCGATGTCCTTTACCTTTATCAGGTACTCGAAAAACTCAAGCTCTATCTCGCTGGTAAAACCGATCAGCGACGGTTTGGGATTCTGCACGGTCTGGTGAAACGAGATATACAGCTCCACATCATCGTCGGTGTTCTCCCGACGCAGAAACGATTGCCACACAATCTCGGGCAGCAGAATTTCATACCCTACCCCGCCGGTCAAAACCACAATCCGGCCCTCTTCAGCTCTCAGTACTTTGCCTTTCAAATACCTGATCATAATCGCCTTATTTATATACTATAGAGTTATCACCACTTGTAATACCCTCGCCGGCTCAAGCCCAGCAGCGCAAGTGCCGTGGCGTCCGAGGCATGGTCGGGCTTAATGTCTTTCTTCACCCCCAGCATGCGCTTTACCGCCCGGCTCACCTGCTCTTTGGAGGCCCGACCGTTGCCGGTAAGGCCGCCTTTCACCTCGGTGGGTTTCATCTCCACCACCTCAACACCGTTGTCCTGGGCCGCAAGAGCGATAACGCCCCGCACCTCACCAAGCTGCACAGCGGCCTTGGGGTAACGGTCAAGCACGTACACATCTTCAACTATCATGATATCGGGCCGCCACTCCTGCAAAAGCCCGCTCACGCCCCGGTAAATCATCTGCAACCGCTCGGGTATGAGGGTCTTTGCGGCGGTTTTCAGGCTGCCGTAGGTGCACAACTCGCCCCCCTGGGCAAAAGTGCCCACCACGGCATAACCCGTGGCCGCAAGGCCCGGGTCGATACCCAAAGCCCGGTATTTATGCTCCTTTTTCACCGCCTGTTCCATGCAATCTCGCGTATTTAATCATGTTTTTGTATGCATGATGCTACCATACAAAACCCCGATTTCAAAACCTAAATCGTTTTAAATGCACTGCTTAGCAGACTGTTGAAAAAGGCTTCACAAAAATCAATTTGATTGCCTATTTTGATTTAAGGTAATCATTTTGTTCTTTGAAAAAGAAAAAGTATTGGTTTGGCAGCCCAAAGCTTTAAAACGCTGGCGTATGTGCATAAGTTTACGGCACCGCGCATCTGGTAAGGTATTGTTTATGAGACACACGCAACACCAAGGTTTTTCATCCGTGTCAGATTGTAGGCTGCGAGTGCAAACGTGAATATACCGGCAACCTTTGGCTGCCCTCTGAGCCTCAATGTGTTCATGGTACCAAGGTTTTAAGCCAGCCAAAGATCTCTTCCACCCGTTTGCGTATTCTCAGACTGACAGCATATCCGGCATGGCGGTTCGTTCTTCGATCAGCGAGCCTCCACCGGAGATCATAACAATGGGGGTTTGCGGGGCCTCCTTGCGTACAACCTTCAAAACCCCGATGCCGTCCAGGTGCGGCATGCGCATGTCAC
>JANQGV010000192.1 GCA_028282925.1 Thermodesulfobacteriota bacterium
CAAAGGCCCCCCGGCCGGGCATCATCCTGCTCGACCTGAATCTGCCGGGAACGGACGGGCATGAGGTGCTCGGTACCATAAAACAGGACGAAGATTTAAAGGCAATTCCGGTGGTCGTACTGACGACCTCGTCACATGAACTTGACATAGCAAAATGCTATGCCGCCGGAGCCAACAGCTATATCCACAAGCCGGTCAACATAGACGGCTTCATGCGGGCAATTCAGCTGTTGAAGGACTACTGGTTTGAGATAGTCGTGCTCCCAAAACAGGATTAATCACATGGAAAAAAAACCGCTTACCATTCTGATCGTTGACGACTGCCCTGAGGACCGTGAGTCCGTAAAGCGCTTTCTCTTGAAAGACTCGCACAACGTGTATACCATATATGAGGCGGAAAACGCCGAACAGGGCTTACGGCTTTGTGCTGAAACGGTTCGGCCGGACTGTATTCTCCTTGATTACAATATCCCCGATGTCGACGGACTTGAATTTATTGAAAAACTGACTGCTGAGCGCTACGGAAAAAATATTCCTATTATTTTTCTTACCGGGCAGGGCACTGAAATGGTTGCGGTCAAGGCAATGCAACTGGGGGTCATGGATTATATTATTAAAAACCATATCAATGCCGATATACTTTCCCGCTCAATAGCCTATGCCGTCAGGCAAAAACAGACCGAGCATGAACGTGATCGTTATATCAAGGAGCTCGAGCAGGCCGTAGAGAAAATCCGGCGGCTTGAAGGGCTGCTGCCGATTTGCAGCGCGTGCAAAAAAATCCGTAACGACAACGGATACTGGCAACAGGTTGAAATCTATTTCAAGCATTTGTCCGGCGTGGAGTTTACCCACAGCATCTGCCCGGATTGCAGACAGAAACTGTATCCTGATCTTACCATAGGGAGACAGGAACAAACGAAGGACCCCGAATAGTGCATACTGCTGGAAAGGAAGACGCATGGCTAAAAAAGAACTGAACCTCCTTATCATTGACGACAATCCCGACGACAGGGAAGTGTATCGCAGGCTGTTTAAAAAAGATACAACCTACTCGTATAATTTTCTCGAAGCGGAAACCGGCCGACAGGGGCTGGATATGTTCTCCGGCGACGACATTGACTGCGTTATTCTTGATTACCGCCTGCCCGACTTCGACGGGCTGGAAGTATTAAAACAAATGGAGGAAACCGAAAAGTCACAGGACATACCGGTTGTTTTTGTTACCGGCCAGGGCAGCGAAGAAACCGCGGTGCAGGCCATGGAAGCCGGTGCGAAAGATTACCTGGTTAAAGACAACCTCACCATTGAAAAGCTGCTGGACAGCCTGGGGTTTGCCATCCATGAAATGAAAGAGGAGCCTGAAGAACCCATCGGCAACCGACTGAAAACATTGATAGTGGAAGACGATCAAAGCATAGTGGCCCTGTATGACAAGTTTCTTTCCGACGCTGTGTTCGTTAAAAAATTCATATCCAATGGAAAAGAGGGGCTTGCTGTGTATAAAGAGTGGAAGCCGGACCTGCTGCTGATGGATATCATGCTGCCCGGTATGACCGGCTACTCAATCCTCAAGGAGATCCGCCAAAGTCTGGGCGATGTCAAAACACCGATAATCATGGTCACCACCATAGCCCGCCGTGAGTCGATTCTTGACTGTGTACAATTGGGCATCCAGGGCTATATCGTAAAACCGTTCAACCATAAACAGCTCAGCGATAGAATACTGGAGTTTTTTTCCACGGCCCAGCCTGAACGGGCCAAAGAATTCCAGGACAAGATATAGGCTACGGTAATCCGATCTCTCGCTGCAAGGTGGACTTTCATAAAAATTTCTTTCCGTGAAGGTTTTCGGAAAATGTTCAGATACACGGCACGCGAATCCGAAGGCATGAGGCGTACTGTTTTGTACATCACAATGCCTGAGTGTGAAGCGTAATCCCGATATGATCGGGATAGATGGGTGTTTTCCGGAAGCCACCACCGAAAAGTGTAACGAAGAAAATGAGTATTTTCCGCCACCCTCCCCCCAATACCTACTTTATCTGTATATTTTACTCATAATGTGCTATTATTTTCAGATCCAAAAGCACGAAACTGAATACGTATGGGGCACTAAAAAAGACGTATCCTGCATATATTTATAATAAATATATATATTTTATATATATCTATCATTTTTTAATATTGGCGTTTGTGTATTGCAATGCATATACGGAAGCAATAACGCTACGTACAATATATATCTGGCGTGTATGTAAAAACTTTCTTGACATAAGAAAGCCTATCAACTAATAATAATTACTACAAGGAGGTGGCTTGACATGAAGCAACCAAAACCCAGGATTACCCATCAGCGCGAGGTTATTCTGGAAGAGCTTCGCGCCGTAACATCCCATCCCACCGCTGATGAATTGTATGATCAGATACGGCAGCGATTACCGCGAATCAGTCTGGCAACTGTCTACAGAAACCTGGAGTGGCTGACAGACCAGGGCCTGGTTCAAAAAATCGAGGTGGGCGGACGGCAGAAAAGGTTTGATGGTAATCCTGAAAAGCATTACCACATCAGATGCCTCAACTGCGGCAAAGTCGACGACATTGAGCTGGCCCCCATACAAACGCTGGAAACCAGCGTTGAAGGACAATGCGGATATAGAATTCTCGGACACCGTTTGGAATTTCAGGGGCTTTGTCCGGCCTGCGTACATGCAGAACAGTAAATCGGGCAATGCGCGAGTAAGAACCATTCCCCTCAACGGGTGGACTCTGTTCCGAATAACAGCAGCCGGGCACCCCTGCTGCAGGAACGGGGATACCCTGGAACAAACACCCTCTTCCCGGTGACCGCAGACCGTGGGCATCCTGCAAAAAACGATATCCAACCGTTTTAAAAAATGCTTGAAAATGTGCTTAAACCGACTATGATTGACCTGTTGTTACAACCCGATCCATCGGTCGACAGTGGACCAGGGAGAACGAGTGTGCCTCAAACATCAGTGCTTTCGGTGAACGCTCTGCAAAGCAGGTGACCCGTAAAAACAGCTAATTTCAACCAGGAGGAACAAATGAAAAAGTGTGTATGTACGATGATGATCTGTTTACTGTGTGTACTGTTTTTCTGTCCCATGGTACCCGCCGAAGAAAAAAAGATAACCGATACATTTCCGTTTTTTCCCTCCTTGCTCAATACCGTCGACGGCAAGCCGGTGAAGCCGGACGCCTTTGAATCTTCCGAGATTTGCATGGGATGTCACCCCGACATCTACAAGCAGTGGAAAGGCTCCATGCACTCCTCATCCTTTATCGATCCGGTGTTCCAGGCCCTCTGGAAGCTTGGGGAGCAGGAGACAAAAGGATTTACCCGCCAGTTGTGCGGCGGCTGCCACAGCGTGGCCGGCGTGGTTTCCAACGATATTGTTTTTAAAGACGGCGAGTTTCATGCCAGCGATATCGTTAAAGAGGGTGTGCAATGTGATGTCTGCCACACGGTTAAAGAAAGCTCATTTCTGGAAACCCCTACCTACGAGCCCCAGAACGCATCCCTGATCGTTGATCCGGGCGATGTAAAACGCGGCCCGTATAAAGACTCGGAATCCCAGTATCACGATACCGCTTATTCGGAACTGCATACCAAATCGGAGTTCTGCGCCAACTGCCACCAGGTATTTCATCCGGTTACCAACTTTCATATCGAACGGACCTATGATGAATGGAAATATTCGATCTACGCCCAAAATGATATCCAGTGCCAGGACTGTCACATGATGCCGATTGAAAAAGCGGTTGAAACGGCTAAAACCCTCAAGCGCCCCGTCAACCCGGGACAGCCGTGCATAACCGGGCCCCAACGTGAGAATATGTTTACCCACGAGTTTGTCGGCGGTAACTTCACGGTACCCGCCCTGCTGGGGTATAAGAAACATGCCGCAATTGCCGAACAACGATTGAAAAGCGCCGCCGAGCTCAACCTGCAGGCCCCTGCCGCAGGTACACCCGGCGACATGGTGACCGTAGCGGTCAAAGTAACCAATGTGGCGGCCGGTCATAACCTGCCGACCAGTCTGACCGAGGTTCGCCAGATGTGGCTTGACGTCCGGGTTACCGACGCCTCCGGCAAAGAGTTGTTGCGATCCGGCAACCTCGACAAAGCCCACAACATCATCAACGATGCCCGCATTTTCAATGCCTATGCCCTGGACAAAGACGGGCAGCACACGATGAAGCCCTGGGAAATCGCCCGCTTCGAATACAATAAAACAATTCCGCCCAAAGGATCGGCAACTGAGAAATTTTCTTTTGTCATCCCGAAAAAAACGGTTGGGCCCATAACGGTACAGACCACGCTCCGATATCGCTCGTACCCGCAATCCCTTGCCAACCTGCTGCTGGGAGAAGGGGCTCCGGTACTGCCGATTGTGGATATGGCGGCAAAAACCACTACCATCAAGGTCAATTAAAACGGAACACGTATTCCGTAAAATACTGAACATTAAGTAAAAGGAGTTTTTTTTATGTCCGTTGCATTGAAAGAAGGAATCTACTGGGTTGGTGCAGTCGACTGGAATTTAAGGGATTTTCACGGGTATATCACCGGCCGGGGAGCTACCTACAACAGTTATCTCATCATAGATGAAAAAGTGACCCTGATCGACACGGTGAAAGAGCCGTTTCTCGGAGAAATGCTGGACCGCATCCGGCAGATCATCGATCCCGCGAAAATCGATTATCTCATTTGCAATCATATCGAGAAAGACCATTCCAGCGCACTGCCGCAGTTTCTGCACCACTTCCCCAACGTGAAACTGTTTTCGTCAAAAATGGCCGTCAACGGTCTGAAAAAATATTACGGTCAGGATCTTGAGGTGGAAGCGGTTAAAACAGGCGACGCCCTGCAACTCGGAAAAAGGACCCTGCAGTTTCTTGAAACACCTATGGTCCACTGGCCCGACAGCATGTTTTCCTACCTGCCTGAAGAAAAACTGCTCTTTTCCATGGACGGTTTCGGCCAGCACATTGCTGGCTCCGGGCGGTTCGACGACGAGGTTGAAGAGGGCGAGCTCCTGTTCGAACTCAGGAAATATTATGCCAACCTGCTCACCCATCTTGCCCCCCTCATTCAGGCCACCCTGAAAAAAGTTACGGAGCTGAAACTGGAAATCGACATGATCGCGCCCAGCCACGGCGTCATCTGGCGCAAAGACCCGGGCAAAGTCATCAAGCTGTATGACGAGTGGAGCCAGCATGAGGCAAAACAGAAAGTCGTCATCACCTATGACACCATGTGGAAAAGCACCGAAAAGATGGCCCACATTCTTCTGGAAAACATTGTTGCCGCCGGTATTGAAGCCAAGCTGATGAAAATCAGGGAGAACCACCGCAGCGACATCATGGGCGAAATCTTGGATGCCCGGGGCGTGCTGATCGGATCGCCGACCCTTCACCGCCAGTTGTTTCCAACCGTTGCCGACCTGCTCTGCTACATGAAAGGACTCAAACCGCAGAACAAGGTCGCCGGGGCCTTCGGCTCCTACGGCTGGAGTGGTGAAGCGGTTCAGTTTATCGTCGACGACCTGAAGGAAATCAAGCTCGATGTTATCGAGCCGGGAGTCCGGGCCGCCTATCTGCCCGATGATGCCGAAACCGCACAACTGGTGGATCTGGCCAATGCCGTGATTCAGAAGGTCAAACAAAGCTGATAATACGTTCTGTAAGGATACCCCTTCTGGGCGGGAGGAAATAGCTAAACGCTATAATTGATTGAGATTATAACTTCGATGCATGCAGCATTGATAGATAATAAAACTTACTGTAAGTAGTTACGGGCTTTCTTAATCCCATTGCAACGCAGCCGAGTGCAGCGATTTCAGGAGGAGATAAGGGTCAACATGTTTGAGCCCCGTTTTGCAGGGGCGAGTTTGTTGACCCGCCGACTGAAATCGTGCCGCGAGGGCATCCCGCTTAGGCCCAAAACAAGCGA
>JANQGV010000185.1 GCA_028282925.1 Thermodesulfobacteriota bacterium
CGCTTTTCAGGGGCGAGTTTGTTGACCCGCCGACTGAAATCGTGCCGCGAGGGTATCCCGCCAGCGGCGGGACACGTTGCAGGGCGCCTTTTCTTTTGCTCATCAAGGCTGAAGATGCTGCTGTAATGTTTTTCAAGCACCCCTATTGGATTCTTCTTAAGTCTCGACCTTGGTCGAGGTTGATTACTGTTCCGGGTTTTGCGATGTGTCTTCGGGGGCGTGTTTTTCGGGGTTGTATTTTGCGGCTTCGTTGAGTGCGGCTTTTGCGGCATCTGCGTTTTTGGCAAGAGAATGGGCAAATCCGATCCGTTCAAACAGGTCGGCTTTTAACCGGTTGCACTCCTGCGATTCCGGGTCGGTTGTGCAGGATGCGGCCTGCTGCATAAGGTGTACGGCCTCCCTGAGTGATCCGTTGGTTATCAGCAGTTCTCCGTACACGACGGCATCACGCAGTGCTTCGGGTATGTTCTGCTCAGCGGCATGATGGTTGAAGGCGTTTTGGATGAGTTGCGTGCCGCAGGTATAAAACAGGCGCTTTGCCGCATCCTCATAGTCATATTGAAACAGCAGGGTCGTATACATTTTGGCGGCATAGCGCTGCAGCACGGCCCGGGACTTTTTTCTTTTGGTCACTGCCTGGCCGGGATCTCCCGCTGCTATGATGTCTGTAATGGTTTGGACCCGGTGTGCATCGGTGTGTTTGCCGATGGCTTCCTGCCAACCCTGCCAGGCTATGGTTTCCCGTTCCTCGTCATGGTCCAGATAGTACTGTACGGTTTCAACGAGCTGGTCGATGTTGCCGCTTTCATACAGGGCCAGGTGCACCCGGTCGGTGAAAAGCTCGGCCTGCCCGTTACCGACTTTCTCTGTAATGAGAAAACTGCCGCAGCCCAGGGCCTCAAAGGTTCGATAATTAACATCACTTTTAACGCTCTGGTTAAGCACGATTTTCGACTGGTTGAAGACGCTGACATATTCGCCGGTTGTGCAGTGGAGGGGAATCCTTTTGGACAGGCGTTCAAGCAGTGCCGTCCGGTCCGGATTTTTTTTGGGGTCGATGCTGCCTACAAAGGCCACCTCATGTTGTGTCTCCAGGGCCAGCCGGGTGTCCTTGTTGCTTTTGCAGAAAAGCGGCAGCCAGGCCACCCGGTTTGCAACGGGACCCTCCCGGAAGTCGGTTACAAAATCCTTTTGAGCAACAAAGACAACGTCGAACAGTTTTGCACCGTCGCTTTGCCAGGGGCCGTGCAGGTGGTTGTCGACTGCGTACCACACGGTCGGGATCGGGCAGTCCTCAAGACCGCTGAGCAGGAGCGGCTTGCTGTTGTCCATGAACAACAACACATCGGGGGTGAAACATGCCGGGGCCTGGTCGAGTATGTCGGTTACCGGTACAAGAGAGTCATACGATATCTGTACATCGCACTCTTCTCCCGGTCCACAGGTGACAACATGGTGGCCTGCTTCCTGTAATGCCTGCAACAGTCGGTGTGTGGTGCCGAGAAGAAAAATATTCATAGCGTAATACAAGTATTGTTTATAAAAAGTGCCGTTATGTGTGGTTCTGTCTGTATACCATAGTTCCGATTACAACACATTCCAGCCCAAACGGCAAGTATCCGGCAAATCCCAGCAGGGGCATTTCAAAAACAGATATGCGGTGGACATATGGAACCGAGTATATCCACTTTGCAAGGCTGTGGTAGTTCCAGAGTTCCCAGAAAAAGCCACACAGCAGGGCCGCCAGGGCGGCACAAACCGGATGCCCCCAGTTGCCCGCCGTAAGTGGTGAAAAAACATGTGTGCGTCCCAGGAGGGCCTGCAGTGACACAATAATTATAAGCGGTGCGATCCAGACCAGAGGATACAGCAGATCGGGCAGGGCGGCAAGGCCTGTCAGCCCAAGGCATGCAAGCAAAAAAGCAAAGCTGGCAAGGCGTTTTGGATGAGCTACGTTAAGAGCAGTCCAGTTGCCGAATGCCCGATTGAATACAGGGTACGTCATGAAAAATTCACAGGTGCTCAACACGGCCGGCAGCACCGTGGAAAAGGAAAGCGAGGCAAACCAGAAATATTCAATGGGGCTGAATTGTTCTACGGCAACATAATACCAGTTCTGTACAAAGCGGTTCAGAAATTCAAAAAACCACCAGAAGACCGCACTGAGCGGAAAAAGGGCCATGAACCGTTTTGTCCGGTTGAGCATAGGGCACCGGCCGCTACGCCTCCAGGTCAGGGCATTCATAACGATGATGTAGGAAAGCCAGAGGGGGGTAAAGGTATGCAACTGAAAAGCCTCAAACCAGGGAAAACGTGTCCATGCCATAATCCATGCCAGGGCACAGAGTACCATGCCGACATATCCCCACCAGGGAAAAGGTCTCAAGGGTGCTTTTTTAGAGCGAGGCATATCCGGTGCGCGGACAATCCGGAGCAGGAAGGGGCAGATAAAGACAATAATAAAAAGGGCCATCCCCAGGAACACCGGCAACGAAAAAGGAGCATGGGCCACATGGCGGGTAACCGGAGGAAATTCCAGATAGGTGTGTACCGGACCGCCGGTAAGATATGCCCCGGCCAGGGGCAAACCTATAAGCAGTATTACTGCAGGTATGAACAGTGCGGCATGTGCGGCCATAGGCATACTATCCCTGCCGAAAATGGTATATCGCATGCACTATACCCATAATTGCAGATCCTGTCAAACCAGGGTCAACCGGCTGGGACTGCATTTAGTGTGGGGAACAGGGGTCGAGGTCCCTGAGGTTTTGCAACGCGAGCATTAGAGGCAATGGCTGCCCGGACCGTGTGTTCAGCGAATGCATTCAGAATTAAAAATATATTATATTTTTATAATTAGCTATTGTGAGATATAAATTATCATATATTAATCTTATTATATTCTTGACAAAAAGCGTTCTGTTTTTCTAGGATAAAATAACTGGCAAAAATCAGAACTACACGGCGTTTCGAAAAAACTCTGTAGCGGTGTATGACCGATGCCGCTAAAGAAAGGGAAAAACGTGTCGCCCCAAAAGCTGATCATTTTAGTGGTTGATGACAGTAAAAGCATACGTTACCACCTGAATGAAATTCTTCAGAAACACTTCCCGGTAGAAAAGGTTGTTCAGGCCGGTGACGGGGTAGAGGCCTGGGAGATTCTGCAAAACGAGAAATTTGATCTCGTTCTCTCCGACTGGAATATGCCGAACATGAATGGAGATGAGCTGTTATATAAGGTCAGGGGTAATGAAGCAACCAAAGGGGTACCCTTTATCCTGCTGACAACCAGAAACGATAAAGACAGTGTGATTACCGCCATCCAGGCTGGAACAACCGATTATCTGGTGAAACCTTTTGACGAAACGGAGGCTGTTCAGCGTATACGGAAGGTTCTCGGTGCATAAAGGGCTCTGAATATGTCTTGCGACACTTTTTTCTCATCCAGCGATTGCCGATACCATTCAGAAAGTTTCAAAAAATTTTCCAGGAAAAACGTCTGTTGAAGGAAACCGCCGCAATGGTGATTTTTTAACACATAAAGTGCTGGACGATTGAAAAAAACCAATTATAATTGATTAATAATTATTACTATATAGGTTAAAATTATGTCGGATACCACAGTAACCGTTACTGCCCATATGATTGCAAAAGAAGGATATGAAGGTGTGTTGAAGCAGGAATTGACTGCGCTTATTGAGCCTACACGGGCCGAAGCGGGATGTATCATATATGAACTTTTCCAGAACCCCGAAAATGCCAGGATTTTTATGTTTTATGAAAACTGGGAGAGTAAGGATGATCTGGATGAGCATCTGCAAAAACCCTATGTTCAGGATTTCTTTAAAAAAAGCATGGAGCTGCTGGCCGAGCCCCTGGCGGTTCAGCTGTGGGAATCGATACCCGAGGGATAAGGGCACTATCCCGGACACTTTTTTTGCGTGAGGAAACCGGATGGATGAAAAAATAGTATCTCTGTTTATTGATGCAACACTGAAGGTTATGGAAACCATGGCTTTTGTTACCCCGACGATTGGAGAGACCCTGGACTGGGACAACGCCAATGCAGTGGGTGAGGTGGTCGGAATTGTGGGACTTACAAATGAAGCCGATAATATCAGGGGATTTATGACCGTGGGTTTTACCGAAGGCAGTATTTGCCAGGTCGTTTCCAATATGCTGGGTGAGGACATCACAAAGTTATGCGATGAGGTTCGTGAGGCGGTCGGTGAAATAGCAAATATGATATCCGGGCAGGCGCGTCAGGGACTGTCCGCCAAGGGTATTAAACTGCAGGCATCTCTGCCCAGCGTTGTTTCGGGAAAGGATCTCACCGTGGACGGGATTTTTAAAAACCCGATGGTTATGATAAAATTTGCCGTTGATAACGGCCCATTTGAAGTCGGTATCTGTATGGACGGGATAAGCTAGCTTGTATGCACCATTACGTTTTTTGCAGGTGATGTGCAGGGCAGGATACGGCAGGCTGGTAAGCATACATGGCTC
>JANQGV010000221.1 GCA_028282925.1 Thermodesulfobacteriota bacterium
TGTGCAACGGTGCCGCCGGCACGAAAACATAGTAACCGGCCCGGTTACAGGCCTGCTGCAGCTTGCCCATCATGATACCGGCCTGGGCCGAAACCGTCATGCCGTTCTCGTTAAGCTCCAGAACCCGGTTCATCCCGGTCATGTCGATGAGAATATTTTTACCGGGACTTCCCTTGGGTTGACCGTAAATGCTCGACCCGCCGCCCCGCACCACAACAGGGATGCCCTCCCGGTTGGCCAGTGACATGATTTTGGACACCTCTTCAGTTGAGCCGGGCCGGACCACAACGGCGGGAGGCGTGCCGTTGAAAAGGCTGGCATCCTTGGAATAGGCAAACGTTGCCGTGGTGTTGCTCGTCACGTGGGGTTCACCCACTATGGCAATAAGGGCTTTTGTGATTGCAGAGGTATCCATAATGCACTCCTTGACGGATGGCCCGGCAGGGCTCTAGAAAATGACATCCATAATTTCTTGTGTCACTGCTTCGCCGAAAACTTCCAGCATATACGGGTACCCCGGGTCGTTGGTCCGCAACAGGGTCCGCAAAGCGGTCAGCTTTTGTGTTGCATAGCTGCGTGCGGCGCCTTCCTCAAGCTGTGTTGCATTGTCGCACAGTGAAATATACATTTTGCCGTATGCATCCACTACATCGGCAATCTGCATTGCTCCCAGCAGGGAAACCCTGACAATCATTTTGTAGGGGGAGTAGGCATACATTGCCTGGGTGGAAAATTCCACCGCCTTGTCACGCACGGTATACCCCAGGATGTCATCCATCACCGCTTCTTTGGTTGTTTTCAACGGTTCCATGTACTTCAGGCCGTATTCCGGTGAAACCACCAGATCCTGGAGCGGCATAAAATCGAAAATGAGGATATTGATAAAAGAAAAACGGGTCATGTTCGCCCAGAACACCGGAAAATCATATCCTTCGGCGGGATAGATAAAGACCGACTCCTCGCTGACACCGGTAGATTCGATCTGAATAGACGAAAAAACAATCTTTTCTATCTTATCGGAGGTATACACTTCCAGGCTCACGGACCCCCCTTCAACATCATACTGCTGGTATGTTTCATCAAAAGGTACGGTTTCGGTCATATATGTGCTGAAACTCTTTTTTGCACTGCCGATAAAATCAATGGTTTGTGCCGAACCGGGGCTGACGATGGCGACCATCAGGCCCATACCGGCAATGAGAAAAAGCATGCTTCGGATGGTGGTACTTTTTTGTTTCATGGTTGTTCCTCCTTTTTTTGTTGCCGTTAATCACAATTCCGGGGCTTGTTTGGTGTATCAAACACGCTGAAATACATTTTCGGAAGCTCAGATAACCGTAACCCCTGGAAAACGCTCAGCATCACGCCCCCTTACCGCACGCACGGAACGAACTCCTTTTGGCACGGCATCAGGTACAACGCGTTATTTTAAAACAGCATTCCGAATCGCCGGCGGGCATGTGTTTAATCCGCTCCCACACGGCGACCTTGTATTTCTCACCCATAACGCAGTCCATATCGCAGATCAGCGGACACGGATCAGGCAGTTTGTACTTCCTGGTGGCCTCGAGATGCGGACATTTTTCAAGGTGTTCATACCAGGCGGGCCGTCCCTCTTCGTCCTTTTTTTCAACCCATATTTTCCATCCGGTTGCCGGAAACATGTCTATTTCCGCCATCATGATATCGCCGATATCTTTGCCCTCAAACTGTGCGGCCCGTTTTTTAAAGTTTTCTTCAAAAAGATCCTCGTATATCTTTTTGCCTTTTTCTTCACCGTATACGTTCACCAGTGACTGGTACAGCAGGGGCAGCTTCAAAGCGGTCATTTCAATAAGCATATCTCGTTGTTTTTCCCAGGGTATTTCTTTACCGGTTTGCTTTTCCATAACATCTCCTTTCGATCATTTTAAAAAACAGCGTCAAAAACCAGGTGCGTCTTTTCTTCGCCGAACACATCGACCATAAACGGATATCCCGGATCGTTTGCTTTCATGAGCTTGCTGGTGGCCGCCTTTTTCCTGAGATAAAAATCCCTCTCATCAGCGTCGGCAAGGGGTGCGGCCTGCCGCCACAACTCAATATATTTTTCAACATAGGCTTTGGCTACCAGCGGCACCTTTGCAACGCCCGCATCTGAAATGGTGGCAACAACTTTGTAGGGAGAAAGGGTGTAGACGGAGAGCGAAGGAAGGTTTGTAGCCTTGTCTATAACCGTATCGCCCAGCGTTTCAAGCGCATCGTCCCGCAGGTCTTTTATGCATGCAACATATGTTTCGGCATAGCCGGGCCAGACCACGTAATCCATCATGGGTACGAAGTCGAATATAGGCACGTTCATAACCTCAGGAACAACCGTCATGTTGCACCACAGGATCGGAAAATTGTGATTTTCGTCCGGCCAGATCATTGCCGTTGCCTCCTCAACGCCGGTGTCGTGCAGGTTGATGGCACAAAAAACCGCTTTTCCAATCTTGTCGGCGGTATATATCTCCAGGTCGATTGTGCCTCCGGCCGCCTCGATGTGCCTGAGTTGTGGGTCGATCTCAGCGGCCCGCAATGACAGTGCTTCCATGCTTTTTTTTGCTGCTTCTACAAAATCGTTATGTGCCATGATTGTCCCCTTAAAAAAGAGTTGACTGGTTTTCCGGCATACCTGTGCCTGCGTAACCGTTTATGATACCGGCACGCTGTTACGGTTCGATGATTGAAAGGGCGACATCAGCCATTTCATCACCTAGAAATTTATTGAGAGACCCGACGCCGGGGTCGTTTTCCTTGTACACGGCCCTGATCTGTTTACGCCGTTCGTGGATCAATTTCATGGATTCCGATTCCCTTTTTTTCGGCCGGGCATCTTTATATATATTCAGCCAGGCTTGCAGGTAATCGGTGGCACATTTGAAGATCAAGTCGACGTTTTTTGTGGTTTTTTCCACTGTGCCGGTAATGATGTACGGGGAGTGCAAAGCCCGTACCCAGTGAAACACACTGGGTTTCATGCCCGGCACCGCTGAATAGGTGTGGTAGAGATCGTCCAGCGGCTCAAAGTAGTATTTCTGCAGGTGATCCTGGTTGCGGCCCACGTCGTCGCTGGGGAGCAGGTCGCAAATGAAAAAAATATGCTCGTCTGATTCATCCCAGTCCATAACATAGTAGGGTATATCATATTCGGCACCCGGTGTAAGAATCACTACATCGGCCACCATGGTCCCGTAAAAGTTCATGCGGGATAGGCCTATTTTTTCAAGTTTATCAGCCGCATATGCCCGGTAAAAACACGTCTGCCCTTCAAGATCGAATTCATTCAGGCTGCGAATGTCCGTACCGCAATGATCGAACACCTGCACCGGCTTCAGCTCCTGTAACATGTCGGTCAGATGCTGCAGGATGGGGGTAAACTGCGGCGTTTCAGCCGCAACACTGCCCTGCTGTTGTGTAACAGGTGGCGAACCGTCTTTGACCGCTATCTTCACACCCGGTATAAAGATGGCGTTTACCGGGCATTCACGTATGCAGGTTCCGCACTCAAGACATTTTTCAGGATCGGATATCCGGCAAATACCTTTTTGCAACTCCAGAATTTTCATGGGACAGGCATCAACACAAACCCCGCAGCCGATGCAGATTTCACTGTCAACGGTAAAAGCTGTTGTACTGTTTTGCTTACTCATTGCTTCAATCCTCCGTGTTCACTGTTTTTTTCAGCACGCCGAACAACATGTCCAACGCTCGACCTTTTACCAGCACCAGTCCATGCCGCCGTCGACGCTCAGGTTTTGGGCGGTGATATAGGAGGCCGCATCGGATGCCAAAAAAGCCACCGCCGCGGCGATTTCTTCGGCCGTGCCGGCACGCGGTATTAAAAGCTGCCCGTTCTTGACCGATTCCTCCACCAGCCAGTCGGCGAAGGTCCCGCGTTCCATCATCATTTCATCCTCTACCCGGTTATAGATATCGGTTGCAACAACCCCCGGCGAGACACAGTTGACCCGGATACCCATGGGTGCCAGGCTTTTGGCCAGTGTTTTAGTAAACATGATGACCGCTGCCTTTGATGGTGCATATGCACCGGACATACCTTTGCCGCTGCGCGCCATCAGGGTAGCCACCGTCACAATCGATCCGTGGGTGCCGCAGTCGACCATGTTTTGGCCGCATGCCCGGCAAAAGGCGAAAGAACCCCGCGCATTGACCGCGAACACCCGGTCCCACTCCTCCATGCCCAGTTCGAGTGCCGAAGATGCCGATTCGCTGATCGCGGCGTTTGAAACCGCAACGTCTACCGGACCAAAAGCATCAGTTGCCTGCTGTATAAGACATGCAATGTCCTTATCCTGCGAAACGTCGGTCTGGATATACAGGGCGGTCCCGCCCTTTTCTTTAATTTCACCGGCAACGCGCTCTCCGTTCTCGCGGTTGCGGTTGGCGATGACAACGCGGCCGCCTTCGTCGGCCAGTAAATGTGCAATGCCGCGTCCGATGCCGGTTCCGGCCCCGGTTATGATTATGTGTTTGTCTTTGAATCTCATGCCGCCTCCATAAGCGTTGGGTACAATATCCAAATCTGTTAAATAATTGACATATCAATTATATTAGTAAAAAATTATTGTATAAGATTATTGTAAAGCTTTCTCAATACCGTTTTGCAGCTATCGATTTCTTCACTGCTCAGCCCCTCTACGGCCTTTTGCATATTGAGCAATCCCAGGGGTATCAACTGCTCTTCCAGCGCTTTTCCTTTGGGCGTCAGGTACACCTGTTTTTGACGGGAATCGTCTTTGTCCTTGATGCGGACCACCAGGTTGCGCTTTTCAAGACCGTCGATAAGGCGCGTAATAGCGGCCCTGTCTTTTCCGATAACCTCGGCGATCTGATAGGGAAACCGGCCGTCTTCCTGCCACAATAGAAGTAAAATCATCCACTGCTCGGATGTAACATCAAAGCCTTCGCCGGTAAAAAGCCACTGGAGCCGTGTAGAAAGAGCACGGGTTGTTTTATTGAGCAGGAATGCCAGGGAGTCCTCAGGTTTAAAATTTTTCACATCCATAGTTTATTTAATAGCACAAAGTAATTGACTAGTCAATTACTTTTATGGCCATACAGAGATCTCCTTGTGTCCTGGCAATGGCTCATTCTTATATCCGGTTATCCAGGAAAACGTATGTATTTTCGAAATTTTTTACGTTTTAGGCAGATAATTTATTCATGAAGGCTCTACCCTCTTCCCACATCTTTTTCTGAGGCAAAGCATCAGGGCGCATACAAAGCAGCGCTACTTTTGTCGGGGTGATTTTAAGCATGTTAATTTTGCTGCGAATCATGGTCATGATCTGTTCTACCGGCCCTTCGGGAATCAGACCTTTTGCCATGTTTTCCTCCAGGAGACCGGCCGTGGCTTCATCAAGACCGAATTGAACCCACTTCTCATCAAACAGTTCAGGGTTGTTTTTCAGGTTGACGATTTCGGCCGTGCCCCACATCTGCATACTTTTTTGTTCAACGCTGTGGTCGAGTCGTTCATAAAAGCCGATGCTGACATTGGGGTTGCGCATAATGTTTGCTATTTTCCCTCCCGGCTCGGCAGTGATCCAGACGGAAAGCGTACCGTCGCTGAAAAAATCCAGGGGAGTGGCCCGGGGCATGTTATCGTGACATGTTGCCAGCACACACGAATACCCGTGCACAAGGTTGCATCCCGGTTCAGTATGCTTACCTCCGGACTCTGTTGCACGATCTGTTAAAAATTCCACAATCTCCTTTTCCAGTTCAGGTGCGGATATTTCAATTTTTTTTGTCATGTGTGCTCCTTTCCGGCCGGTTCGGCCTGTAATACCTAAAAAAGCTTTTATAGCAGGCGGTACGTGAATACTGGTTCGTAATGTCCGCCTATCGATTCTAAAATAGTTTTGTTGCCACGAGTGCAAACACCAGTCCTGAGGGCCGGTCGACAACACCGAATTCCTTTTGCGCACGCAGTATACAATGCAGCTTCGGTTTTTTAAAAAGATAGTGTACTTCCGGTCCGACGCTGAAGGCCCGGTCGCGCGTATCCCGGTCCCATGTAACATCAGAACCGCTGTCCCTGGTAAACTGCCACTGGCAATAACCTGAGATTCCCAGGTCGAAACCAGGGAGCAATCGTTTACCCAGTCCCCATTCCAGTGAAAAATTATTACCGGGCCGGATGTCGGTATGTCGCTTGCGGGTATGGGTTTCTGTTCGCGTAAGCACTGAAAGATGCCAGGTTTTTGCATCATCAAAATACACGGTAGCACCGATAGTGAACATGAACGACCAGAACCCCTTGCCCGCCGTCGACGGTCGCTTGCGGTCGTATTTTCCAACCGGAGCAAAGGCCGACAAAGAAAATGCAATGTCATAGCGCGGTCCGTGCCACCCCAGGATAATCGGTTCCAGGAAGATGTCGCCGAGACTGAAGCCACTGTCGTGCAGGCCGGCTCGGCCGGCTTGCACATCGGTATACACAAGCGGCACCAGAATCGCCCAGCCGTAATCGGCACCCAGTAGTTTCTTGCCGGTTATATGGATAAATTTATGGGCATAGGCAAATGACCGCAGCTTGAAATCATTATGCACCCTTCTACTGTGCCTGTTCCTCACTGTGTCGGCACGGTAAAAGATGTGAAACATCTCGAGGTAATAACCGGGCGGCGGCAGGCTCGAACCGAGGATGCCTTTTGAGGCCAGGGGGTAATGGCCGGTTTCACCGGCCCAGGCAAAACCGTTTGCCTGCACAGACAGGAAGCCGCCAAACAACAACAGTAACAATATTTTTTTCACCGGGTACTCCTTTAGAACACCCGGAGATCAAATGCAGAGACTGCGGTCTTCAGGGATTTGTAAATGTTCACTCGTTGGTTCATTCTTTAAATACTTCACGTCCGTATATCATCAGCGTTCACGTTACACCCAGGTGCATGGTGTATATACCGGAATACAATTTCAATAATCGTGCCATACAAAATAAAGGGCATTTTTATACGGTTGCTACAATTTTCATATTCCTTACGCATGCGATAAACGGTAATAATTGAGCGAATGTGCACATCCTGTGCTGAATAATAAGCAGTTCTGCAATAAAAGGTACTGTGCGTTGCAAACATGAAGATACAACACAAAGTAGTAGGTTGGTTTTTTCTCGGTCCCGGTTCTTCGAGACCGGAGAAAAGGTGAACGTCTACCGGCACTCCGGGAAGGCAGGTTATAGTTTCAGCACCCCTTTTACCATTTCGGAGATATGCCGTAGATCCGTCTCATCAGGCCGCCCGCTGATGTCGCCCAGTTTTCCCCTGAGAGAAAAATCCCTGAAGGCGCCGTGGAACTCGCCCACAAAGTACCACTCGCCGATGATCTCAAAACCCAAGTGGTCAAAGAACTGCCCCATGTATTTGACTGCGGGTACTGCTTCGTTTGCCCCTGTGTGTGTGCCGCCATAGGTGCAGTACGTTACGGCACGATTGTTTCTTCTGCGTTGTGCCGGCTGTTGGATCAATCCTTTTTCCCGGTAGTTTTTGGTCATGGCACTGAAAGCCGACATGACCGGTTTGCCGGGCAGCCACTCATACACGCCCGATCCACTGAAAATAAGATCGTACGCACGAACATCAAATTGAACATCCGTTGACTTTTTTAGCTGAACAGTTTCAACAGTGTGGCCTTCCGCAACCGACGTGGCGGCAATTCTTTCGGCAACTTTTTTTGTATTGCCGGTTGCTGAATAATACAGATTTAATATATGCATAGCTTCTCCTTTCTTTACCTGTTTCATTGATACCTCACCCCTCGTTTAAACCACGTTATGATGAACGATCAAAAACGCTGTTTCTTCGCGGACTTTTATCCGGTGTTCGTGCAGGGCATTGAAGCGCACGGCCGTACCGGCTTCAAGCATCATATCCTGGTCGCCCACCGACACCTGCAGGCAACCCGACATAACAAAACAGATTTCTGTCGTGTCTTCATGCAGATTGTATTCAGATTCGATTAGGACGCCTTTCCGGGCCGTGAGATAATATATCTCCAGATTATCGAAAACGATTCGTTTGCCTCCGTAACCCGGCCGCGTAAAATCCTCGACCCTCGCCTTTTCCAGCCGAACTCCTTCAGACAATCGCAGCAATTCGCTCGAAGTCAGTTGAAAAACACGTGCAAGCGCCTCTATGGTTTGAACCGTAGGGTTGTCGAATCCGGTTTCCATTTTAACGATGGTGGCCCGGGTCACATTGGCCTTTTCGGCCAACTCTTCGGCGGTAAGGCCCCGTTTCTGGCGTAGCGTTTTAAGCACTGAGAAATCAAATATTTTAATGATCTACTCCTTTTTGTCGATTATTCCTGCCATATTGTAAATTATAATATTCATTTTGTCAACTTTAGAACTCACACAGTGGTTTTAAAAAATATTCGTCATTTCCAACACACCTGTTTTTGTAGTCGCCCGTTAGTCATTGACAAAAAAAGAGCCCTGCCCTATCGTGAGTAATGAGATTGAAAGGAGTACGCATACGCTATGTTTAAAGAACTGCAAAAAATCAACGCCCGCCCGAAACCCTTTGAGTTTTACACGGCGGAAGACCTCTGGACCGACGAACATACATCGGAACAGATGCTGAAGTACCACCTGAATGAGGATGTTGATCTGTCGTCGCGCAGGGCCGAATTCATTGACCGCTCGGTTGAGTGGATCGCCTCCCGCTTCACGGTCGGCCCGGAGACAAAAATAGCCGACTTCGGGTGCGGCCCCGGCCTCTACACCACCCGGCTGGCGCGCAGGCAGGCCCAGGTAACCGGTGTAGACTTTTCACAGCGGTCGATCCGCTACGCCCGGGATACGGCCCTCAGTGAAGGGCTTACCATCAACTACGTGCATCAAAACTATTTGGACTATACAGCCGATGAACGCTTTGATCTTGTTATGATGATCTTCTGCGACTTCTGCGCTCTGAACCCGGAACAGCGCACCACCCTGCTCAAACTGTTTTTTGAAGTGCTGAAACCGGGCGGCTCTGTGCTGCTTGATGTTCATTTGCTCAATGCCTTTGACCGGCGCGAAGAGGCAGCCCTGTACGAAAAAAACCAGCTTGACGGGTTCTGGTCGGCCGGGGACTATTACGGTTTTCTCAATACCTTTAAATATGAAACGGAGAAAGTGGTGCTGGATAAATACACAATTATTGAAGCCGGCAGAACCCGGACCGTGTATAACTGGCTGCAGTATTTCAGTCCCGAATCTTTACAAAAGGAATTAACGGATTGCGGTTTTGTGGTGGACGGCATGTACGGCGATGTTGCAGGCAGTCCCTTTGATCCCCTGGCCGATGAATGTGCCGTGGTGGCCTCAAAACCATAGAAGGAACTGAAGACCAAAGAAAGCGGAACGCCTTATGACCCTTCGTACGGATAGCAAGTCGGTTCAGGCGGGCGCGCTGCTGCTACTGGCAGCGCTTCTCCTGTGCTCATGCGCGCAGGACCCCGGCGGCGACACCATTGACGGAAGGTTGAGCGCGGTGGTGGCGTTTGTGTTTTCGTCAGGAGAGATGCAGCAATGGCTGCAGGAGCCGGGACTGGCCTACGTGCAGGCAAAGTTCAAAATTCCCGAAGACCTTGCCGACGATGTCATGTTCGGGGTTGATCATGAGTTCATTGAGGGGGTCGAGAACCCTATTCATTTTGAAGGCGCCGACTGGATGGCCCTTGCCGGCGTAACCCGCAACGGCGTGTTATGGCTGCCGGTAGGCACGCAGGAGGCATTGCAGGGAAAACCCTCCGATGCCGGGGTGTGGGAATACGTAGACCTGGGTGTTTCGATACGTCCGGACGTGTGGTATACCATGCGCCTTGAAGCCGATTTCGGTTCACTTCGCTTTCACCGCTTCAGCCTGACCGGACCCGGCGTCGACGTGGGCATTGAGCTGGACGAGCATTATGTGGATTACCCCAACTATATCAATTACGACAAACCAAGCCTTACCTTTTATGTCTATGCGCTTCGGTCATCGGAATGGGCCGCCGGCAACACCGGAAGCACCACTGTTGTATTCGACGATGTTGAAGGCGGCATTCAAACCAGTGCCGGGTGGCAGACGGTTTTCAGCAATGGCTTTGAGAGCCAGACCGAATACGGCAATGTGCCCTGGCAGCTTCCGGTTTCTCCCCTCTCAGGGGTAACGGAATTTTTGTGGTATCTGGAAAATGAAGATGCCCTGGTGCAAACAGTGACCGACGAGTATTACAGAGGTACCGCCGCCCTCTCCTGCAATGCAACCCTGCAGAAGCAGCAGGAACCTTAAAGACTATCATCAAACATAAACGCCTCAACGATGAGCGTTTCGATCAATAAGAAAGGCAATTGGAAAATGTTCGGATACAAGGCGTGCGAATCCGAAGGCATGAGACGTACGTGGTTGTGCGCTTCAGTGACGAAGGATGAGTGCAACCCCTATATAATCGGGATAGATGGACGTTTTCCAGTTGCCTCCCACTGTTACGGTGTTTCAACAGCAAGAATATTTTTGTACGCCTTTATCGCCTTCAAAACTTCCGGCGTCTCGTTGATGCCTTCCAGAATCAGCTTACACGACTGGGTTGCTCCGCTGATGGCATCAATATCTTTCCTGAACCTGACCGGCTGTTTCCGTGAAGCCTGTTTGATCACGCGCTGGAGATAGTCCTGTGCTTCAATGGGCATGCCGTACAGATCGATTGACTCTATCAGGACGATGTTTTTGACTGTACCTTTCATATCGAATGAATAGACATAATGCACGTTGGTGCACACATCGCACAGCACATCTTTAAAAACCCGGCGCGCCAGAATTTTCTTCTTATCCTGCGTGGTGCCGATGTACACCTCATTGTCAACGCTGAGGGTTACTTTGTCGATGCGCTCGGCTTCGGGTATAAGCCTGCGCAGGTATGTTCTGACAATCTCCTCGGGCAACTCCTCCTTGAAGTAGCTTTTTACTTTTACAAGGATGGACTCCAGGTTGGTAAGAGAAATACGCTCGATGATAAACCGTATCTTGCCCTTTTTATTAATAATAAAGGTACGCGACAACGTTTTCACCCCGTACTTCTCGGCTACGGAACCGTCTTTATCAACGAGGATGGGAAAATCCACATAGTATTTCTTCTTGAAAGCGTTTACGGCCCTGGCCGAATCATTAACGGCGATCCGCACCATTTCAAGGTCCTCACGCTTATAGCGCCGGTACACGGTTTTCATGATTTCGACAACCTGGCGGGTTGTCTCGTCCTGAACCGACATAAAGGTCAGCATAATGGTTTTTTTGCCGATGCTGTCCTGCAACGAAAACGTTTTCCCTTCCGATGTTTTCAGGGTGAAGTCCGGGGGCTTGTTCCAGAGATCGGAGCCAACCACCTCTTTTTCATCAACAATCTCCTGCATGATGGCTGCGAACCGCTTCTCGCCGGGCAGCTTTCCACGGTAACGGATGGTCCCGGAACGGTCGATGATGTCGATGAGCGGAATGGTGGAAACAAAATATTTCCGAAACACCTCCTTCTTCGGGTCGGGAACAAGGGTGAATTCGGCTTTGAAACTCTTTTTAAAATCACGGGTCTCCTGATTGTCATTTGCCGTTGCGATACCCAGAACTACCACATCGGGGTACTGCTTCTGCAGCATGTTTATCTGGGGCACTTCTTCCCGGCAACTGTGACAGTAGGTATTGAAATGAAACAGCAATACAATCTTGCCCGCATAGTCCGACAGGGAGTGCACCTTGCCGTCAAGGTCTTTTAACGTGAAATCCGGCGCACCCACCCCCAGCATATCCGCACCCGCGGACCCGGTCATGAGCACACTAAAAAGCAGCATAACACACAGTTTTTTCATTAAAATTCTCCGTTTTTAGCAGTCATACTCAACAGGTGCATGCTGTTTTACCAGATATTGCCCCGAAGGGGTATCTTTTTTTATGGGGAATACTTACCGAATTTCTTCAAAAAAAGGGGGTTTATGAGTAGTACCCCCCTTGCGCCGCACGGCATTGCTGTGATATGACCAAAACCAATATACACCTGTATTATAAGGAGTGGAGACATGCCACGATTGATTACACGCCCTGCCCGCATCAAGGCGGCCGGAAACAAACCCAAAGTAATAGAAGAATTTATCGGGCGCATTAATTCTGAATCTTCCGATGTCAGTATTGCCCGCATGGTAAGCCCGGCAGGATGGGTTGAACCCGGGCAGACACCTGAATTTGACGAATACAGCATTGTGTTAACGGGCACGCTTCTGGTTGAAAGCAAAACCGGAACCATCCCGGTCCAGGCCGGCCAGGCAATCATGGTGCAGCACGGCGAGTGGGTACGCTACAGCACTCCCGCCGACGATGGGGCCGAATATCTTGCGGTATGCCTTCCGGCATTTTCGCCCGAAACAGTGCATCGGGACCCATGAAAAAACTTCTGCCTGACTCGTTATCTACCGTCCACTCATTGAACCCTTTCATACGTGCGGTAAGCATGCACTTTTTTCTGTTGCATGCCCCCTGTATACATTTTCAGCCAGGGTACCCCCACGTAAGCACGTTCTGAACACCCTTTACAATGCCAACATGCCCGAAGAACACACAATGTACTCCATTGACATTAAGTTACGTTTTGTGTATAAATATACAAATATCGTAAGTAAAAGCCATGAACACTGAAATCAACTATGAATCGATGACGAAAAAGCAACAGCATTTGATTGATTCTGCACTGGAGCTGTTCCCGGCGCACGGCGTGAAACGTGTAACCATAGAGGAAATCTGCAAAAATGCCAATGTCAGCAAAATGACGTATTACAAATACTTCGACAACAAATATGACATAGCCAAAACGGTTCTGGACGTGCTGTTTACAGAAGGCATACGCCAGTATCACCGGATGATTGAACAGGATCTCCCCTTTGCCCGAAAACTGGAAATGATCATGACCCTTACAACCACCCAGGTCCATGCGGTTGGTGAAACGTTCATGAACGAGCTTCTGGACCCGGAATCGCCCCTGCATGAGTATTTCATGAAACGCCAGAAGGAGACCAGGGAGTTGTCCGTGGATTTTTTCAAAAAAGCACAGGAGCAGGGGGATATCAGCGCAAGTGTTGAATTGCAGGTGCTGCTCTTTATGCTCGACCGCAATATCGAGCTGGTTAATCATCCTGACTTTATCGCAATCATGCCCAACATCGAAGACCGGGCCGGGGAACTGGCAACACTCTTTTTCCACGGGTTCGCCCGCACCGCAACCAAGTAACGTTGACCGCTACGAAAGGGCCGCGCATGGACATGCAGGGTCGCACAGTTTTGATCACCGGCGCCAATGGTGCCATCGGCCGGGAGATTACCCGCGGCCTGGCGCATATGGGTGCATCGGTCATTATGGCCTGCCGTAACACTGCCGCCGCCGAAGAGGTTCGCGCCGCACTTGTAGGGGAAAAGAACGGCCTCGCAATACAGGTCATGGAGCTGGACCTGGCCTCGCTCGCATCAATTCGTTCTTTTGCAGATACTGTTTCGCAAAAGCTTCCGGCCGTTGATGTCCTGATCAACAATGCCGGTATCTTCTGCATGAAACGGCAGGAAACCACCGACGGCTTTGAACAAACCGTCGGCGTCAATTACCTGGGCTCGTTTCTGCTGACACGGCTGCTGCTGCCGCTCCTGCAGGCGGCTCCGGCGGGCCGCATCATCAATGTCTCATCAAATGCCTATAAACAGGGGATGATCGACCCGGTTGATTTCCCGGTCCAAAAGCAATACCGGCACATCAAGGCCTATGCCGCTTCAAAACTGGCCCTTATCCTGTTCAGCCGGGAGCTGGCGGAACGCCTGCGCGCCACCCCCGTCACGGTCAATGCCGTACACCCCGGCACCGTTGCAACAAATATCTGGAACCTGTGGCCCGGCACCTGGTATCAGTCGGTTCTGTCCTGCATTACAAACCGGTTCTTCAGCACCCCCGCGGAAGGAGCCCGGCCCGTCATCCACCTTGCAGCATCGGACGAGGTAAAAGGCATCTCAGGAATCTATTTCGACAAAACAACACCGGCGGACATCCCGCAACGGCACACAGACAGGCAGCTTCAACATGAGTTGTGGCGCCTCAGCGAAGAGCTGACCGGCATTGCAACGGACATTCCGGTTTAATAAGGAGAACAGGAAGCGGGCGGTTTCCAATACACCAGCGAGGCTGCAGAAAAATGTCCCGGCGCATGGCATGCGCTGTTGTGAGGAGAGAGGCGTACTTGGTTGTATGTCACAGCGACAAACAATGCGCATAACGCGGAAGGTGGATGTTTTCCGTCAGCCTTCCAGAAAATGTGTTGTTCCAGACAATATTTATGATATTGTATATATTCATAATGCAATCAACGACACCGAACCGATTGGGGAAAGATGCATGAAGTTATCTTCACTGTTTAAAAAAAAGCCGAAGGACTCTTTTGAAGACAGGCTGGCCCAGTTGCACAAAACCCTCGAAAAAAACCCCAAGGACCTGCGTATACACACCAAAATAGCCGAGCTGTATCTGGAGCACGGACAGAAAGAAAAAGCCATAGAGGCCTATCATGCGGCCGCTAAAGAATACCGGAAGACGGGCAAGACCAGCATTGTTACGGCCGTATACAATCACATCCTGTCGCTGGATCCGGGACAGGTTGATGTGTACAGCCGGATGTGTGACATTTACCTGGAAGACCACCTGGTCGGCGATGCCGTTGAAGTGCTGGTGCGCCTTGCCGACTACTATTATAAGCAGGACATGCACTATGAAGCCTCACAGGCCCTGAAAAGCATTAAGGACATCGACCCCGACAACACTTTCTACAAAGCAAAAGTTGAAAAATTTTACAAGGCGCACAATCTCAACGAAGAGCAGATACAAAAGATGGGGCCCAAAGACAAGTGGAGCCTTGTAGACAAGGAGCACAAGAAGGAGTCGGTCCAGATTCCACCCTCGGGCGGTTTTTTTGACCTCGAAGATTTCCTGGACGGCTCGTCGTCCATCAATATTCACTCCCAGAGCGGAGAGGGATTACCGGGCTCCTCATCCCCATCACAGAACCACGTAGAACCCGACAAGGTGCTGGACAAGCTGGAATCGCTTATGGATGCCCAGACAGAGGAAAGCAGCCCGGAGTTCCATTACAACTTTGCCTTGGTGCAGGTCCGCCAGGGCGATTATGCAAAAGCAATAGAACATTTCAGCAAAGCCCTCGTCGGCATTCAGAACAAGCAGGGCTGTTATTTTCTCCTGATTGACTGCTGCATCAAAGCCGAACAGTTTGATGCAGCGGCCAAACACATCAACCAGGCGGTAAAGCTGAAAACACTTACCCCCAAGGAGCGCCTCTGGCTTGATTTCCAGACCGGCCTTGTGTATAAGAGCAGGGGAGATAATAAGAAGGCCCTCAAACTTTTCAAAAAAATACACGCAGCGGACAAAAGTTTTAAAGGAGTTGCAAAACTGATTAACGAACTTACCTGACAGACCGTTTCCAGACCCGACAGATATGTTCATCACTTCCGTCACGCAGCACAACAAACACACTTTTTTACCTGATGGGCGCAAAGGAGGTGACAATGAAGTATTGCCCCCAATGCCGTGCCGACCTGCACACGACGATTATAGAGAATACCAGCCGACTTGCGTGCTCGTCGAAATCATGTAATTATATATACTATGACAATCCGATTCCGGTTGTCGCCGCGATTGTCGAATACGACGGCAAGGTAATTCTGGGAAGAAAAAAAGAATGGCCCGGCACCTGGTTCGGCATAATTGCTGGTTTCCTGGAAAAAGGAGAAACACCGGAACAGGCTGTGATGCGGGAAATTGAAGAAGAAGTGGGGCTGGCAGGCGACCTCCCTGCATTTCTCGGCTACTATTCCTTTTTCGAGGCAAACCAGATAATTCTGGCATATCATGTTGTGGGTAAAGGCACCATACGTGTCGGCGAAGAACTGGAAGAAATCAAACTGGTTGCGCCTGAAGAAATAACCCCCTGGCCGGTGGGAACCGGCCCCGCAGTTAAAGACTGGCTGGAAAAACGAAATAGCTGAAAAACTACCCTGAGACCTTCATGAGCAAAACCTCTGTTAGCGGTATCGCAAAAAGCATCAAGACCGACGCGTCGCTGTTTCCGGCAGAAAAAGAATCTTTTTTACCGGACGACTATACGTTCATCCTGTTTTTTTCTTTTCCGTTTTATCCAAAATTGAAGCTTTACAAAAAAACCTACTCACTGCACGGACACCTTTCCCTGTGCCTCGGCAAAACAGTGTACCAGCTCCATGATCCTAAAAAACTGAAGTCCCGGTTCCTGGTTTCCAAAATGCCCCTTGATACCTGGCTGTATGAGGACGGGTGCTGGCACGACTGGGACCCCGTGTCGCCTACCTACCGGCATGTACACCTGTACGAAAAGGCCGAGGTCAAGCGCACCAGCGTTTTCTATGTAGCGCTAAAAGGGCTCCCCCAGAGCAAACTCACCTTTTACGAAAACTATTTCAACACCATCGAACGCAACTTTCATAACGGCAGCTACCGCTTTCATCTTCACTTCAACAACTGTTCGCATGTCATTAATGAAGTATTGTACAATGAAGGCTGGCTGAAAAAAAGGGTCCTGGACTCTGTGCCGGTTATCGCACTGCAAAGACTGGCCGCGGCCTGGAAGCGGCTGGGTCTTGATTTTACCAGCGGTGTAATACGCAACCGGCGCGAGCCGGGCTTCCACCTGCACCCGCTGTGCCTGGGCATGCTCTCCCTCGCCCCCGAACAGGCGCTTATCCGCAGGCTGAACGGTAGTAGCGATAAAGCGCAAGAAAAGCGTTGCACATGAGCGTTTTACGAGATGCAGTGAGGCTTGCGGAAAATGTTCAGATTTAAGGCGTGCGTTAGCCTGAGGAATGAGGCGCTCTAGTCCCAATTTAAGCGAGGGTTCGTAGCGAGGGTGCTGAAATGCCCGGAAGTACAGGCTGCTCGGACCGGAAGCCGAAGAATCGTACTTTGTAGTACGTTGATAAGGCTGAAGGGAGAACAGCCTGTAGATTCGGGTATTGCGGCAGCCGCAGCAGAATGCTTCGCTTAATTTGGGACTAGCAGTACGTCGCAGTGACGAAGGCTGCGCACAATGCAAAAGATGGGCGTTTTCCAAAACACAGAGAGGCTGGTGGAAAATGTTCAGATACAAGGCGTGCGAATCCGAAGGCATGAGACGTACTGATTGTACGTTGCAATGCCTGAGGATGAAGCACAACACAGTAGATGGACGTTTTCCGCCAGCCTCGCCCTACAAGCCGAAGTGCATATCCATAGACCGCTCCACCCCCCCCTTGGCTCCGAAAAGCACTTTCCAGATACCCACTCCCGGGTCGTGATCGATAAGGGTTTTCAGGTAGTCGTCGAACACTTGGCGGGTCCGCTGCAATTCATCACCGGATACCGGCTCGGCCTGCTGTACCAGATCACAAAACAGGTGCAGGTATTCAAGGAAAATACCCACCGCGCGGTCGTCGAGCTCTTCCGGGATCTGCACCTGACAGGCCGCCGGTGAAAAAACGTCCTGGACCTGCCCCTTCTGCTTTTTGGTGTAGTGGGTCAGGTCTGGATAGCGGTCGCGTATGGCAATCATGCGCTCGAACAGTTCCGAATCGTCGTGGTGGGTTTTGCCGGTACGATGGATATCAACAATAAGCATCTTTTTGTTGCCGGTCCTCATCACTTCTCCGGCAAAAACCGGCAAGTCCAGTTCTACCCGTGGCCGGATGAACATGGAACGTACGGCAAAATAACAGGGCAGTTCAGGTCGGATAAAAACGATCCGCAAAAGCTTATCCGTACTGAACACCTCCCCATCGATTTTCATCAGCCCCAGAGCCCGCAACGGCCGTTCCGGAAAAGGGTGCTTCAGTTGTACAGAATCAAGGGAAAAACGCTTGTGCAGTTCCCCTTGAACAATGGCATGAATCTCCATCAACCGAGACATAATACGTTCCCCTCCTGAAAGATGTGTATGTGAACATTGTATTGGTTGTCTGTCTATTATGTACATAGAATCGCCGACTTCTCAAGAGAGATCTGCGTTTTCTGTATACTTTATTAGTTAACATGTATAAATAATTACTTTACTTTTTCTACTAGTATCCTTTACAGTACGTACCATTATATCGGTTTTTTCCTACAAAAAATCTCTGACGCTCTCTAAAGGTCTTGGGTATGCAACACAAAATAGCAACGGGCAACACCGTCGACTCCGCACATCAGCAGGACCGTAGCGGCTGGTTTGTCGGACAGTTCATGCCGGTAAATTCACCTGCCAACACCCGCGATGTGGAAATAAAATGGGGCGTGCATGCCGCCGGTGATACAAATGAGGGCTTTTGTAAAAACAGGACTGCAAAAACCGTGTCGATCCTCATTGAGGGACGTTTTTCGCTTACGTTTCAGGGGCCGGACGGTTCACAAACGGTCATGCTGGAAAGGAAGGGAGATTATGCGCTGTGGGATGCCGGCATTACCCACAACTGGGCGGCACTTGAAGACAGCGTTGTTCTGACGGTCAGGTGGCCTTCCCTGCCCCATGACCACGTTCATGAAAATTCAACCGATGAGTAGAAAGGTTCATATGATGAAATATGCATCTATGAAAGAAGCTGAAAAGGACTTCAACGATAAACTGAAAACCGACTTTACCAACCTGCTCCAGGGCACCATCAGGGAGTTTTCGGGGGACGAACTGCGGACCCGCGTGGAAAAGTTTCTCAGCAACAACTGCATCGGCACCCTGGCAACCTGCAGCGACAACATCCCCCGCGCAACCCCGGTTCGTTATCGCAGCAGGGGCCTGACACTATACGTGCTCACCGAGGGGGGCGGTAAGGTATATAACATCCAGTGCAATGCCGATGTCGGGTTCAGTGTCTACGGCAACTATTCCGGCTTTAAAACGGTACGGGGACTGCAAATATGGGGGCAGGCCCAAATCATCGACAGGCGGGACGAAACCGCCTACAAAGAGGCCTATGCCGTTTTAAATCTCGATGAACGTGCCGACCTGCAGGACATACAGCTTGAAGAGGTTCAGTCTGAAATGGCTATCCTGAAAATAGTGCCGGATCGCATACGGTTTCTAAGTCTGCCCCAGGGCATCCTCAACAGTGAGGTGCCGTTGTAGCACGGTATGCATCTGCAGCAGCCGCTGTTCCTTAATACGTTGAAGAAACTACGTTTTTTACCTGACACCCATTTTGATCTACTACTATTTTATTAATTTTATAGTCCTTACACTTTTTTTTGTTAAGTATTTACATAAAATCTCGATAAAATCCTCATAACAGCACATAGAGTATTTAAGGGCACATATCACCATACTGTTTTTCTCTTCTTTTCTGAACTGTCGTTATATGGGAGAAACCATGCTTTTGCACAAAAAGTATCCGTACAGCACCGGTGCGGTTTGTCTGGGCATTGTAGGATACGCCGTTACGAGCCTTACCGACCTTGAAGTATTCGAGCACATTGTCACGATATCCGCACAGCTTGAAGAATTTGAATTTGATGAAATTCTGATTGCCGGCGTGCTGCTGCTGGTCGGTGTACTGATCGACACCGTCAAGTTGAACCACAGAAAGACTCATGAGGCGGAAATCCGCGATAACCGCCTCCGCGCGATGCAGGCCACCATGAGAACGGTTCACGATATCGTCAACAACAACCTCAACAAGTTGATCTGTTATGTGGAAGAGGCTCATGAGTCTACCCCCCTTGATTCTGAAATCAAATCATCCATCGACGACTGCATCCACGAGACAGCCGAAAAATTGCGGGAGTTGGGAAAAACCAAAAACCTGGTGGAAAAAGACCTCGGATTCGGAAGATTTGCAATAGATATGCAGCCCCGCCCGGCCGAAAAAGAAAGTCTCAACTGATATCTCCGCACCACGTTTTTTATTGCTTCCTTCTCTTTTTTCTTTTTTGGGGCTTCTCCTTAACAGGCAGGGTGCGATCCGGTATGATTGTCTCGATAAGCCGGGAATCGGTAACCGTGCGTTGAATCAGTCCGGATTTCTCAAGGAGGGCGAGCAATTTCATTTTCAGGTCAAACAATTCCGGTTTACGGGCGTAATCTATGCGTAAGATATCCCGGTCGGAGCTGAGCATTTCAACAAGCACATGCCGGTTTTCATGAATGTCAAGATCAAGCAGTTCACTAACCGTTTGATGTGTTTCCAGGGTAACATCAATGTCCACACTGCCGGGGGCCGTCTCCCACTGGGCAGGCAATTGCTTAAGGGGCGTGGAAGCCACCGTACCGCCTGCGCCCGGCCGGCTGCCCCATACCGACAGTCGCGCAACCTTGTCTTTGGCTTCAAGGGGCAACGAAAGCACCTTCTGCTTTGACGGTTCGACGAATACGATGGCTGAATGGCGGGTATAATAATCACCCGCGTCCACCGTAACGGTATGCGGCCCCCTGAAAATATTTATCAGTGTGTGGCTTTCATCCTTTGCAAAACGATACATCTCTTCGCCATCCAGATACAGAATTGCGCCGGGGGTGTTGGTGGCAATTTCAATGTTACCGAGATTATCGGCTTTGAAATTTTTCATATTGAAAATACCGAGCGTGACAACCAGGGCGCACAGGAGACCTGAAAAGGCCAGCCCGGCAAGCCAGAACCGAATGGGAACAGCCGCTTTCGGCGGGGTATCCAGCCCGGGGATGAGGTAGGTTGTGGTGGTCCCGTCTGATCCGCCTTCCCGGCGCGCCCGCTCCAGGTCTTCCATAAATGCCTGTACAAGCATCTGGCGATTGACCACGGTTTCGTCCATCTTCAGATATTTTGTCAGGGCCTTTTTCATGGCCCCGGGACTGCGGTACCGGTCGCGCGGATCTCGGCGCATGGCTTTTTTAATGATATGGTTGAGTCGTCGTCCCAGCCGGGGATTGATCTTGCGGGGATGATCGTACTTGCCCTGCATAATCTGCTGGATAAGGGTCTGCGTGTCACTTGCCGCAAAAGGTTTTTCACCGGTTGTGAGTTCATACAGCAAAATACCGGTTGCGTAAATATCGGACAGGTAGGTGGCCTCTTTGCCGGCGGCCTGCTCCGGCGACATATAGGCCGGCGTGCCGATCAACGTTCCGACGGTTGTCAACTCGGTATCGCCTCCCGTGTATTTGGCGATTCCGAAATCGGTAATTTTCACTTCCCCGTTATAGGATATGAGAATATTTGCGGGTTTGATATCGCGGTGGATTACTTCAAACGACCAGGCATATTCCAGGGCATCCAGTATGGTCCACACAATAGCCGCCGCCACCTTCGGCGGTATCCGTTTTGAAAAATTCAGAATTTCACGCAGGTCCAACCCGTCAACGTATTCCATAACCAGGAACTGCTTACCGTCTTCTTCAAAAAAGTCATACACGTTGACCATATTGGCATGATGCATCCGGGCGCTGATACGGGCCTCCCGCTTGAAACGCTCCGCTCCGGCAACATCCCGTGACATGTCGAATTGCTTGATAACCGCCATCCGGTCCAGTAAGGAATGACACGCCTTGTACACGGTTCCCATACCGCCTTTGCCGATTTTTTCCAGTGAAACATAATCACGCATCATAGACGCTGTATCCTCAGAAAGCAGTGCAAAGCATATTCCCGGTAAAAATTCCCATTGTGTGCCCCGTCGCAATACCACATACGCATCTTCGAGTCGTATTGTGATACAGTTATGTATCGATTGAAAACAGTTTTATCTTAAGTAAATAAATCAGGAGGGGCTGAAGTATAGCGTGAATAAATCCCTCAAATATGGTACTATTTTCTCATAAAACACTCTCATGAACACTGTTTATTCGTTACCGCAAACCAAGGACGGAAAAGTAATATCCGATGAAAACAAACAGCATGAATGGTTTCAAAAACATTTTTCTCAAGCCGGGTGAATACTATTTTGGAGAGATGCAGGCCATGGTGACAACGGTGCTGGGGTCCTGTGTTACCGTTACCATGTTCAACGCCCGGAAACGCTTCGGCGCCATATGCCATGGGCTCCTGCCCCACTGCCCGGATAAAGACACCTGTACCAAAAATTTCACCACCTGCTTTAAATTTGTAGACTGCTCAATCAGGCAGATACTCGATCGGTTCAAACGCCACGGTATCGACACACCCGACATCGAGGTCAAACTGTTCGGGGGAGCACATGTCTTTGCAACGCAGAATAGCCTTTCCATCGGCAAAAAAAACGTCCAGGCCGCCCGGGATGCCCTGCAGGAAGCAGGGCTGCATCTGACAAGCTACAGCTACGGTGGAAGAGCAACGCGCAAAGTCATATTCAACACCGGGACCGGCGAGGTGTGGTTGAAAAAACACCACGACCCTGTAGAGCTCGACTAATCCAGGCTGCCCTACTCAACACACTGGCATCTCTATTTGTGGGTAAGGAATTTCGGTTTAAACAAGAGGATGAGCACCGGCACGAGAAAAACAGCGCCAAGACAGTTGAGAAACAGGATCACCGCCAGCATCAAACCCATCTGGGCCTGGAACTTCAACCCCGACAGCACCCATACAAACAGCCCCAGCACCAGGGTTCCGGCAACGTAGATGACAGACCGGGTATAGGTCTTGATTGTTATGGTAAGAACCTCATTGATCGACAGCGAGGGGTTATTCCGTTTTTCCTCATTCGCCCGGGCCAGCATGTAAATACCGTAGTCTACCCCCATACCGATACCGGCAGCCGATACCGGCAGCGTTGAAACAGACAGGCCGATATCGTTCATCGCCATGTAGGCAAATGCCATCCAGTTGGAAATCAGCAGCGGAATGGTAAGTATTGCACCGGCCTTGAACGATTTAAAATTGACCGTACAAAAAACAAAGACCATCGTAAGTGCCAGCAGCAGGGTCTGCAACTGTTTTGCGGCCACCACTTCGTTGATGGCGGCTTCGGTCCCGATCACGCCCCCTGCCAGCTTATAGGTGAAATCATCCGGCAGATTTGAATACCCGGCAATGAACTCTTTTGCCGTGGCAATGGCCCGCTCAATGGTGGGCCCCACCTTATCCGTAAAATACAGCACGACATTGGTCTGCCGCAGCTTGGGGTCGATGAACTTATTCATATCACCCGGGTCGCCGGACTGGATCAGCCCCACCAGGTAAGTGCTTGCGGTCTGCTGGTCCTCGGGCAGCCCCATCCACTTGGGGTCGTCCTCATGGAACATCTGGGGCATTTTCATAAGCGGGGTGATAATGTCCTGGGCTCCGGCCGCCCCGGAATGACGCATCATATACCCGGAGAAATTCTTGATATCGGCCATCACCTGCCGGTTGGTCAGGGACCGGACCTTTTCCCCCTCCACAACGATATACAGCGGATTGATCAGCGGCAAATTTTTGTTGATCCTGACACTGTCGATATTGTAGCGTGCATCGGGATACAGCAGATTTGAACCCACCTGGGCGTCACCCACTATCAACTGTTCCGACCAATAAAAGGAAAAACAGCAAATCACGAACACCACCCCCAACACCCAGTAGCGCCCCCTGCCGGTAATGAACGGCGCCAGCCAGTCGGCAAAATGGTTTTCAAAACCCCGGCGCTCACGGTTCTTGCGCTGCTGGTTATGGATGTGCTCCAAAAAGGTCTTGTTGACCGGGATATAGCTCAACACGATCGGGGTCAGGATCAAGCCGATCACAATGGTCACCAGGCACCAGAAACAGCCGGCAATAGCCATCTTTTGCAGCACCGGTATCGGTGCGATGGCAACAATGGCCAGCCCGAACGCATCGGTGGCGATTGAGGTGACACCCGGCAAAAACATTTCTTCAATGATTACCCGGATACCGGCCAGGTTGTCCTCGGTTTTGACATATTCCTCGAAGTAACGATTGTACAACTGGTGCGAATGACGAAACGCCATGAGCGATATCAGAAACGGCATCACGAAGATAAGGGGGTCGATATTGTAGCCCATCAAAGACATGAATCCCAGTCCCCAGATGCCTGAAACAACCGCGGTAAAGGGAATGAATATGGCCGATATCCAGGATCTGAAAGCGAGCCACAGCAGGATGGGCATCACAATACCCGTCCCGATCATAATCATGTTCATTTCATCGATCATGCTCGCCACCACCCCAAGGTGCATGGGGTGCCCCACAATAGAAACGGTGGTACGGTCGTCTTCAGTCTTGGTCCTGATTTTTTCCAGTTCCCGGTAAACGGCGTTATAATCCAGCTCTTCCTCAAAGAAATCGGCAAAGATAAGCGATTTTTTTGAATCAAGAGAGACAAACATGCCGTAATAACGCTCGCTGGAGTAGATGGCGTTTTTAAGATCCTCCATCTCCTTTTCGGTTTTGGGAACCTCCGGCCACATCAGCGGCACTGCCTCCAGTCCCCAGGAGGTAATTTTCTGCTTTTTGATTTTTCGCGAGGCAATGGAAAGTATTTTATAGCGATCTATGCCGGGCAGGCCCTCAAGCTCGTTGGTGATATAACGGATCTTTTCAAGGGTGTCCGCATTGAAAATATCTCCTTCCTCTACAGACACCATAATAACCAGGAAATTGGCCCCGCCGAACACCTCCCGGAATTCATTATGCACCTGTACATATTCATGGCTCTGGGGCAGCAATTCATTGAAATTGGTGGATACACGCAGTTGGGTAAGGTGATAGGCAAAAAAGGCGGTTATGCCGGTAATGACGAGAAAAACCAGCAGACGCCGCTTGATGATGAAATCTGCAAACGTACACATGAGCGGTTCAAGCATGAGACCTACTCTTTCAGGTAGACGTGCAGCTAATTAATGTATTATTCTACAAAATCAATCCCTACAGCAATCTTTTTTTATATTTTCATAGTAATTATATCGAACCGTAACATCTGATTCTAAAGCAAAATCCTTATAGATACCATAACTAATTACGTAGCATATCTACTGTATTTTTTAGAACACTATCCACAGTTTCCCGTACCATGCAAAAAGCATACATACCTGTTTTCAAATACGGTCCCTCTATGCTAGGCTGTTCTGCACAACAATCATTTACGGAACAAAAAACACTTTTTCCCAGGCTGTTTTAATCAAAATGGCCCGACACTGGTTTTAAATGCGCTTAGAGTCTAACATCTGGAAATTGAACGTACTCCAGGCCTGCCGCTGGTTTATGCTGATAATGCCCATTATTGTGCTCTTCTATCAGCAAAACGGCCTCTCCATGCAGGATATCATGGTGCTGCAGGCAATTTTTTCAGTAGTGCTGGTTGCCTGTGAAGTTCCCTCCGGTTATTTCTCCGACACCCTCGGCCGGCGCACCTGCCTCATTATCGGATCGGTGCTGGGAACCGCAGGGTTCGGCATCTATTGCGTCTCCCATTCCTTTTACGGATTTCTGGCCGCTGAAATCGTGCTGGGCATCGGCCAAAGCTTCATCTCCGGCACCGATGCCGCACTGCTGTACGATACCTTGCTCGAAACAGAAGGTGAAGACCGCTACATCAAACATCAGGGCCGCCTGACCGCTTGCGGCAATTTTTCCGAAGCACTGGCCGGCATTATGGGCGGTCTGGTAGCACTTGTCAGCCTGCGTATGAATTTCTATATTGAAACCGCGTTCATGGCTCTCTCCATCCCCATTGCGTGCAGCATACGCGAGCCCCGGATTCACCGCGAACTCAAACGAAGAATGCGCCTCAGGGAATTTCTGGATATTGTTAAAGACACCCTGCACGACCCCCGCCTAAGCCGGCTCATTGCCCACTGCAGCCTGATACTGGCCGCCACCCTTACCATTGTCTGGTTCGTGCAACCCTTTTTAAAAAGGGCCGGCATTCCCCTTGTATTTTTTGGAATTATCTGGACCCTCTTGAACGGGTCGGTGGGACTTGCGTCCCTTGCCGCCCACCGGCTGTCGTCGCGGCTGGGCATACGCCCCTCGCTCCTCCTGCCCATAGTCAGTGTCTGTACCGCATATCTGCTGCTCGGGTTTGGTTATTCGGTCTGGTCCATAGCTTTTTTTGTGGTGCTCTACATGACACGGGGCTTTATTACGCCTGTCTTCAGCAACGAGATCAATCGCCTGGTATCAACGGACCGACGGGCAACCGTTCTTTCTATTCGGGTTCTGTTTACACGGCTCATATTCGTTGTAGTCGGGCCGTTGGCGGGATGGATTACCGATGTCTGGTCAATGGGACAAGCCCTGTGGATGACAGGCTGCTTTTTCGCAGTAGCGGGAATGTTGACCATAACCGCCCTTAAGCGCCTTTCCCTTTGATGTAACGTTCTTTTTTTATAGAACGATTGGTCTTGAAAAAAAACAAAAGATCAGGTATGATAAAAGACTTTCTAGAAATAAATTCTTCATTATCCAGTACAAAACTCTTATTTATATCAACATTAATAAAAAGGGTACTAATCAACCGTGAGAAAATTTTTATCAGTAAACTCGGATATTTGCATCGGCTGCCGGCTGTGTGAGCTGGCCTGCTCCATGACAAAGGAAGGGGTGTTCAATCCCAAAAAGGCCCGGATCAAGATAACCTTTTACGACATACCGGAAGTACCTGTCCCCGTGTTCAGCCGCCACTGCGATTCCTGCGGCGGCAAACCCCAATGCCTGAAGTACTGCCCGGTCGGATGCATCACCTTTGTTGAAGGCAACCCCAAACGCGACCAGAAAAATATCGTGCTTTCCGATGAGGTAGCTGCGGAATGGCTTGAGCAGCATGGGGGTAAAAAGGCCGCCGGTAATGAAAATAACCATTAAATCATTTGCCAATATCAGGGATGTTCTCGGTCAGGCGGAACTGCCCATGGAGCTTGCACCACGGGCTACCCTTACCGATCTGTTTACCCGGCTGAACAGCGAGTACGGCGAAAACTTCAACCGGCAGGTGTATGACCAGTTGAGCGGAGAACTGGTTCCTTTCCTGATATTGATTAATGACAAGACCTACAGAACCACTGTTGACATGGACACACCGCTCAGTGACGGTGACGTGGTGACAATTATGATTCCCTTTGACGGAGGCTAAACAGACATTATGAACAGTTTAACCTATAAAGGCTATATTGGAAAAATTTTAAGGGTCAATTTGACCGACGGCACGTGGTCTGATTTCTCCCTTACCGATGAACTCGTTGAAAAATATATCGGCGGAGCCGGACTGGCGGCCCGCATCCTGTACGATGAACTGGAGCCCGGCGTTGATCCCCTGTCACCGGAGAACAAAGCAATATTCCTGACCGGACCCGTCAACGGCACAATGATTCCGGCAGCCTCCCGCGTAGGACTCTATGCCAAATCACCTCTGACCAATTCCTTTTTCCACAGTTCGGCCGGCGGCCATTTCGGGGCCGAACTGAAATATGCAGGCTACGACGGTATCATTCTCGAGGGTGCTTCCGAAAAACCGGTGTACCTTTTTATCGACGAAGGCAATGTAGAGCTGCGCGATGCTTCACACCTCTGGGGCCTGGACTCCAATACGGTCCAGCATGAAATGCATGAAGAGCTCGGGTCCGAAGAAATCCACATCGCCGCCATCGGCCCGGCCGGTGAAAACCTGGTGCGGTTCGCCTGCGTAATCTGCGGATGCCGGGCTTTGGGGCGCGGCGGACTCGGTGCGGTGCTTGGTTCAAAAAAAGTAAAGGCCGTGGCCGTTCGCGGACAGGGAAGCGTGGAAGTTCCCGACATGCGCAAAATGCGCCTGCTGCTGGACGAACTTTTTGCAAAATTCAATGCCAACCCGTCCACCTCGGAAATCATGCCCCGCTACGGCACCCCGGTTCTGGTAAACGCCAACAACACTCTCGGCATGTTCGGACATAATAACTGGCAGGACGAGTTTTATACCGAATCCGAAGGCCTGTCGGGCGAAACCATGCGCAAACAGCTGGTCAAGCGTGACAAATCATGTTTTGCCTGCCCGGCCCGTTGCAGCAAATTCAGCATTGTGGGCGAGGGACAGAATGAAGGCTGCTGCGTTGAGGGACCTGAATATGAAGACATTTTCTCGCTGGGCTCAATGTGCGGTCATAATAATCTGGATGTTGTGGCCGCCGGGGAGCGCCTGTGCGACGATATCGGGGTCGATGCCATTGAAGCCGGCGTTTCCATAGCCTTTGCCATGGAATGCTATGAAAAGGGTCTGATTACAGACAAGGAGACCGACGGCATCGAACTGCGCTTCGGCCGTGACGACCTTATTCTGCCTCTGATTGAAAAAATGGGGCGCCGCGAAGGCAACCTGGGCAATCTGCTGGCTGAAGGCGTTAAGCGTGCTTCCGAGCAGGTCGGACAGGGATCTGAATTTTTTGCCATGCAGAACAAAGGACTCACCTTCCCGGGTCACTCCGCACGCGGCATGCCCGGTTTCGCCCTGGGCTATGCAACCGGACCACGGGGTGCCAGCCATCATGACAGCCGGCCCACCGGCGAGCGAACCGGCCTTGTAAAACGGGATACCATCGAAGGAAAGGGCGAGTACACGGCCCGCATCAACCATTTGAATATCCTCACCGATTCCATGATCGTCTGCCATCTGCCCGAAGCAATCTGGGGTCCGCTGGATATTACCGACAACGTTGTCCGGTGCCTTAATGCGGTAACCGGAATGGATCTGACCCTTGACCAGGCCCGCAAAACCGCCGAGCGTATCTGGAACATGATCAGGATGTTCAGCGTACGGGAAGGCTATCGTCGCGAACACGACACCCTGCCCGGCCGCTTCATGGAAGAACCGATTAAAACCGGCCCGTCCAAAGGCATGGTTATTTCCCGCGAAATGCTGGACTATATGCTTGATCAGTATTACGAATTCCGGGGCTGGGACAAAGAGACCGGAGTTCCTACCCGGGAAAAGCTTGAGGAACTGGGCCTTGAAGACCTCACAGAGGATGCAGCAAACCTGTAATCGAGTACACACATACAGTTAAAAGATTTTTAAAAAAGAGCCCACTGGGCTCTTTTTTTATTGGTTTTACAGCATTCTCTTTTAGCGGTAATTGCATTGTTATACTTTGTTCTTAATTGTTTTTTACACTATATTTCACACAACAAGTAGTTCGATAACTAAAATTATCGTTTGACAAAATAATATTTATTGCTTATTTAAATTTTTAGTGTACTATTCAATTGTATACTAATCAAAAAGAGGAATAAAAAATGACCGCTCTTCAAAAACAAACCTACTGTATTATTTGCTCGTTATTCCTTCTGTGCATAGTTACGCACTGCTGGGCCGGGGAAGAACAGGAAAAAAATGACTTCCCTCAGATTGTCGACAACACCGTACAGGTTCCCCTGCAGAGCGTATTGTGCCTTGCGTTGAAAAACAATCTTGATATAACCTTTGCCGGACTGCAGCCGCAAATTGCAGCAACAGATGTTACCCGTGAAAAGTCGGCCTACGACACCCTTTTCACCACACAGCTCCAGAAATACCGCGAAAGAATGCAGGTCGGCAACGCCCTTACCGGTAGTGGCTCCAGCGCTGAAATTTATCAGGAACAGTTCGATTTCGAAGCCAAACTGCAGAAAAAATTCACCGCCGGCACCCTGGCCGAACTCAAACTTTCACATTCGGAAAACCAGAACGACCTGCCCTTCTCCGGCCTTGTCCCCGAGTATACCGGCGAGTTGCTGTTTTCCATCACCCAGCCGCTGCTGCGTGATTTCGGAATTGAAATCGGGCGCAGCCTTATTAAAATAGCCAACCTGAACCACATGGTGTCCCGGCAGGAATTCAAAAGAAACGTTATGGATATCCTGTTTCAGGTTGAATCGTATTACTGGGACCTGTTCTTCAGAATTGACGATTTGAAGAGTAAAGACAAATCCCTGAAACGCGCCGAAGACCTGTTGCGCGAGTTCAAAATCAGAATCGAAGCCGGGACCCTGGCGCCCATCGATATCTACCAGGCCGAAGCGGAAGTGGCCCTGCGCAGGCAGGAGGTGATTGTGGCCGAATCAATGGTCAAATCCGCGGAAGACAACCTGAAGGCAGCCCTCAACCTGTACGACGACGAGAAATACTGGAACATTATTATCCTGCCCCAGGACAGCCCCGTGTCTGAGAAGTTGATCCCCGATTTAAACGAAAACATTCAAACCGCCCTTGAAAAGCGCCCCGATTTTCAACAGGCAAAGCTGAATCTCAAGGCATCCAATATTCAGGTGAAGTATTCCAAAAACCAGACCCTGCCGCGCATCGACCTGATCGGGTCCATCGGTACAACCGGTCTTGCCGGCCGCCCCAATGATACCAGCGGCGCGTTCGGCGCGTTTTTCCGGGCCGATCCCAGCCCATGGGACGGACACTGGGACGATGTATACGATGGAATGGGTGATGATGATTATTATAATTATGTCATCGGTATTAAAATTGAAATCCCGCTGGAAAACCGTCTGGCAAAGAGCCAGTATTCCCGCGCTAAGGTCCAGGCCGCCCAGGCTATTACGAGCCTGAAAAACAGAGAGAACATCATCATCAACGAAGTACGCGATGCCGTCCGCCAGGTGATGACCACTCAGAAAGTAATCGAAGCCGCCAACGCCGCCTTAAAAATGTCCACCGAAAAGCTGAAAGCCGAAGAGAAAAAATACAAGGTGGGTATGTCCACAACCCACGATGTGCTGGAATTTCAGGAGGAGTTGGCAAAAGCGGAAAGCTCCCTGGCATCGGCCCAGTCGCAATACGGCAAAGCTGTTGCAAACCTTTCACGGGCCCGCGGTACCCTGATTGAGGACAAGGGATTGGAAGTACAGAAAAACTAGGGGGGATAACGTGCATCCTGTTGAAACACTATTATTTGTAAAGGGAGACCACTGGAAAAGATTCAGAACCGCCGCAACCCGGCAGATGAGCATTTTTCGACTGTCTTCCGGATTCAAAATGGGAGAGGAGCAACAAAGTAAGAATTATGGTTTCATTCAAAAACGTAAACGATCTCATAGGCATTATTCATCGCTGCATGCGACGCTTCTTCGAGTCGCAGATGAAAAAATATGATATCACTCCGCCCCAGTTCGAAGTACTGGTAACGCTCTGGAACGAAGACGGGCTGGTACTGAGCGAGTTGGGACGGCGGCTTTCCCGCGACGGCCCCACCATCACGGGTATCATTGACCGCATGGAAAAGAAAAAACTGGTCACCCGCAAGCGCAGTATGCGCGACCGCCGGGTAATCCAGGTCTACCTGACGTCCAAAGCCTGGGAGGTCAAGGAAAACCTGATGAAGATGCAGCAGGAAGCCGGCAAGGACATAACGGTAAACTTTTCCGAACATGATATCCAGACCCTGGAAGACTTGCTCTATAAAATTCTGTCTAATATTGAGGAAAATATTTTACCCAAAATCCAACAATCCGAAGATTAATACCGATGATCACAGGGCACCTGCGTGTTCGATACACCTTCTTGATGATTCTGTGCGGCTTGGCCTGCCTGTTCGGATGCAACGGGCAACCCGAAATGCAAACGGACCAGGCCGCTGAAAAAAGTTTTCCCGTTGAAGTGACGCTCCCCGTCTTGCAGGATGTCGCCCACACTCTGGAAGCCGTCGGCAGCTTCCTGCCGGAAGAGGAAGTGACGGTGGGAGCAGAGGTTGCCGGAACGATTAAGGAGCTCCACACCGATGAGGGCACCCTGGTCACACGCGGGCAGCCCCTCCTTTCAATCGACGATGAAAAAGTCCGCCTTGAAGTCCAGGAAACCGAGGCTATGCTGCGCGAGGCCCGCGCCCGGCTGAAAAACGCTGAAAACACCCTCAATCGCATGACAAAACTGTTCAGGGACAAAGTCATCGGCCGGCACGACTTCGACGATGCCGAAACCGAAGTCTCCCTCAACAAAGCCATGGTCGAAGAACTGCAGGCCCGCCTCAATCGCGCTAAAAAATCGTTGCGCGATGCCCGCGTACGCGCCCCTATCGACGGCACCATCAGCGAGCGCCTTGTTTCGCCCGGAGAGTATGTAAAAGTCGGGGCACAGTTGATGCGTATTGTGGATGCCGACCCCTTGAAACTTGTCTTCAGCCTTCCGGAGCAGCATGTCGGCGAAGCGCGGAAAGGACAAAAAGTTTCGATCACAACCCGGGCCTATCCCGGCAAATCCTTTGAGGGGTCTGTCTATTTCATCAACCCGAAAATCGACCAGGACACCCGTACCATTGAAATCAAGGCTTGGGTCGATAACAGCGACCACCAGCTCAAACCGGGGTTTTACGTTAACGTTACCGTCTATCTGGGCAGTAAAAAATCACTGGTGCTTCCTGAAAGCGCCGTCGTTGTACGAGAAGGCATCATCATGTGCATGGCGGTTGAAAACGATCGCATTGTATACAAAAAGGTTGTTCCCGGAGTTCGATTCAACGGCATGGTGGAAGTCTTGGACGGAATCACTTCGACTGACAGGATTGTTGTATATGGCCGTAGCGAAATCAGCGAAGGAACGCTGGTAACGGTTACTTCTGAAAAAAAATCCCCTGGAACTTGACAGGGTACTTTCAATACACCATATACGTAGTAGTTATTGCGCCGCCCTGCAACCGCGCAGGCCGCATCGGCAACACTGCAATCTGATCAGCGTACCGACAGACAACTTATTTATATTGTATTTGGATAAATCGCATAAAACATCTTCCACAGGCTGTTCGAAAATGTTCAGATACAAGGCGCGTGAAAGCCATTGATACGAGGCGTACTTGTTTGTACGCCGCAGTGTCGAGGGCTGAGCGCAACACAGTAGATGGACGTTTTCCAACAGCCTGCTATAGGGTTTAAAAGTGCTGCTTCCCGAGATCTCCATAAAACGCCCCGTCTTCGCAACAATGATGATTGCGGCCCTGGTGCTGTTCGGTTTTATCAGCCGCAACCAGATGGGCATAGCGCTCTATCCCAATGTCGATTTCCCCATAGTCAGTGTCACAACAAGCCTCCACGGAGCCAGCCCCGAAGTAAGTGAAACCGAGCTGACCGATCCCATCGAGGAATCAATCAGCTCGGTCGAGGGTATCAAACACATCAGTTCCGCCAGCAAGCAGGGCAGCTCGCGCGTTACCGTAGAGTTTGAACTCGAACGAAACATCGAAATCGCAGCCCAGGACATCCGCGATAAGGTCTCCATGGCCAACCGGTACCTGCCCAAGGACACCGACCCGCCGGTTATCAGCAAAGTGGACATTTCAGCCAATCCCATTTTCTGGGTCGCCGTCAACGGCAACCGGCCCCGGAAATTCCTGGGGCAACTCGCCGACGAATTTTTAAAACCCCGGTTTGAAACCCTGCCCGGGGTCGGCAGCATTGTGGTCGGCGGCCTGCAGAAGCGCGAAATGCGCATCTGGCTCGACGCAAAAAAAATGGAGGCCTACCACATCACCTCCGGAGATGTTGAAACAGCCATCCAAAACAAGAACATAGAGCTGCCCGGCGGCCGCATTGAGAGCACAACCCGTGAGCTTACGGTAAAAACCATGGGTGAGCTGAACAATGCCGACGCATTCA
>JANQGV010000188.1 GCA_028282925.1 Thermodesulfobacteriota bacterium
GACAGGGCCAGTCCGGTCTCGTTTGCCGGACCCAAACGGGTTTGTCCGCCGGGTATCAGGTTTGAGGATCTGCCCCCGATTCATGTTGTGGCCGTGAGCCATAACCACTATGACCACATGGATATCCCGACCCTCAAGCGCCTGGCCGATATCCATGCGCCCCGGGTTATGGTGCCCCTGGGCAACCGCACGGTTTTGCAGAAGCACGGAATCATGCCGGTCAGGGAGCTTGACTGGTGGCAGCAGGAAAACCTGTCGGACAGGGTGCGTATTGTCTGTGTTCCGGCGCAGCATTTTTCGAGCCGGGGCCTGTTTGACCACAACAAGGCGTTGTGGAGCGGGTTTGTTTTTGAAGGAGATTCCGGAACAGTCTATTTTGCCGGCGATACGGGATTCGGTCCGCACTTTGCCCAGATAGCCGAAAGGTTCCCCGAAATCACAGCGGCCCTGCTGCCGATTGGCGCGTTTCAGCCGGAATGGTTCATGAACCCGGGGCATATCTCTCCGGAGGACGCTCTGAAAGCCCATACAATTTTGGGGGCGTATATGAGTATCGGAATGCACTACGGAACGTTTCCCCTGGGGGATGACGGGCAGTATGAAGCAGTTGAGCGCCTGAAAAGTGTTGCTGCTGATGGAACGATGTATTCCGATGGTTTTAAAATACTTGATTTTGGGCAGGGAATGTCTATAATGAGCATAAATAAATCTTTAGTGAATGTTAATTTTTACCGATAAAACAATTAGTAAAGCATTCTTATCGGTAAAGATCGAAATTAGGACGTTCCGTTTCTCCTTTCCTGTTCAACCTGCGGGTGTTTATCATAACGTAAAAAAAGCATCTAAAGATGTTCATTTTATACTGATGTTATACTAGGATCGTGTCGATAGAACTCATACCTGATGCGCGAAAGCGCGGTGTGGGCCTCTGGAACCGAACAGTTGAGTATTAAGTACTTAGTTGGTGATTGATTGGAGCGATTACAATAATGACACAACTCCCGCCCATAGAGATAAACCCCGATACCTTTTTAAAACAACACTGTACTCTCCCTGCCCTGCCCATGGTGGTCAATAAAATCCAGGAAGTTATCCGGGGCGACAATGTGGATATTCAGAAAGTTATCGACCTCATCAGCGGAGATCCGTCCCTTGTGGCCCAGATTTTTAAAGTGGTCAATTCCGGGTATTACGGGCTCCCGCGTGAAATAACAAAAATTCAGTTCGCCATTGCTTTTTTAGGCCTGAATGAAGTGTATCGCATGGTGCTTTCCCTGGCAGTTATCAATACCATTGCCGTTGACAGCAAGGAGGAACTGAATAACTTCTGGTTTCATTCCTTTTATTCCGCTATATGCGCAAAACATCTGGCGAAGAAGTATGAGCCCCAGCTCTCTTTTGAAGAATTGTGGTCGGCGGCCATTCTGCATGATATCGGCAAGCTGGTCTATTTAAAGTTTTATACGGAGCATTACAAAGAACTCCGTAATTACAGCAACGAGAATGGCTGCCTGTTTTCACAGGCGGAAGATTTTTACTCGTTACCGGCCAGCGCCTATCTCGGAGGACTGCTGTGTGACCACTGGCGCCTGCCGAACCAGATTAAAGAAGCCTGCATGCATCATACGCTCAAGGATCTGCCTTCGGCAACGCCCGACAGCCCGACCGGGGCGTTCCGGCGTATGATCTGCCTGGGAAATCTCATGTCGACACTGTCAAGCGATGATCTCAAGGAAGAAACGAAACACGACATTGCAGGTGCCATAACCGCCTCTCTGGGCTGTTCGGATTCCGATTTTCTGGCGATCATGGGAGAGATATACGACTTGCGGATAGAGGTCGACCAGTTTATGGGGCAACTGAATTAACGCCCGCGGCGTCCGTTCTGCACCGGCTTTCCGCTGGCACCGCGTTCCTTCCCCCTTCCCACCCGGGATGTAAAGATGCTTGCCTGATACAGCACATACCGCTATAGTAATAAATAAGAATACCATTATATTTCCGGAAATCTTGATTATGACACATGGAGCTTCCCTTTCGTATAACCCTGAAAATCCCCTGGCCGTAGAAAAGTATTCGTGCGCCGTGACGCTTTCGGATATGGAAGTGTTTGTTTTCCCGGAGTTGATGTTTTCGCTGGTGCTTGCAAATATCATGTCTCCGCTTCTGTGGCAATGGCGTAGCGATTCATGGTTTAAAAAAATAGAAAATATGTCGCCCTATCGGCGCGTATTACGGACCAAGCAGTTTTTAATGGACCGGTTTACCTTTAATCTTGACCTTGATACCTGGGGCCTTACCACCAAAGAACAGGAACTGGCACGGTTTAACGGTCATATCGATGAAAGCGTGCTGTCGCAGAGTAACGCCCTCTTCGGCTACGAAGGCGACAAGTACTATTTTGATATCGACATCCGAAGGCACTTCGGGTTGGATAAGTATACTACCAATGTCATCCCCTACTGGAAAACGGAAACCGCTGAGGCCATGGCCGCTTTCCAGTATAAAGAAGGCTACCCCACCGGGGCCGGTGAGTGCGTATCGCTTGCCGCCCTGTATGCCGCGGCGCTGTACGTTATTGCCGGAATTCCCTTTGACGATATCTATATGATGGCCACGCCGCTGCACTCCCAGAACTATATTGCAGTGCGCGACGGCATGCTGACCAATAACCGCCGCATCGTTACCAAGAACATGTTTTTCAACGGAACCGAGCTTTCCGCCAAAGCGCGTCGCGCCCTTGAGAATGAACGGGTTACTATTGTGGTGCATAACACCGGCTATGTGCATACACTGTATAAAGACGCCACCATGGATCCGAAAGCCTATGACCTTTTTACCGCCCGGCTGTCGTCGTTCCTGAAAACGGATGTCACGTTTGAGGTGTTGGCCAATTTCTTGAGACAAAAAAAAGAACTGCAGAAGTGCTTTCAGATTGTGCATAGCTGCTGCGGCAAGCCCCGCTTTATCGAAGCAGAGAAAGTGTTTCATTATGAGCACAGCAGCAAACTGCGTATCGGCGATGCAACCCAGATAAAGCTTCTGCATGAAATCGATGAAGATGAATTCTATCCCGAGCCGTTGCCGAACCGTCTTCTGTTGGACGAAGTTGAAACGTTTTTCAAGGAGCACGATGTTTCGGTTGATAATACCTGCGATATAGAAAAACTGAAGCAGCAGCTTTGTCACCAGTGCTTTAATGTAGAAGAGGTTATAGACGATTTGCTGACGTTTTGCAAAATCACCCCGAACCTTCCCGGCACAGACAAAAACTGGATTTCCCAGGAGCCGATCCTGTGCGACAGGCTGCAATCGCGGGAAGAGGCTGTGCGCTCTTTGGAAGAAAAACGGGCGGACCGGACGGTTGTCGACCTGGCGTTTACCGCCTTACGGGACATGTCCCGGGCGCCCTGGAAGCCGTTTCTGAAAGCTGCTCTGGAGCGCAATCCGGTCAGTATCGAAGGTGCCCGCGATCTGGCCATCAGTCAGGCGGCCGAAAAACTTCGGTCTCTGCCCAATGAATCGATTTACGACGGCAGCCGGATGGCTCAACCGGATGAGGTCTGGAATTTCGGCCGCGGAGACGGGCTGGAGAAGGCTCTGACCCTGATGAACATTGTTCGTGCGCGTCGACCGGGGGATGATCTTCAAGTGATCGGTGAAGGTGAAGAGGTGTGTGTGCGAATGGGGCAGGGTGAGGAGTTTTGTTTTAAAACAACCAAGGGGTTGGACCTTCCCAAAGAAAAAGATTTTATTTTTTAGTTATATTATTATAGAGCCATGTCCTCTGGGCGTGCGAACCGAAAAGCTATTAACGGTTCGAAGAGAATGCGTTTATAAGACGCTACGCGCCTTCTCCCCCTTTGTCTTGCCACCTTCGGTGTCAAGAGCTGCGCACTTTGTTCCTTGCCTGCGACAAAGAGCTGCAAGCGGTCAATCCGGAGGATTGACTCAAAGGAGGCAAAAGAAAAGGCGCCCTGCAACGTGTCCCGCCGCTGGCGGGATACCCTCGCGGCACGATTTCAGTCGGCGGGTCAACAAACTCGCCCCTGAAAAGCG
>JANQGV010000265.1 GCA_028282925.1 Thermodesulfobacteriota bacterium
GTCGAGATTGATGCCGAGTGCTTCCAGCACATCGGCGGCACCTGAACTGCTTGAAACGGCCCGGTTGCCGTGCTTTGCTATTTTCAGCCCGGCGGCAGACGCTACAATGCACGACGCCGTGGAAATATTAAAGGTGTTTGATCCGTCGCCGCCGGTGCCCACAATTTCCACCGTGGTGCCGGGATCTTTCACCACTATGGGCGTGGCATTGGCACGCATGGATTTTGCGGCCCCGGTTATTTCCTGGACCGTCTCGCCCTTTATCTTCAACGCGATGATAAACGCCGCAATCTGGGCTTCGGTTGCCTCACCGGCCATAATATGGTTCATGGCCTCCGTCATTTCCGATTCCGACAAGTCGCGACCGTCGATAACTTTTTTCAAAGCATCCTGCATCATAACGTTCACCTGTATGCTGTTTTATCGTTTTGACTGCCAGAAGATTTCAGAAAGGTCCAGGAAGTTCTTGAGCATCTCTTTCCCGACCCGCGTCAGTATGGACTCGGGGTGAAACTGGATACCTTCAATTAAAAACTCTTTATGGCTGATGCCCATAATTTCGTCCATATCGGTCCAGGCCGTGAGGTTGAAGCATGCGGGCATAGTCTCCTTCTCAAGTATCAGGGAGTGATAGCGGGTAGCGTCAAAGGGATCGGGCAGTCCCTTGAAAAGCTTTTTGTCGTCGTGGTGCACCGGCGACGTTTTTCCGTGCATGATACGCGAGGCCCGTTTTATTTTCCCGCCGAACACCTCACCGATACACTGGTGGCCCAGGCAGACGCCCAGGATCGGGTATTTGCCCTTAAAGGAGTTTATGAGGTTTTTTGATATCCCGGCGTCGTCAGGCCGCCCCGGGCCAGGAGAAATGACAATTTTCGTGGGCTTTTGGGCTTCAATTTCATCCAGGGTGACCTTGTCGTTCCGGAATACGGTGACCTTCTCCCCTATCTCCCCGAAATACTGCACCAGGTTGTAGGTAAATGAATCGTAATTATCTATCATTATCAGCATGGCTACAGCCCTTCATATGCTTTGTCGATTGCTTTTATCATGCCGCGCGCCTTGTTGCGGGTTTCTTCAAACTCATTTTCGGGCTTGGAGTCCATCACGATCCCGGCACCGGCCTGTATGTAAACCTTGTTGTTTTTGATCAGCATGGTGCGGATGGTGATACAGAAGTCCATATTACCCGAGAAGCTGAAATACCCAACCGAGCCTGCATAGGGGCCGCGCTTCTGGTTTTCCAGCTCGTCGATAATTTCCATGGCCCGAATTTTGGGCGCCCCCGAAACAGTACCGGCCGGAAACGTGGCCTCAAACACATCGTAGGCATCGCATTTCTTCTCTAAGGTTCCCTGCACGTTGGACACAATGTGCATCACGTGGGAGTAGCGCTCGGTTATCATGAAATCGTCAACCCGCACAGAGCCCATCTTGGCGATACGGCCCACATCGTTGCGGCCCAGGTCCACCAGCATAATATGTTCGGCGATCTCCTTGGGATCGTTGAGCAGGTCCTGCTCAAGGGCCAGGTCCTTCTCGGGCGTTTCACCCCGGGGCCGCGTGCCGGCAATGGGCCGAACATTCACTTCGTTGTTTTCCAGGCGTACCAGCACCTCGGGAGATGATCCCACGATATAGGTATCGTCCATCTTCACATAGTACATATACGGCGACGGGTTGACCACCCGCAACGACCGGTACAGCTCAAACGGGTCTGTTTTCAGGTCGGTTTCAAACCGCTGCGAGAGCACCACCTGGATGACATCCCCGGCCCGGATATACTTCTTGGCTTTGTTGACGATCTTTTTAAAAGCCTCTTTTTCACAATTGGACCGGATGCTGCACGATTGTGCTTTCCCCGAATCCGCGGGTTTTTTAAGCGGCTTATTGAGCAGGGCGATGATTTTTCCAATGGTGGCCTCGGCGGAAGCATAGGCCGCTTTGGTATCATTGCCGAACTCGTCCATGTGAATATTGCAGACCACCTTCACATTGTGTTTCAGGTTGTCGAAGATCACCAGGGTATCGGTTATCATCAGGTACGCGTCGAACCAGTTCAGATCGTCGTCGGTATCATCGGGCAGCTCTTCAAAGAACCGTACCATGTCGTAAGAAATATAGCCCACCGCTCCGCCGAAGAAACGCGGCAGCCCTTCCACCTCAACAGGCTGGAACTTGCTCATCTCATCGCGCAGCACGTTCAGTGGATTGCCGGTGGTAATGGTTTCCTCTTTCCTGCCGCGTTTTATGGTAACCGTATTGCCCTTGCTGTAAAAGATTGTGGACGGATTAAAGCCGATAAAGCTGTAGCGGGCCCACTTTTCACCACCTTCAACACTCTCAAGCAGGAAACAGTTTTTGCTCTTGTTGAGCTTCATGAAGGCGGAGACCGGGGTGTCCGTGTCCGCAAGGATTTCCTTGTACACGGGAATCAGATTGCCGCTTTTGGCTTTTTGCTTGAATTCTGTAAATGACGGATACATAGGCTTTTTTCCCAGATTCGACGTTTACCTTACTGAAATGTTTATCCTAATGCAATACTGTTATTAAACTTATATGAAAAAAATGAAACATTTTAACATGATAACTAAATAAAATGCAATAAATAGTGAGGATAGCGTCAGAAAATAAAGAAATCAGGTAGGAAGAATGACAGGTTCGCGCAAAAGTCCGGCAACGCACGTCCGGGCTTTTTCAGCCAGCTCCGGGTGGGTCTCATCCAGGGACACCAATTGGCGCAGATTGTCGGCGGTGCGGTAGATCAGCATGGCGAGATCGCCCTCGTCAATGGAGGTGAGCATGATGACCTCTTCCCAGGTTTTCCCGCTCGCCCATATATACATGGCCGCCGCCGGCCAGAACTGGATCATGGGGGTGGAAAAGTTGTGCTTTTCCTTGAGCACCACCATTTCTTCAATGTCGTCCTTCATGTCGTAATAGGCATCCAGCAGCGGCCCGCGGTCCCAGTCCACGGTTGTGTCAAGGTCGATATCGCGGAATTTGTCGTTGACAAACACGGCGATAATTCCGGCCAGAAGCTCCGGGGTCAGGTCGGTGAGCATACCTTTTCTGATCAGCTCGGCAATAATCAGGGGCTGGTCAAGCCTGAGTTTCGAGGCCCATACCCCGTCCGGGGTCAGCCTGCCGCCGGGGTCGGCAAAGCCGGTTTTTTTCAGAAATGCCAGGTGGTGCTGAAACTCCCGCCACAGGGCGTTCCTGGCATGGTCCAGGGCCTTTTCCACCCACTCGTCATCATAGAGCAGCGCGGTAAGGGTTTTGTCCTTCAACTGGTGGCAAATCTGAAAATTGGGGCACTCGTCACAGGGCAGGTTCTGCAGGCTTTTTTGCACATCGTTGATCCTGCGCGTAAGGTCCTGAATGGTGGGATCTGCTTCCGGCGGCAGGTCGGTTTTGGACAGTACCTTGCTGTGTTTTTTGCGTTTTTTTATCAGCCGGTGCAGGCGTTTGTTGTTCTCCTGGCGCAGTTTTATGCGCTTGCGCACCTGCCCGGTGTTCTCGCACAGCCAGTCGGACCTGAAGGGCGCCAGCTTGCTCTCTATTTCCTGCGATCGACGTTCAAGCTCATGTTGAGATTCCATGTTCTGATACGTTGCAAACGACTGTTTTAAAAGCTCCCTGATCTCCTCGGGCGACTGACTCAGCATCAGGTTCAGGCACATTGAAAAGTTGATTTTTATCTGGCTGTCTATGGGGTCGGGCGGCATGGTAAACAGCTTGTCTATCAGATGCGGGTCCTGGTAGGGGCCGTGCACCATCACGGCAAACCCGATATTGTCCTTGCCCCGCCGCCCCGCCCTACCGGTTGCCTGGTGCAGCTCGGTTGCGGTCAGGCTCACAAACTCCTTGCCGTTGAAGCGGTCACTCTGGGCCAGCACCACGGTCCGGGCCGGAAAGTTCACCCCGGCCGCTACAGTAGAGGTGGAAAAAATGGCGTCCAGCAGCCCTTCCTGCATCAGCTTTTCAACCACGATTTTCCAGTGCGGTAATTGTCCTCCGTGGTGGGCGCCGATGCCGTGGTGTATCACAAACGGCAACTGGGGATGATTTTCCAAAAACGGATACTCATACAGCAGTTCATCCAGGCGGTGTTTGATCTGCCGGGTACGTTCCGAAGAAAGGGTCCGCTTTTTACAGGCATACAGTGCACGGTTGCAGTCGGAACGGGACTTGAGAAAGAACACGGCGGGCAGAAGATCGAACTGACCCAGAACATGAAGAATGTGGTCGTAATCAACTGTAATTTGATGTCTTTTGTATCTATACTTGGTTGAAGTGTTTATGAAACTGTCTATTTTTTTGCTCACCCCGTCCAGGCCCGACAGCGGCAACAGGTCGCCGCCCGGGAGCAGGTACAGCGGGTAAATGGGCACCGGCCGTTGCTCTGAATGCACCACCCGGCAGGGATGTTGCCTGATTGCAGCCAGCCAGTCGGCAATTTCATTGTCGTTGGGAATGGTTGCCGACAGCAGAAGCAGCCTGACCCTGGCAGGCAGGTAAATCATGACCTCTTCCCACACAACGCCCCGGTCGTTGTCGCCCAGGTAATGGGCCTCATCCAGTATCACCAGGTCGGATTTAAAATCGGCCCCTGTGGCCATGGCATCGTAGAGCTGGTTGCGCAGAATTTCGGTTGTGCCCACAACAATGCTGGCATCGGTATTCTCTTTGCGGTCGCCGGTAATGACCCCCACGTTGTCTTCTCCGTACTCCTCGCAGAACTCGTGATACTTGGAGTTCGAGAGAGCCTTCAGGGGCGAGGCATACCAGGCCCGCCTGCCCTCCTCCAGCACTTTCCGCATGGCCTCAACCGCAATCCAGGTTTTCCCGGCCCCGGTGGGAGCGCTCACCAGCACATCGGTTTCCTCCACCAGGCGCAGGGCCTCCTGCTGAAAATCGTCGGCCACAAAGGCGGTCTCTTTGGGGGTGCCGATGGAATTGAATATTTTTTTAAGCCGTTTATCGGCTGTTGGTTTGAATTTGCGGGGCTGGGTATGGTGGCGTTTCTCTTTAGAGCCTCTGTCCCGGTATTTGCTTTTCTTGCGGTGCGGTGCCTGTGTGCTCATTTCCTGTGCCGTTTCAGATGCAGTGCTTTCGCCATCGTTACCTAACTCTAGTATATTTTAGTTACGAATACAATTATTATAAATATAACAGATTTAGAGGGGTAATGCGTCTCTTTTACTGTAAAGCACCCTTTTTTCAACGGTCGCCAAACAGCTCCCGCCAATACAATTTTGTTTGTAAATACTGATATTTTTTACTAAAATGAAAGCTATGAGTGCACAAAAGAGACATGCAGGCAAAACAGCATCCCTCATGCTGACACTGGGTGTGTGCTGCTTTGTGCTGCTGAATTGCGATCCTCAACGCGAGGATTCCACCCCATACAGCAGCGGTTTCGACAACAGTTCCCTTGTTACCCAGACCCAGGCCGAAGGGTATCCCGATATTCGCTACCCCATAAATCAACTCGTCGTCTACACCGAAGAAACCGTAACCCGCGACGAGTTTTTCGCTCTTATCGCCGGCCGCACCGATGTAACGGTTGTGGGCCAGGTGCCTTCAATCGGGTTTTACCAGCTTGAAACCCGGACTTCCACCCGGGCCGAACTCGACGCCCTTAAGTCACAGCTTCTCGCCCTGGACGGCATCCAGGGGGCGGTCTACAATATGCTTATGTCCGAGCTGGCGGACGTGGGAAGCTGTCCGGTTGAACCCGATGTGGGGCTCGACGATGTGTCTGAGTACGACAAACTGCCCTACTACCAGACGAATTACTATACCGCCCTTGAAATCATGGAAGGCCTGCGTGATTACCTCACCCTGAGCACGGTAACCATCGGCATTGTTGAAATGGGCTACGATCAAAACAGTGAATTCAACGACATCACCATTACCAATGTAAGCGAAATACTCGACAACGGAACCCGCCTGGCGCTGGAGAGCGACCGGGCGCTCAAATCCCACGGCACGTCGGTTGCCGGTATTATCTGCGGCGACAACGACGGCTCCGGCATCAACGGTATGGCAAGCACCCTCATCGGCAGCAAGCTGCGGGTCGTCATGGCAAATCCGCGCTACACCACTCCCACCTGGATGGGCTACTGTGTTGCCATGGCCATGACCGTGATCGAGGGCGGCGCCGATATCGTCAATTCAAGCTTCGGGCTGGGCCCATTCGACAACGCAACCTCGGCCGAAGCCCGGGAAACCATTGCGGCATTTTCAGAAGTGATGCGGCGCTATCCGGACGTGCTCTTTGTCAACGCCGCGCCCAATACCCAGGTTGAGCTGACCGGCAACAACCACGCCCCGGCCGGTATCAGCCTGAGCAACACCCTGACCGTTTCACGCTGGCAGCACGAGCACCCCGAGCGCATTGTGGCAAGCTCGGGCTACGGTTCCCGTGTGGACATTTCCGGGCCCGGCGATCAGGTAAAAACCGTTGTGCCGGGCGGCACCATCACCCCCCGCGGCGGCACTTCCTTTGCAACCCCCTTTGTCACATCGGCCGCTGCGCTGTTGAAATCCATCGGCGGCAGCACCTTCTCACCTGCTGAAATCAAAACCATGCTGCTCGACCCCAGTTTCAGCGCCGAGCGGACCGAGCCCGGCGGTGGTATTCAGCTCAATTTCGCCTATCCGCTGGTCGACCTGCTGTGGCAGGAATACCAGGGGCAGGACTGGGCCGAAGAGTACCTGGCAGATGTGGGCGGGGAGCAGCATCTCATACCGGAAATTGTGGCCTCACGGCTGTGTGAAGCCACCTGGCTGACCGTCGACTCTTTCAGCACCTATGAGTTGAATGTGCTGGATGAGTGCAGCAGCGGAACTTCCCTGTTCCTCTCTCCCGACGGGCTGCAGTGGTCGGTACACGTATCCCATCTTTCCAATGATGCCGGAGATCTTGCCGAACTGTCCATGAACAGCGGCGCCGATCCTTTTGCAATCGATACCCACTATACGTTTCCCGATCATACCCTGTTGATTTCCATTGCCGATACCGATCTTATCAACGACCAGTGCGAATGGGAAGACCCCGACGACGGCGATTACTCTTACCGGGGCACTGCAAGCAACGGGACCTACTCCTTTACAAACTGCCGGATAGCCGAGCGCAACCCCGACGGCAAAGCAAAGTACCTGCGCCTCGATGTGAGCTTCAGCGGCATCATTGACGGGTACCACACAACCTATTACCCTTCAAATGAAACCGTGGGCCTGGTTACCGATGAGCTTCAAACAACCTTCAGCGGACTGATTAAAGATGTGCTTGTTGCGACCCTGGATCCCTTCGGGACTTTCAGCCAGGCGGTTGAAGAGGCCTGTATCGGCGAGAGTTTATAGGGTACACCCATATAATCCATATACTACATATATATCACTGTTAATCTTTCACAGGAGACAGGGAGTGCATGGTTACTGAAAAGAGCAGCGGCATCCAGTGTGGTATGATAGCGAGAATTCTTGTGTCTGTTGGTATGTTATGTGTTTTTTTACTGTGTACCATGGCCTGCGAAAAACCGGACCCCGGCGGTGACAACGGGACCAAGCCCGGCACCACTACAACCACCATGAAGGCTCCTGTTCTTTCCGGCCCCACATACACTGTTGAGCCCGGCATCCGGGTCGACTATGCCGGAAACGCCAAGGCGTCCTACAACAGCGACCCCGCTGTGGGGCAAATAGGAACCTATCTTTATTATGAAGACAAGAGCGATACATCCCGGGCCGGTGAAGGCGGCGGACTTCCCGGCGCCTACTACGCGTTTTCAGAATACGGCCTGAAATTCGGCGAACCGCAATCAGTTGAAATCATTCCAGGTGCCTGCGCCGACGGCAAAAACGCCACGGTCTATACCGCCCATGCCGCGCGCCAGAAACTGCCGGACGGCAGCGGTTGGCGCATGTATTTTCTGAATTTCCTGCGCGATGAAGAAGGTGTGCCGCGGTTTACCGCCCTCGCCAGCAGCTTTTCATCCGACTGCGAGCAGTTCTGCGAAGAAGACGGCAGCCGCTATGAGCTGGGCCCCAACGATGATGATACCATGGGCGTCTACACCACCTTTACCGCCGAGCATTCATCAGAGCCCCAGGTTGTTTTACTGTATCTCGGCAATCTGTTCGGCGACAATAATGCCCGCCGGGCCGTTGCTGGCGGCGACGGCTATGATTTCGACTGGGAGCGCGACAATGTCTTAAATGATGCCACCGGCAGAAGCTCCGATGCCTATGTGGATATTGCAACTGTTCCCACCAACACCCCCGGCAAGCGGCGGCTCTATTCCATGCAGCAAGGCACCGACATCTACAGTTTTGTCACTGAGGACGACGGCAAGACCTTCAAACAGGAAGACGGCGTGCGCGTCAATGCCCGGGATTTTGATTCAGCCGTTGCCGACAACGAATACATCTGTATGCTCTTTGACCCCTCAATTGCGGTCTACACCGACGACAACGGCACCATTACCAGCACCCGTATGTATGTTACCGGGCGCGTGTGGGACAGTACCCGTACCTGGGAGCACAACGGCGAATCGGGGTCCTGCGCAGATGTTGAAATCTGCAATTCCGACGTCAGGTACGAGAACTGCAACAGCCGGGAAACCCTGCTGAGCGCTGTGTCCTATGATGATTAAAAACGAAGGGATAGTAATTTTTTCAAAGAAAATCGGGGAGTACGGCGTTTGTTGTAGTGAACGGTGCAAAACGTTACTCTTGTATTGTATTAATAAATAGACAACATTTTATAATGGAGCGCGTTTCATGAAAAACGGGTGGGTAAAAAAACTGTATACTCCGGCAATTCTGTATCTAACACTATTCGGTCACACAGCCCTGGCCTCATACGATATCAAACAGCTTACCTCTTTTACAGGGGAGTCTATTGCCGTGGAAGACGTCTTGATCAGCGGCGACGGTTCCACAGTGGTGTACGGTGTTGATGCCGGCCTGATAGACACCTATTACACCATTACGGCAGACGGCAAAGGCGTGCCTGTCACCATCGCTCCGGTTCAAGAGTATAGCTATCCCTATACCTGCGAAGATATCAGCTTTGACGGCTCAAAGGTGGTGTTTTTACAGGGCGACGGCAGGGTCTATATCAACACAGAGGACAGTACTCCCTGCGTTTCTCCCCTGTCCGATCCTACCTATGTTGATGAAACCTGTATGAACGTCGAAGCGCCCCACATCAGCGGCAACGGCGAGTATCTTTTCTTCCTCAGCACGTCCACCTGGCCCTGCACAACATACAATGATGAGGAGAACACGTGGTATTGCGAGGACGGTTCGGGAAGCACCGTACCCTATTCAGAATCAGCCGAGCCGAATATCTGGCGTATGTCCCTCAAAACCGGTGAGCTGAAGCGCTGGGTCGGCGTAGACGGTCAAAACCAGTATGGAGCCTACACCGACTATAGCGGCTCACATCTTGTATACTATGAGGGATACGGTGCGGGCACCGGCGCTGTAATCCGCCACATTAAAAACGGCGGGGCTCCCAAAACGATCCGGGAGCAGGCCGAAGGTGTTGCTATGACACTGCTTGATTTCAGCGCCGATGGAGAGCAGATACTGGTAACCGAAGTAAGCTGGCCTGCAACCGGCCGCACGGAAGAGTGGAAGCTCATACGCCTGGAGGATTCGGCAGAAAAAAACATTGCCGCCCCGGCATTTGTTCCAGACGATGCCGACTTTGCCGTATTCGGACGGCGCGGCCTCAGTTTCTCAGCGGAAACCGTTCTGGCCGGGGGCATCTGGGACGACAAAATGCACGTCTACGTCCTTGAGACCGACGGTTCCGAATATACGCCGGTTGTTGAGGCAGGCAGTTATACTATAAACGACGTTACAATCTCCCAAAAAAACAACATCATCAGCTTCAGCAGTATTGATGATGTTGCCGGTACCGGCACTGCCATCCGTCAGGTGTATTCGGCGGTTCCGGGAGATCTGTGCCAGGCACACCTTGCCATTTCTAAAACGGGCAACACACCTCTTGATACTGCCTGGGACGCGCCCGACTCCACCGATTATATCCCTGTCCATCACTTTTCCCTTAAAAACGAATCGCAGGAGGATGTTTCCCTTGATACCGTTACATACGAGTTTGTGGGTACCGACAAGGAAGTGGATGACTACTCGAAACTGGGTGTAAACGCCCTGTTATATCTTGATGAAAACTGTGACCGGCAGGTGACCATCGACGATGTCATCAGCATGCCGACCCCGGTCCGTGGAGGCTCATCCATTGATTTTACCCTTGCCGAAACCACAATCGCAGCCGGCTCAAGTGTCTGTCTCGATCTGCGCTACACTATTTATAATGACGAACCGGCTTGCAAGACATATGGCGCAATCGTGTCGGCAGGCTCAATTTCCGCCTCCTGTAAAAACTCGTCAACTATTGCCGGTGAAGCATCGATCGGCGGTGGCAGCGTTCAGGGCACCATCAAAATTGTAACCGAAGAGGGATGCGACTTCATAGTTAATTCAAATGCCGATACATCAGATGCAGACCCGGGAGACCGGCTGTGTGATACCGGTGCCGTAATTGTACGCGACGGCATTGAAGAAGTAGAATGTACTTTCCGGGCAGCGATTGAAGAGGCAAATGCCTTTAAAGGTGAGGATACCATCCTTTTTGATATCCCTGCCGGCAATGTGTTGAACGCCCTCACATCTCTGCCTTCCATCACAGACCCGGTTGATATTAGCGGTAAAAAAGACGGCAAGCGGACTGTTATCGGTTTTGACGCTGAAGGCCTCGATATAACCGCCGGTGACAGCTCGCTTTCCGGCTTCGAGTTGTATACCAAAAGCGGAGACGCCATAACCATCAGCGGTCCCGGAGAAAACACCATCACGGATGTTTACATCGGCACGACGGTAGATGCAGCCCGTAAAAACAGCGGCCGCGGCATTGTTATCGACAACTCCCCTTCCAATACCATCGGCGGAGGTGGCGTCGCAGACCGGGTCGTGATCGGCGGCTGCGGAAGTGATGCAGTCGTCATTACAGGGACGGTAAGTAAGTTCAACGAAATCAGCGGAAGCTATATCGGGGTCACCCCGGATGGTGTTACGTCAAGCGGGCAATACACCAATTCCGGCAGCGGCATAGTGATTCAGGACGGAAGCTCCAACCTTTTGTACGACAACATTATCACCTCAAACACAAAACACGGTATTGTATTGACCGGCAGCGCCCAAAAGAACCGAATCAGTGCCAATCTGATCGGTGCAAACCTGAACTACGGAAACATTCAGTCCTGCGCTGAGCTCGGTTCAGGCAATGCCTTGGATGGTGTTTTTATTGAAAAAGCGGCCGCCGAAAACATGATCGGCGGCAACCGCACCGAAGACGGCAATGTTATTCACTGCAACGGTCGCAACGGTGTCGGTATGGCGGGCTGGGGAAACGGAAACGCGGTGCTTACCAACAATATCTATCGGAACACTGCCTTGGCCGTCGATCTCGGTCTCGACGGGGTTAACGATCCCGGCAGCGGATCGTCAACGGATATGCCGAACGATAATCAGCATGCCCCGGTGCTTGGCGACAGCCCGACCATCAGCGCCGGACAGGTGTCGCTCGATGTCAATACCTGCGAAGAAAAAGCCGGACATGTTCGGGTTCAGTTGTTTGTGGAACATACACACCGCGGAATGGATTATATGAACGACACAATGATTGAGGTAACCACCGACGACCAGTGCATCGACCTTCCCATGGTCATTACTCATTACAAACTGGTCCCGGCCGATAAAGTGGTTGCCACTGCCACCGATTCAGACAACAACACGTCTGAGTTCAGCCTCGCAGCCACCATTGTGCAGGCTACCGATTCAGACAGCGACGGCGCAGGCGACGAAACCGAGAACAACGCCCCCAACAGCGGAGACGGCAACCTTGACGGCATTGCCGACAGCTCACAAAGCGGCATTGCATCGTTTCCTGATATCAACAACTCCTATGTAACCGTTGAGGCCCCGGAGCGGGCAGTGCTGCAAAACGTATATATTTCAAAGGCCCCCCCTTCTGCAGGCAGTGTCACTGCACAGCGCACAGCGGGTGAAACTACGGATTCGTACCGGACTGCCGTTACTCCGCCGGACAGTTCATTGCTTGAGCAGGGCTGCTATGGCTTTACCGTAGTAAGCGACAATACCCTTTCAAGTCCGGTACGCCTGTTGCTGCCCGATACCTGTCGGGACCGGACTGTGTACTATAATTACGGCAAAACCTCCGACAACGGTTCCGAACAGTGGTATACCTTCATGTACGACGGTGCAACCGGTGCCGAGATTCAGGAAAAACCCATCGGTTCAAGAGACAACGGCACCGAAGTACTCCTGTACCTGGACGACGGACAGATCGGCGACCATGACCTGAGCGACAACGGCTCCATTACAACCTTCGGATGTGCAGTGTGTATGGAACCGTCTGATAACAATACCCTGTGTCCTGTAACACAACTTTCCGGCGGCAATAGAGAATTACTTCAAAATGCCTACCTGGTGCGCGATGCTGTCCTGTCAGGCTCCAGAGCCGGACGCACGTATCGTGATATGTATTACCGCCATGCAGGTGAAATAAGCGGCCTGCTGGCCGACGACCCGGCCCTTTTCGGGGAAGCAAAGCAGGTACTCTTTGACGGTATCCCGGCTTTATTGACTGGGGGACAGGCAGATATCGATGAAGGCCTGTTGAAGCGCGGGAGAGTACTTATAAAACGTCTTATGCAGCTTTCCGGCGATACTCTCAGGTGCGATCTCCAAACGGTTTTGAACGCCTCGTATAATCCCGGCTTCCTTAAAGATCCCGGGCTTTTAGCGCCTTAGTTTTTTTTCGAACCGTTGCCGTGATGTGCAAGGCAGGCATTGATTATTACGGGCGTATCAGTGCATTGTAACGCACTCGGGCTCCCGTGCATCACTCATTCTATAACAAATACGTAGACCGGTCTTTTCACGTGGTGAGGTCTAACATGCTCATTATTGCGCACCGTGGATCGTCTCATACCTGCCCTGAAAACACAAAACCGGCCTTCAATACCGCCCTGCTCCAGGAAGCAGACGGCATTGAGCTGGATCTCCAGATGACCCGCGACGGCATTCCGGTGGTCTATCATGACCGCACGCTGCAGAAAGTCGGCCACGGCAGGAAAAAGATCCATACCCTGTCCTATGCGGAGCTTTCCCGCCTGGATTTCGGTGCCTGGTTCAACAAGGCATTCAGCGGCGAACATATTGTAAGCCTCGATGAGGTGCTACGCAGCTTTGCCGGTACAACAAAACTGTTCCTGGAGGTAAAAAACCGGGGCACAAGCGAGCATTGCACAGCGCTTTCAGCCCTGGCCGCAGACCGGGTGCTCCGGGAAAAAACGGTCGAAAACATTTACTTTCTCTCGTTTCAGCCGCAGTACTTAGAAGTTATCAATAAAAAATCAAAAACCTTAAAAACGGTTTTAAATTGCAACCGAGTTTCCTCCCGCACCGTACAGTCAATAGACTGCTCCCGGCTCCAAGGAATTAACCTTCCCGTTCAATACCTGAGCGCTGAATTGGTGAGTTTTTATCACCGGAAAGGCAAAGAAGTATTTGTGTATGGCTGCAACAGCAGGTGGGCGGTGTACAGGGCTGTACGACTGGGAGCAGACGGCCTGATGACCGATATGCCCGATAAAGCCTGCACGTGTGTCCGAAACGGCTACCGGGACCGACCATGAGGCACGAGTTTGAAAAACCCGGTGCGCAAGAGTTCGATCCGCCGGTTATTAGCGGCAGGTTCACTTCAGCCCGGGCAGATGCGGATACAGTGGTAACCCGCATAGTGAAAATTATGCCGCCTTGAGCGTATTATGCTTGAACAATGCGCCGGAATGCTGCAAAATGTTCGTATACGGTCAGAATAAAAGTCGAGGAAGAGGTGCGTTCAATTGAAAGCACAGCCATCAGCTATTGCCCTTGATTTCGGCACCACAAACATCAAAGCCGGTATACTGTTTGATAACGGTGTTCTGGGTTCGGTAAAGAGCCTTCCTGCACCCCCTGTGACAGGAAACGGCCTGATGCGTGAAAGCGATCCGTCACTGTACCTTGAAACAGCAATCCGGATGCTGCATATGCTCAGGGCCGAGGTTCCGAAGGACACCCCCCTCGGCATTGCCGCCCAGCGGTCATCGTTTTTGTTGTGGAACAGGCAAAGCGGCCAGCCATTAACGAAGTTACTGTCCTGGCAGGACCGCAGGGCTGCATCCTGGTGCGAGGCCCATACATCATCTGCAGGCACTATACGGGCCATAACCGGTCTGGTGCCGTCGCCCCATTATGTCGGCCCCAAGCTGGCCTATTTATGTGAGAACAATACAAAAGTAGCGCAGGGGTTCAAGTCGGGGGATATGCTTTGGGGTACCCTTGAAACCTTTCTCATCTGGAACCTTACCCACGGTGAATGGTATCAGACCGATCTTTCCATGGCGGGCCGATCGCTTATGGCCGACATCAAAACCGGATCATGGTCTTCCGATCTGTTGAAACTCTATCATCTGGACTCCGTGAGTATGCCGGAAATCAGGTCCACCTGTGAGTATACAACCCTTAAGGGCCGAAAAATATGTTTTTCCTCTGCTGCGGACCAGGCCGCCGCTGTGATGAGCATTCTCAAACCCGGAGACAATGCGGCTCTGGTCACTATGGGTACCGGTCTTTTTGTGTTTCGTCTGCTTAATCAGGATTGCGGCATCGACACGCTTCTCAAACAGGCATCTGAAAACTATGCAGGCTACCTGCTGGGGCCCCTTCCCGTGCAGGCAGGCGCCACCCCGCCCTGTTTCTGCCTTGAAGGTTCAATCAATACCGCCTCCGACATGCCGGAACATGCAGGTGAAATGTCGCCGAATCATTCCCGTTCTGATTCTTCTAAAGATTTTTTTTGTATTCCGGATGCCGCCGGTATCGGTGCGCCGCACTGGAAGCCGGAAGTATCAACCGTCTTCTCAGAAGACATATCAGGCCTTTCAGACCTGGATACTTTACAACTCATGCATGAAGGAATGGTTTTCAGAATTCGGGAAATCATGGAAGATATTTTCGACGGCACCATTCCTGAAACGGTGTATATCACCGGCGGGCGCACAACAAACCGATATCTCTGCGAGGCCCTGGCTGCATGTCTCGGCAAACCCGTTCATCGCATAGCTTCAAACGATGCAGCCCTAACGGGTGTTGCCTGCCTTGCAGCAGGCCGCACGTCTTCATATTCTGCTTCGACCGAAATTGTTCAAAACCCGCCCCACCTTGCATACTTCTTTGAAAAGTACCACCGCTGGAAAGAATGGCTCACAAGCATCGTCAGTTAATACAGGCACATAAATATATTGACTAAAACCGGGTTCACAAACATAATTAAAAAGAGTATGTAAGCCAAGTGCATAACGCACTGTATACAACCATAGAAAAGAAAACCGTCATGCTGTATTTCAAAAAAACCAAAGCAAAACAAGTGCTTATCTTGTTTTTGGTGTTCATTCTTTTTGCGGCCTTCGCCTGCGACCGGAAAGACCCCGAAGACATTGAAAATGAGATCAAAGACGCCGAAACCGTCGGCGAGTGGATAGACGCCCTTTCACAGCGTCCCGATGACTACACGCCTCCCGAGGCAACACACTCCACCACCCTGATTGAAGACGCCTACGCAAGCGGTTCCATATCATTGGGCTCCTATTATGATCTTATGCTCACCGCCGCCCTTGACCATGCCAGCCTTGATAAACAGTATGCCGGTGTGCCGGACAACGGCACCGATCTTACCATGGTCCTGCGGAAACTGCGCCGCGATTTCACCTCCCTTACCGCACAAGAGCAGCAGAAGCTTAAACCATATCTTTTAAGCTGCGACAACGAATCCAGCTTCTGGTACGACGATACCCAGGTCCGTTCTCCTATTAATAAATCGATCAACTCACCCATAGCCACTAAACCCCTGGCTGCAATGACCCGCCCACGCTCAGACGGTTCCTATTTCTACATAACCGGCCCCCCCGGCACCGAACCCCAGCAGCAGGCCGTTAGAAACGCCCTTGAAAAGGCCTACCGGATGTATACCGACCTTGCATACGTCGAGCCTTCGGACTGGATTCGGGTGCAGCTTGCAAATGTCGTTTTTTCCGATCCTGCCCAGGTCGGGTACGAGAGAATGGCCAACTGGGCCGGGCGCGACCGCTGCCATATCGATATTAAAACCGGGCAGGACAACGATACTATGAAGTCGGTTGTGGCCCACGAGCTGTTCCACTGCTTTCAGGAGTACATGACCAACGATGGCGGTATGGTGTATGACGATTGGGCCACCGAATCCACCGCCGTCTGGCATGAGAGCTATGTGTATCCCCGGGTAAACCGCGAACACATTTTTGACGATGAGCTGTTCGCCCATACAAACTACGAGTTCTTTTCCCGAAGCGGCGAGCACCATTATGCCTCGTACCTCTTCTGGCAATACTACTACCAGCAGAGCGGCAGCGATGCCTATGCCGTCAAGCTCATGGTCGACGGCATGTTTTCCGAAGGCAAGTTCGAATACCTGTCCGAGCGACCCGCTATTTATGAGGAATTCAAAAACTACGCCCTGTGGCTTTTCAACCAGGAGCCCTACAAATACTTTGTCGACCACGACGGTGAACCGTCGTTGAACCCCTACGGCGCTTCGGTCGTGTTTAAAGAGGTTACCCACACCGATTCGGACAAGTCCCAGGTACGGCTGCCCGCAGGCGCTATCGGCTTTTACGCCTATCAATTTGCCCCAAATGTTGCCAAAGTGGAATTTGATCTGACCGAAATCCAGAAAAATGAAGACAACCATAACGGCATCCAGATGATTTACCTGGTGGGGTCCGACTACTTTTATGAAGATGTGTCGTATAACGACACAGTCACCTTCTGCCTGACCCGCCCCAGCGAAGACCTCTCCATGCTCACTTTTATCATTTCCAACGGTAACCTGGACGATCTGGATAATGCCTCCCGCCTTGAAGCGGACATCCCCATCGATGCCACGGGCATCTGCACGCCCTCGTGGCACGGCTATGTTGAGTGCAGCGGAAGCTCCTCCGGCGAAGGAGATGGTAAAAACGAGTACAGCACCGCAGGCTCTTATACTTCAACCAATCACGGCCGCATCGATGAAGTGTTACGTTACGACGAAGAAGAGAGGCGGTTTTATACCGACACCATGGATATCTCCTATCAATCGAACTACCGCTGGTACGTTGAATACGCCAAACCCGAATCATCCGCAGTTGGGTACACTGCCTGGGAAGAAAAAACCCGGGTCACCAACGGCTATAAATCCTACGACAACGAGCTGGATGATTACTGCCCGCCCGATTGCCCCGGCAGTGCGCTGGTGATCAAGCCGGACGAAGACGATGAAACGCAGCTTATCCGCCGGTCGCGCACCTACAGCGATGTGTGCACCTACCAGGTGACCCACCAGGTCATGAACATGCCCGGCTCCCTCGGTGTTTCCCAGGGACATGTGCCCGAACTGTGGGTCGATGAGTATGGCGGCACCTCTTCCGCCACCGTGCCCTACGACCCCATTATCCTGCACATGGCCGATAACGGCACCCATATGTCCGGCACGTACCAGGAGGATAATTACAGTTGCACGGCGGTGTACGTGTATGAATAAAGATGAAGCGGATTATATGAAAATAACACGCCTGTATACCGGCCCGGACAATGAATCCCACTTCGAGGATGTGGATATACCACTTCTCGACCGGGGCGATATCGGCCGCCTTTCAGAGCAGGTCGAGGCCACAGGCATGATATTTCGCGAAACCGGCCCCGACTATGACTTCAACTGGCACAATGCCCCCCAGCGGCAGTATGTCATCATGCTTGAGGGGCAGGTAGACATTGAAACCGGCAACGGCACCGTTCGCCGGTTCGGTCCCGGCGATATTCTGCTGGCCGAAGACACCACCGGCCGCGGCCATATCAGCCGGACCGTCGACAACCAGCCCCGTAAGTCAATATTCATTACCCTTGAGTAGGCGGCTGCCGGATAACTCTCATCTACTGCGTTGCTCTCACCCTTCGTCACTGCGGTGTACAACCACGTACGCCTCATTTCTCAGGGGTTCGCGCCCCTTGTTTATAAGGTCTTTCTTGAAAAATATCCGTCTCCCTGCGATTTATTCGCAGGGTCCATATGTAAAGCCTGTATCAACCCCAACATTGAATATAACAACAGGTCCTTCAGTGTTACTGGGGCGGGTCTCTGTGCCCGCCCGTTTACGGGTTTTAAAAGCCCCCTTTGCCTCCATAAATCCATATTACCCACGGGGTCAGGTCTTGTCTCATTCTCCTCTTTCCTCACATTTTCAAACCCGGCAATTATGGGGTACATTCTTGATTCCTTTGCCGTTTGCATGCAAATTCCATAAAAAGTACAAAATAGTGAATTATTTACATAGAATGATCTTGTTTCCGTTTCGTCTGTTATGGTAGTGTGACACAGTACGAAACCAGTATGAGATACCCATTCATGAGTTAAGGGGCGACAGTAAAAAAGAGAGCTTACATCATCGTAAAATACATATACGAGGGCACCATGAAACCTGATTTTACAGTTAAAAAGCACGCTCAACACATGCTGTCGGGGTTTGTATTGCTGGGTATAGCACTCTTTGCCATAAGCTGCCGGCAGCAACCCGCAACCATCATCACCTGGGAGAAAACCTACGGGGGCAGCAGCTTTGAGCAGGCCTACGCCGTTGAACAAACCACCGACAACGGCTATATTGTAGCCGGCCAGACCAGCTCCTTCAGCGCCGGGGGCTATGATTACTACATCCTAAAGCTCGACAAGCTGGGCAACAAGGAGTGGGAAGACAATTTCGGCGGCACCGATGCCGAGCTTCCCCGCGATATTCACCAAACCACCGACGGCGGTTACATTGTGGCCGGGCGTTCCAGCTCGTTTCAGGAAGGCTACAGTGATTTTTACATTATCAAACTCGACTCTGACGGCACCAAAGCCTGGGAAAAGGTCTACGGCGGCGACACCTGGGAAGATCCTCACTCAATTCAGCAAACCTCGGATGGCGGCTACATTGTGGCCGGTTTGACCGACTCCATCGGCGCCGGTGAAGACGATGTGTATGTCATGAAGCTTGACTCCTCCGGCAACCAGGAGTGGGAAGAAACCTACGGCGGCACCGACGATGATGCGGCAATGTCCATTGTGCAGACCTCGGATGGCGGCTATATTGTGGCCGGGTATACTCACTCAACCGGTTCCGACGGCCGCAACGGCTACGTGCTTAAACTGGACGGCAGCGGCGCTGTTACCTGGGAACAGGCATACGGCGGCAACAACCACGACTCACTGGAATCCATTTACCCCACCTCGGACGGCGGCTATATCTGCACCGGCTATACCGGGTACACTGGTGAAGACGGCAAAGACATGTATGTTCTCAAGCTCGATTCCACGGGCACCGTCACCTGGGAGCAGACCTACGGCGGCCTGAACAACGATCACGGGTATGCCGTACAGCAGACCAAAGACGGCAACTACATCCTGTGCGGTACCATGGGCACGGCCTCTGCCACCGATATGTACCTTGCCAAACTGGACACCACCGGCACCGTCACCTGGGAAAAATATTACGGCGGTACCGACAATGATGAGGCCTACGATGTGCAGCAGACCAAAGACGGCGGCTTTGTACTGGCCGGATACACCCATCCTGCTGATGCCGCAGCCGAATATGACGATGATATGTATATATTAAAACTCGACAAAGAGGGTTCTTTATGAATTATCTCAGCGCATATAAGGAGGATGCTATGCGTTCATTAAAACAAATTCCATCTATTTGCATGATTGCGGCCCTGTTGCTTATCACCCCGGTCTTTTACTCCTGCGACACCATAGACAAGGCTGTTGATAAAATAACCGATGCCATAGACAATGCCGTTGCCGAACTTAACCAGAACTCCGCCGAATGGCAAACCATCATGAACGATCTCATTCAGGAACTTGCCGTGATAGACGACGAACTGGCCTCCCTCATCAATAACGACGTGCAGAACCTGCTGGACCGGGGCGTGGCAGTTATCGGGGCCGAATTCCGCTGTAATGTCGACTTTATTGGCAACCGTATGCGCGATGCCCTGCTGCGGCTTAAAAAAGAGTACCTCAACAGCTCCACCGTTGTTTCAACCCTGCAGCCCTATATCTGCGAAGTGGTGCCCTCCTCCGTCGACCGCATCCTCATCCCGGATACGGTAGACGAGCTTGAATTCTTCGGCTACGATTTCGACCTCGAAGGCGTGAAGCTTTATGTAGAACAAAGTAACGGTACCAGAGTTGATATAACCGAACACCTGGTCAAAACCACCCATTACCATATGTCCATCATCCTGGGAGACGACGGCGTTGATCTTTCCATCCAGGACGACAAGTTCGTGCTTACCTATGAGTTTACCGAGCTGTCACTGGTTAAAATCATCCAGGGTTCAACCGAGATGGACTACGCAACCCCGGGCCGTCGCACCTATATTCCGCCCAAAACCAACGGCGACAACTTTTTCAGCAGCTATCCGGAAGTATCCTGTCGAGTCGATCTGTCCATTATCAACTACAACACCCAGATCCAGTCATCACTTTACATGAAGGCGGCCGAAACCAAAAACGACCTCAGCACCGCCGAGGGCACCGACACCCACATCATCTACACCGCTCCCAGCGGCAAGGAGATAAAGGAAATCTCATGCCTGAACTATGACCAGCTCCCTCTCTATATCGACACTGATACCGGCACGGATTATTTCGAGAGAGGCAGCGGCGGCCCGGTTTTAAGGTACGAAATCACCGGGCATGCCGACGGCGCCGACCCCGGTGTGAACACCCAGGTTATTGTGGAGTACAATACGATTCCGATTGAGATGAAAGCAGCGGATTGATTTATTGATATGGTATGCTACGATTAAGATATAAGCGGCATGCAACACCTTCCTGCCCGTCTGCCAACTGCCCCTCGGCAGGCGGGCGCCGCTTATTTTTTCTCTTCATGTACGATTTCCTGTCAATAAAATAGCTCTGACCCTGATAGTTTCTTTTGTCGGTGGCTGTGGCCTGTACAAAAACAGTCCTGACGGCATGGAATTACTTCGATTTACACGTGAGGTGGTGGATTCCGGTTGCCGGCTGTTCTTGCACGAACATCTGTAATATGTTATAGGAATCACTCAAAAGGGCAAACCCCGGGCAACCGCACCTATTGAATGGAATACTCATCATTACGCCGTAAACTTCAAATACCCGTAATGGATTAAGGAGGCTTACCATGAAACCAGTTACCATTCTGACGGCTCTGATAATAACCGTCTTACTCTCCGTATTTATGGCCTCGTGCACCGATCAGTCCAGCTTGAGCGGAACGGTTACCTGGCGCGACTCCGGCGGCGCGGCCCAGGGGGTAAGCGTGATCCTGTTTAATGCCTCCGACAATGCCACCATGGACATCACTGCAACCGCAGTCGATTACACCATAGTCACAACCGATGAAGACGGCACGTACACCTTTACCAACTTGAGAGCCGGCAGTTATATCGTATTTGCAGCGCTGGAAGGATATGTGTTCGATCCTGCTACCCGGCAGGTGGAGGTGCAGGGCGTAACCGTTGATATTGATTTTGCCGGGTATGAAGATGAACCCGATGCACCACCAAACGACCCCATCACCTGTTACAGCGTGGAAGCCGAAGACCCCAACGTGTGTAGCGGTAATGGGACGTGCGTAAGCTTTAACAACTGCGAGTGTGATGCCGGTTATTACGGCGACGAATGTGACGACGATACCAAGCCGTTGCCCACATACACGAAGAATAACAAAATGGTAGTGTCGGGAAGATTTAGCTATCCCGATCCATGCTTCGGTGATCTGGACGCAGACGGAGACATGGACTTGGTGGTTGGTAATTATTACGGCATATTCCAATACTACGAATACAGCCACATCACTACCAGTGGACACATCTTGTTCTACGAACAGCACGGCGATGATAATCCTTTTTTCGGAATAGATGTAGGCGACTACTCCTCGCCATGTCTGGCCGATGTAGATGGCGATGGTGACCTGGATATGATCTCGGGACACAGGAGCAATAACGCGGGAATCATCTATTTTGAAAACATCGGTACAGCCCAAAAGCCGCAATTCGAGCAACGGTCAGCGGACAACAGCCCTTTCGGCCATATCTTTGCGGCAGATGCGACACTGCCGTCCATGGCTGACCTGGACAACGACGGTGATCCGGACCTGATGGTCGGTTTTACAACGAGTTACTATGAAAACACCGGTACGGCGCAGAATCCTATCTTCGAACGTGTAGACAATGATCTCTCCCCGTTAAAAGGGGTCCGTGATTATTATTTCTTCTCGCCGACGTTTGGCGACACCGACAATGACGGGGATCTTGATTTGATCGCGGGGTATTACAGCTATTCTAACGCTCGTGAACTATATATTCATTACGATAACATCGGGACAAAAGAAAATCCCTTGTTCTCTTACTATGATTATTTGAGAAACGACGAAGATGCTATGTTGCTTTGCAACCCTGCTCTCGTCGATATCAACCAGGATGGCGTGCTGGATATTATCTACGGTAAAGGGAGTGGACTTATTGAACTAAAAGGGTCTTTACACTAGAGCCTGTCCCTTTGACATCCCTCTTACCCAGGTCCGACCCGATACGAGAATCAGGAGCGCTTCTTCTTGCGAGCTTTTATTGTGTCCGGCAGAAGGAAGAGCACAATAAACCCGATGAGAGAAAAAAGTCCGCAAACAGACCAGGCGCCGTGCCGTCCCTTTGCCCAGGCATAGCATGCCAGGGCATATATCAAGAACGCGGTGCCCATAAGAACAAAAAAAGAGGCTACAAATACCGGCTCAATATCGTCCTGGGCCGACAGGCTGGGCAGAATGCCCAGGATGCCCATTCCTTGCAGCAGAAGCCCCGGCACCCCCCAGACAAGCGCTTTTCTTCTGTATCTTGCTATCATATGTCAGTCTCCGTTCTACCTTTTTCATGCCATAGATCGTGGCGGGTGTAAATACCCAAAAAGGCTCGGGGTCAAACTTACACTATTGACTAAGATGATTCAATTTGTCGCGTTACAGTCAGTAGTGGACGGTCTGTTGCCCAAACCCTATCGTTCATACTAAAACAAACACAGATCCAGACCCCTGGTTTTTATTTCAGCAACAAAAAGCACAATCGCCAATGCGA
>JANQGV010000303.1 GCA_028282925.1 Thermodesulfobacteriota bacterium
GAGTAATAAGCGCCTCCGACTACGACCGCTTTCATACGTTTTATAAAACGTCCCGTTCACGGCACGAAGAGGCCGTGGCCGGGGTGCAGCGGGCCCGGGAGCTTGTCAGCCTGCGGTTGGAAGGGTTCCGGAAGGAGCAGGTTGCCCAGGTGCGAGCCAGGCTGGCTGTTGACCGGGAAGTGCTGAACCAGGCAATGCAGCGCCTGGAGTATACAGAACTGCGGGCGCCCTTCAGCGGAGTGGTGCTGAGTGAGTCGGCGGAAGAAGGTGAATACCTGAATCCGGGCTCACCGGTGGTAACCATCGGCGATATGCTGCATCCATGGCTGCGGGTATATGTCGGGGAGCGTCACCTGGGACGTGTCAAGCTGGGGCAAAAGGTGCGGGTCACCGCCGATTCCTGGCCGAAAAGGGTATTTGAGGGTCGGATTACCTTTATCAGTTCAGAGGCCGAGTTCACTCCGAAAATTGTGCAGACATTTGAAGAGCGGGTAAAGCTTGTGTATCGCATAAAGATCCAGTTGGAAAACCCTGAAGGACTGCTCAAGCCGGGTATGCCCGCTGATGCACATATAGAAGCAGGAGCACTGTAATGACTGCATCAGACCCCGCAGTGGATGTGCAGGGGCTTACAAAACAGTTTGACGAACTTACCGCGGTCCGGGATCTGAACCTGCAGGTGCATGCCGGGGAAATATTCGGGCTGGTAGGTCCGGACGGAGCCGGTAAAACAACCAGCCTGCGGATGATGGCCGGTATTATGGAGCCCAGCACGGGAGTTGCCCGCATTGCAGGTTGTGATGTTGTTACACAGACCACCCGGGTAAAAGATGCAATAGCCTATATGAGCCAGAAATTCGGCCTGTATGTCGATCTTACGGTGGAGGAAAATATCGATTTTTATGCCGATCTGTACGGCGTGCCACGCAAGGGACGGCGGAAACAGATAGAAAAGCTGTTGGACTTCAGTGCCATGGGGCCGTTCAAGAAACGCCGGGCCGGCTTTCTTTCGGGAGGCATGAAGCAAAAACTGCAACTTGTATGCGCTCTCATCCATACCCCCACAGTGTTACTGCTTGATGAACCCACAAACGGAGTCGACCCGGTCAGCCGCAGGGATTTCTGGCGGATTCTATACGGGCTCCTTGGTGAGGGGGTAGCCATAGTGGTGGCCACTGCCTACCTTGACGAAGCTGAACGCTGCAACAGGGTGGGGCTGCTGAACAGCGGGGAGCTTTTGGTGCAGGGCCCCCCGTCAGAGCTGAAGCAATTGATGCCGGAGCAGATTTTGACCGTTCAGTCTTCAAAACCCCGGATGATCTACAACCTGGTAAGAGAAATACTGCCTGATCAGCGGAACACCTTGTTCGGTGACAGGGTCCATGTGGCAACAAAGGAGCCGAAAAAGGTTGCGCAAAAAATCAATGATCTGCTCAACGCAAAAGCAGTGGGCGAATACAGCGTTAAAATGGAACCGCCCACAATTGAGGACGTATTTGTGGGAATGATGGCGGATACAGGAGCAGAGGATGGCGGTTCCAGCGACGAGGCCGGACCAGCCCGGGTAAACGGCGCACCTTCCACCGGCCGCCCGGCAGTGCAGGTGGAAAAACTGACCAGAAGCTTCGGGTCTTTTACCGCGGTTGACCGTATCAGCTTTACCGTTCCTGAGGGGCAGATTTTCGGGTTCCTGGGGCCGAACGGTGCCGGGAAAAGCACCTGCATCCGCATGCTGTGCGGACTTCTGCAGCCAAGCTCCGGCGGCGGAAGTGTGGCAGGCTATGACATTATGACCCAGGCAGAGAGCATCAAGCAAAACATAGGGTATATGAGTCAGAAGTTTTCACTCTACGATGATTTAACGGTGGAGGAAAATATCGATTTTTACGGTGGCATTTACGGACTGACCGGCTCCGGGCTTGCAGACCGGAAATCGTGGGCAATTACCATGTCCGGGTTGAACGGACGGCAGCGCAGCATGACGAGCCTGTTGAGCGGTGGATGGAAACAAAGGCTTGCCATGGCTTGTGCCGTACTGCATGAACCCCCGATTGTCTTTCTTGATGAACCGACCAGCGGTGCGGACCCCCTGAGCCGCCGCAGGTTCTGGGATCTCATATACGATATGGCCGACCGCGGGGTAACCGTTTTTGTTACCACACACTATATGGAAGAGGCCGAATACTGCGACAGGCTGGTAATGATCTACAGCGGCAAGGTTATTGCCATGGGCACTCCCCGGGAATTGAAAACGGCCGTTATGAAGGATACGGTTCTGCACATCACGTGTCCGCATCCACAGGACCGGCTGGGTCTCGTGGAGCAGTTGCCGGCTGTTCGTGAGGCGGCGCTGTTCGGGGCCGGCATACATGCGGTTGTGGACGATGAACACGCGGCGGTTTCAGCAATCCGAAATGCTTTTGAGAAAGAAAGGCGCAGGCTTGACGGTGTTGAAAAAATAGTGCCCGGAATGGAAGACGTGTTTGTCTCCCTGGTGGAGGCCGAGCAACAAAACGGGGAGGCAGTATGACGGCAGGGGATATCGGCGCCGTGGCAGATCCTTACAGACGGTACGGTGCCGACTGTGCATTGTAATAATAACTGAATTCCGGTAAAGGACGAATAGAATGAACCTGCGTCGTTTATGGGCCGTGGCCCGAAAAGAGTTTATACACATTGTGCGCGACTGGCGCAGTCTGATTATGGCCATTGCCATTCCCGTCATACTGGTGCTGCTGTTCGGCTATGCCCTTACCATGGACCTGAAAGACGTTCCCACGGTTGTGTGGGATCAGTCCCGCACAACCCGGAGCAGGGACTTTCTGAGCCTGGTGCAGGGCTCACCCTATTTCGCGCTCAAAGGCTATTACGACAACTATCGGCAACTGCAACAGGACCTGGACAGTGGAAAAGCCATGATTGCCATGGTCATTCCCCATGATTTCGCCGAAGGTGTGATGTCGGGCAGACCGGTAACGGTTCAGGTTGTGGCCGACGGCAGCGACGCCAATACTGCTCGCCTGGCATTGTCGTACGCTGTGAGCCTTGGTATGATCTATTCGCAGCAGGTAACGATTAAACAGGTTGCTCTGCAGGGGTCCGGCAGCCGGATTGTGCCGGTTGAACTTGTGCCGCGGGTCTGGTACAACGCCGACCTGCGCAGCCAGAATACCATCGTTCCCGGAATTATCGCCGTTGTAATGGTGGTGGTTGCATCGATGCTGACCAGCATTACGGTGGCCAAGGAATGGGAGCTTGGAACCATGGAGCAGCTTATCAGCACACCCGTGAGAGTGCCGGAACTGGTAACGGGCAAGGTGATTCCCTATTTCGTAATCGGCATGCTGGATGTGGCGGTTGCAGCGGCTATGGGACAATGGCTCTTCGATGTTCCATTGCGCGGCAGCCCCGGTCTGCTGTTCGGGGTGAGTGCGGTGTTTCTGGTAGGGGCTCTTTTTTACGGAATGCTGTTAAGCATCGGCCTGAAAACCCAGGTGCTGGCCAATCAGGCAGCACTCATCTCCGGTTTTTTGCCGGCGCTGATGCTGAGCGGGTTTGTGTTTGCCATCGAAAACATGCCTGCCGTTATCCGGGTGCTGACATATATTATTCCGGCACGCTATTTCATTGCGCTGTTGCGGGGTATCTATTTAAAAGGGGTAGGGCTGGAGGTGATGTGGCTGAACGGACTGCTTCTGAGTATCTATGCCCTGATTATGGTTGTAGCAGCGCATAGAAAACTAAAGTTGAAACTGGAGTAAAGATATGTTCAACCGCCTGCGGAGGATGCTGCAAAAAGAGTTTCTGCAAATGCTGCGTGACCCCAAGATGCGGGCGACCGTGCTGGTTATGCCGGTTGTTCAGATGTGTATTATTGCCTGGGCATTGACAACCGATGTTATGGACATAGAGACCGCCGTGCTGGATTTTGACGCTACACCCTCAAGCCGCCAGGTTGTTGAAGCATTTTCGGCCGGTGGCTATTTCCGTGTCACCGGCTATTTGCATTCCCAGTCGGATATGGCCGACGCACTTGATAAAGCGGCGGTAAAAACAGTTATACATATACCGGAAGGGTTTGAGCAGAACATGCTCGACGGAAGTATCGGCAAGGTGCAACTGCTGGTAGACGGAACCGACAGCAACACCGCCGCAATTATTCTGAGCTATGCCAACGGCTTAATGCAGACCTATGCCGCCCGGAAGGCACGGGAGGAGCTCCAGCGCATTTACGGAACCGGCAGGGAAGCGGTTTCAGTGGATATTGTCCAGCGGGCGCTCTACAATCCCAACCTTGAAAGCCGCTACTATTACGTGCCGGGGCTTATTGCCGTAATGCTGATCGTGTTCAGTATGAATTTAACCAGTATCGGCATTGTGCGTGAAAAGGAGATCGGAACCATTGAGCAGGTTATGGTTACCCCCATCAGGCGACTTGAGTTTATACTGGGGAAAGCGATTCCTTCGGTCGTTACCGGGTATATAACCATGACGCTGATGCTGGGAATTGCCGTACTGGTGTTCGGCGTGCATATCAAGGGGAGCCTTGTGCTGCTGTATGTGCTGACGGGAATTTATTTTTTAGGCAATATCGGTTTGGCCCTTTACATCAGCGTTATTTCTGAAACGCAGCAGCAGGCATTCCTGACCTCTTTTCTCATTATCATGCCTGCGGTACAACTGAGCGGCTTCATGTTCCCGGTACATAACATGCCTGAACCGGTACAATATATAACATTGCTGAACCCGATGCGCTGGTATCTGGAAATCGTGCGCGGGGTGGTGATGAAAGGGGTGGGCATGACAACGCTCTGGCCCGCTATAGCCGGCCAGGCATTTTTGGCGGTTTTATTTATAACGACCGCAACTGCCCGGTTTAAAAAGACATTATCATAACAGCGAATTTGGGAGAAGCAGGTATGGATAGGTTTATGCAGGCGGCAATTGAAGAAGCCCGGCAGGGGCTTGCCGAAGGGGGAATCCCCATCGGTTCCGTCATCGTATATAACGACGAAATAATCGGCCGGGGGCATAACAGGCGCGTGCAGAAGAGCAGTGTTGTTTTGCACGGCGAAATGGATGCCCTTGAAAACGCCGGACAACAAGACGCTTCCGTCTATCGGGCATGCACCCTGTATACAACGCTTTCACCGTGCCCTATGTGCAGCGGCGCTATTTTGCTCTATGGTATTCCCAGGGTCGTAATCGGGGAAAACCGGACCTTTACGGGCTAAGAGGGTCTGCTTCGGTCGAGGGGTGTAGCACTTGAAGTGCTGCAGGACGAAACCTGTATTGGATTGATGAATCAGTTTATTCGCAACAATCCTGAATTATGGAATGAAGATATCGGCGTATAGTTACACAGACAGGTTGAAAAGACATCTGATATAGTCAGGTGCAAGACCGCGAATAGAATCGGTTTCGGTCGGAAACCCATGGCGGAAACCGTGAAAGAAATTTTTATACAACCCTGCGCAGTATCGCAAAACACATCCTGTCCATCCGGCATCACCCAGGTGCCCTCATCTGCCTGTAACAGCAGAATCGGGGTGGTAACACGTGCGGCATCACGGCGGGCAGGAACGCCGGCTTCCAGGCTCTGCTTTACCCGGCAATAGGTCGCTCCTTCAGACTTGATCCGGGCGTAAAGCAGGTATAATCTATTAAAGAAAAGCCCGGGTTTTTCCGAAAGATGTTTGTAGGGTCGCTGCCTGTAAAAATGTACGTTGACGGAGAACTGTTATGAGTGCAGGGAAAAAGGGTAAAAACCGGCCACCGGTATCCGTTAAGATCGTAGAGGGAGAAGTGTTCGCCGATGTTCTGGAGTTGGAAAAACCCCGGTTTATTGTCGACTATGACAAGTATGTAGATATGCTGTGGGAAGCAAACCCGGCCATCCATGCAGCATTGAAAAAATCGGGATCTCTTGAAACCGCCCGTGACAATCTCTACCGCTACCTTGAACGAACCGAGCGAGGAGTCTTTGCGGTGGACAATGATCTGCATATCCTTGAAAAGACCGTTGTGCGTCAGTCCATTCGGGTTTTCAAAAGCATTATCGGGCCCATCAATGAAAAACGCACCCAGGTCAGTGCCCTGGACTGCTTGTGGAAGCTGGCACGCAACAAACGTGAAGACCTTAAGGTGTCGATCGGTTTTTTGCTTGAATTTATAAACCTGTTTCGGGGCGTGGCCGGCAAGTCCAATATTTACCGCGAGAACGAAGAGGTCAAGAAAGGTATTCCCGACTTTATGAAAATGGAGGGCCGCGAGGCCGCCCAAAAGCGCAGCGAAGTGCTGGACGATATGTCGGAGACGGTACGGAAGTATTTCAGGCGGTTTCCATCGGGACTTGATGAGGAGGTAGTAGAGTGGCGCCGGCAAAACAGCGAACGCATATGGAAATATTTCGGTGCAACGGAAAAGAAGTGGCGGACGTATGCCTGGCAAATGGAACATGTTATAAAAGACCCCGATACGCTGCTGGCGCTGGTTGAGCTGCCGGTTCCCATAAAAGAGGCTGTTCGGAAGGCCGCCGGCTATCACATACCCTGGGGCATTACTCCCTATTATCTCAGTCTGATGGACCGTAATCCCGCGGTGGGGTATGACCATGCCATCCGGGCCCAGGTGCTTCCGCCGCCCGAATATGTGGACACCCTGGCGGAACATCGCGGTGAGCGGAATGTGTTTGACTTTATGGGCGAGCACGACACCTCTCCGATAGATTTGATAACCCGTCGCTACCCTTCGATCTGTATTTTAAAACCCTACAACACCTGCCCACAAATTTGTGTCTACTGTCAGCGCAACTGGGAAATCGACGAGTGCCTGGCCCCCGATGCCCTGGCACCGGAAAAGACGATTAATACGGCACTCGACTGGATTGAGAACCATCCGGCAATCGGCGATGTGCTTGTTACCGGAGGAGATCCGCTGGTGATGGAGGACGGCCGGATTAAGCATCTGCTGCAGCGGCTTTCCGCGGTAAAACATATCTATCGTATCCGCCTGGGAACCCGTACCCCGGTGACCCTGCCGTTCCGCTGGACGGACAAGCTGGTAGGGATGCTGGCCGAATTCCACGAACCCGGTCGACGGGAGATCACCGTTGTGACCCATTTTATTCATCCCTATGAAATTACTCCCGAAGCTCGGGACGCAGTGCAAAAAATCCGCAGGCAGGGTATCAGTGTGTACAATCAGCAGGTCTTTACGGTTGAAAATTCACGACGTTTCGAAACAGCCAAGCTGCGCCTGGATCTCAAGTCCATCGGCGTGGACCCGTACTATACCTTTAATATGAAGGGCAAGTGTGAAACACGGCGCTATATGGTGCCGGTTGCGCGAATCCTTCAAGAGCTCAAAGAAGAGTCGCGCCTGCTGCCGGGCCTGGACCGCACGGATGAGGCGGTGTTTAATGTGCCCAAACTGGGCAAGAATCATTTGCGTGCCACGCAGGACCATCGGCTTGTGATGATCCGGCCCGACGGCTGCCGGGTCTATGAGTTTCATCCCTGGGAAAAAAACATCAGGCCCGAACCGCCTTATAACTATGTTGATGTATCGATATACGATTATCTTGAAGAACTGGCGGCCAGGGGCGAAAATATTTCAGATTACCGGACGATCTGGTTTTATTATTAATGGTGGTGTTGTCATGGCCGAACCGGTCAAAAAGGATATTCCCATTTTTGCCGGGCATGAGAAGCGGCATTTTCCGGCGGCGGCACTTATGGCGTGCCTGCTGGTGCTGGCGGCAAGTGTGATGCCCTGGGGAGTTATCCGTCACGATTTTACCGAAGAGGAGCTGCTGCTGGTGGGTGACATGGTCGGGCCGCTGAATTACATTCATGCCCCCAGCAACCCGGACATGGTGAAGCCGGGCAGCCGGGTCTATATAACAGGACCGGCCTGGAAGTCCGGCTTCAGGGAGTTCGGCATCACCGTGCCGCACTGGATTTTGGCACCCCTGTCGGCTTTTATCCTGTTAATCCTTATTATCAACTATTCTGAAATCTGTGCCATCACTCCAACGGTTCCCCGGGCGCTGTCGGTCTACGGGCTGATACATGTCCTGATGTCGGCCTGGGGGTTCCTCAGCCAGGGGGCGGTTAGCTGGGGTTTGGGGTTGACGGGGGTGGGATTTTTTATATTGATTGTGAGTAGTGCCTCGTTTAAAGAATGGTTCTAGAGAGAGACTGTCGGAAAACGCTCATCTCCTGTGTTGCAATGGGATTAAGAAAGCCCGTAACTAATCAACAGAAAATACTTTAATTAATCAATGCTACCTGTATTGACATACTATTTTTTACGCCACCCAAAGGCAGGACCATTACGCACGTAGCCATTCGGTTCAGCTTAGTTTTTCTCGTATGTCCTCAATGTCATCAACACCTTCAGAGACCAGGGTAAGTGACTCGTAGCACAGCCCCGGTGAATTGATTTCGATGCCGCGCTTGATTGCGGGATGGTTCCAGATATCGGTTTGCTTGAGTTGTGTGGTTGTGTCGGTGGTTTTAAGTACCGCCAGTCCCACAGCGTCTACAGCAACAATGTTATGGCCGGCAATGATAATGCCGGGCTGTATGAGATTTCCGGTGTCGGGGCCCTCGCGGTTGAACCCTTCCCGGCCGTCAAGCAGGGAGAGCCGGATTTTATCGGAGCAGAGAATCAGTTCTGCTATGGCCTGGTGAAACCACACTGAGCGGTGCATGGCGTATCGCTCATTCTGGGGTATGGCACCCACGAAAATTTTCATTCCCATGGTAAAGTCGGCCAGGGCGTGGGTCCTCAGGGTCGGCAGTGCAATGATATGGTCTACTTCTTCAAACAGGTGCGGGACCGAAAACCCACCCGGCCAGCACAGTGCTCCGGCAGGCTGCACGGCAACCATGTCCTGATCTTCAAAGAGTACAACTTCGGCACCTGCCTCCCGGGCGGCCTGGTAGAGGCCGGTTTGTTCAAAGCAGCTCATGGTGTCTTGCCAGGTCGGCGATTTGTCTCCGATATAGACTGTGCCCGCGCCCTGTTCTTTTAAAAGAGCCACCAGTGTTGTTACCAGGGACGGGCTGGTGGTGGCCGGAAAAGGATTGGGGGAGTTGAGGGCTATTTTCAGCAGTACGCTGTCTCCTGGGGAAATGAAATCAAGTCCTCCACAAAGATCGATTGCACGAGCTATGGCAGTGGCGTCATCGGAATTTTTTACCAGAGAGACGGTTGCGGGTGTTTGCGGTTGCTCTGTCGAACACCCGAAGCTGAACGGCAGTGAAACCGCCAGGGGCGACATGCTCAGCAGTTTCAGGAAATGTCGTCGAGTTGTTGTATTGCGGTTCATTATGTGTATGCTTTCAATGCAGAGGTTCTATAGAAGTTATAGCGACATATCCGGCCGGCCGCAAGGCTCAACCCACGCAGCGTCCTCTTGACTGCCCGATTACTTTATACAATATTCGACGTCAAAAAAGTGTCCGTTCGGCTGAAGATAGTTTTGCTATGGTTGCAATATCAACGATTATCAAAGATATTGAGCTATAATAGACACTATAGTATGAAAATAGTACATAGTACCTAGTATCTTCCCCTAACCTTAAAATATTGACATATATACCTCTAGTTTGTTACGTTAGAGCATATTTCAGGGTAACACCGATTCCTAAACAGAGTAAACAGTATAAAACATTAGGTAACAGGTAAACAGAGTGGTGGATGGTTTTCCGAAGTAAATCCATTCCAGCTACACCCCGGCTTTTATAAACAATTGAAAGCTTATCTGCCCCTGGAGGGGGAGGCAGTTCCTGCCCAGACCATACTGCGGCGTTGGTATTTCAGGTCTTGTTTCCCATTACTATGTTCGGCCTAAACAGCGTGCATGTATCAGTATGTCCGATAACAGCAACGACATAACCAAAGGAGTATACCGGGATAGCGGTGAAAAACCGCAATCGGAGAGTCGGCCTTCCTCTACCGCACGATTGCGAATAATCATTGCAATCGGTTCTCTGATTGTATACGGGATACTGTTCGCAAGTATGCACCATTTTGCCGGCAGGGGCATGTCCATCACTGCGATTGTACCGGTTATTGCCGTTTCCTGGATGTATGGTATGACGATCGGCATCGGGGCCGGATTTTTGAGCATGCCGATGAATATCGGCATGTGTTTATTGCTGGGCCTTGAAAAAGATCTTATGCAGATGATACTGGACGGCGGCAATGTTGTCGGTACGTGCGGGCTGGTCCTCATGGGCACGGTTGTGGGACGCATGCGCGACTTAACGTTGCAGGCGCGTAGTGAACTGCTGGAGCGCAACAGGGTTGAGCAGGAACTGAAAGGCCACCGTGACCAGCTCGATGATATGGTAAAGCAGCAGACCGAAGAACTGCGTACCATCAATGCCCAACTTCAGGAAGAAATAGAAGTGCGCAAGCGGGCGGTGGAAGAATCCCGTTCGATCCGGCGTGACCTTGAAAACTTAATCGAAACCTCCCTTGACCCGATCATTGTCAGTAACAGCACCGGTTACATTACCAAACCCAACAAAGCGTTTCTGAAAATGGTCGGCTATGAGGAAAAGGACGTGGTCGGCAAGCCGATGTATGAGTTTTCGATTACCGAGAGGGGCGTTTACGAGAGCACGGCCGGTGAGCAGGTTACGGTCGGGGATGAATTTTTTGAAGAAAATGCCCAGCAGATCGGCCATCTTTTCAGAGAAGGTACCATATATAACTGGATGTCTTTTTATCTGCGCAAAGACTGCAAGATTATCCCCGTAACCCAAAACATCCTTTTTCTCTATGACGAAGAAGGGGTGCGTACCGGCTCTTTCGGAATAATACGCGATATTACGGAACAGCGGAAGACCGAGATCGACCTGATTACCTCAAAGGAAGCCGCAGAGGCGGCCAACCATGCAAAGAGCACGTTTCTGGCCAATATGAGCCATGAGATTCGTACACCCATGAACGGGGTGGTCGGGTTTACTGATATGCTCATTGACAGCGGTCTCGATCCCGAGCAGAACGATTATGCTCGAACCATCAAGCGTAGCGGTGAGGCCCTTCTGTCACTCATTAACGATATACTTGATTTTTCCAAGATTGAAGCCGGCAAAATCGACATGGAAAACCTTGAATTTGATATTGAGGTTCTGGCCTATGATGTGTGCGAACTGATCAGGCCCCGGGTGGATGATACCCAGGTTGAAATCCTGTGTCGCATCGGTGAGAATCTCCCTTCCAGCGTCACGGGCGACCCGCACCGCTTTCGGCAGGTGATGGTCAACCTGATGGGAAATGCAGTCAAGTTTACCGAGCGGGGCGAAGTGGAATTGTCGCTGGATGTGGAAGAGCAGCAGGATGAACGGATACTGGTGCATGCAACCATCAGAGATACCGGTATCGGGATCGCGGAAGATAAAATAGAAAGCATTTTTGAGCTGTTTGAGCAGGCGGATGGTTCTACGACCAGGAAATACGGAGGCACGGGCCTGGGGCTTTCTATTTGCCGGAGGATTGCCTCGCTTATGGATGGTTCCGTGTGGGCGGAGAGTCAGCCGGGCGGGGGCAGCACCTTCCACTTCACGGCATGGCTGCAGGAAAGCCACAGCAAAGAGGCCCGCCGAATGTCGCCGGTGGCTCTGGCCGGAAAACGTATTTATATCACCGATGACAATGAGACCAACCTTGAGATTCTCTCCCATATTGTTACTTCGGCCGGCATGGAGGCGGTCACGTTTTCCAGCGGTGAGGCCGCGCTTGATGCGCTGCAGGCCGCATACGCAAGCGGCAATGAACAGATTGATATGTGCATTCTGGATATTATGATGCCCCATATGAACGGGTACAGCCTGGCCCGCAAAATACGTGCTGTAGCCGGAGATGCGTTACCCCTGCTGGCGTTTTCTTCGTCGGCGGAAGGCGGCACCCGGGAGTGCCTGCGGGCCGGTTTTAACGGTTTTTTGCCCAAGCCGATTAATCGAATCAAGCTCCTCAAGATGCTCGAACGGCTGCTTGGGGAAGCCTCGGACGAAGATCTGCAGGCGGAACGCAATGCCAAGGTCCTCACTCGCTATATGTTGCGTGAAGATGCCAAGCGCGCAACCTCCATATTGCTGGCCGAGGACAACCCGGTCAACCAGCACCTGGCGGTGAAACTGCTGACCAAGGCCGGGTATCAGATTACGGTGGCCAATAACGGTAAAGAAGCACTTGCATTTTTTACCGCAACGCCGGATAATTACGATATCATTTTTATGGACGTTCAGATGCCTGAACTGAACGGCCTTGACGCAACGCGGATGCTGCGCGCCCAGGGGTTCGACAAAGTTCCGGTGGTGGCAATGACCGCCAATGCCATGAAGGGCGATCGCGAAAAATGCCTTGAAGCGGGCATGAACGACTATATCGCCAAACCGATCAAGCGGGAAATCGTTTTTTCAAAACTCAAACAGTGGGTGTTTGATAAAATGTAGTTTGACCTGTCGTCCGGGAAGGTGTATCATTGGGTTCAGCGCCGCTTATCTATAACCTTTTTCCACGTTACTTTTCATCTATTGCAGCATGGCAAGACGTGGTTCCCCACGCTGCCCGTATGGGATTTACCCATATTTTCGTCAACCCGTTTCATGCCACCGGTTTCTCGGGGAGCCTGTATGCAGTGCAGGACTATTTTGCGCTGAATTCCTCTTTATGGAACGATGTCGGCGACCCGTCCGACGTTACTCCCCTGAAAACATTCACGGCTGCGTGCGAAGACCACGGCCTGCAGGTTGTAATGGATCTTGTCATCAACCATACGGCCAAAGACTCGATTTTGGTCGATGAGCACCCTGAGTGGTTTATGCATGACGACAAGGGGCGGATTGTGAGCCCGGGTGCCATTGACCCTGCGGATGATTCGAAGGTGACGGTCTGGGAAGACCTCGCACGGCTGGACCATGAAGGCACGTCCGACAGGAAGGGCTTGTGGGAGTATTTCGACAGGATTGTGCGCTTTTACCAGGAGATGAACATTCGCTGTTTTCGTTGCGATGCAGCGTATCAGGTGCCGTCGGAGTGCTGGACGCACGTGATCGGTACAGCCAAGAAGCGGTATGGCGAGACCCTTTTCATGGCCGAAACTCTGGGATGTCGACCGGAGCAGATTGAAGCCCTTAAGGAAACGGGTTTCGACTATTTGTTTAATTCATCCAAATGGTGGCAATTTGATGAGCCCTGGTGCCTGGATCAGCACGAGCAAAACGGCCTTATCGCCCCATCAATCAGTTTTCCCGAGACTCACGATACCGAGCGGGTGGCCGCAGAAGGACCAGGAACAGAGGAGTATCAGCGCAGCCGGTACGTACTGGCTGCGATTTTTTCGGAAGGCCTGTTGATGCCCATGTCCTATGAATACGGTGCCCGTATCAAAATGGATGTGATCCGGGGGGCTCCGGAAGACCTCACGGAGCGCCGTTTGTGGGACCTCAGTACCTGGATTGCCGACGTGCACCGGATGAAGCGTTCGATAACTGTATTGAGTGAGGAAGGGCACTGGCAGGCGCTTTCGCAGTATGGCGCAGCACCGTTTATTATGAAAAAAAAATCGGATGCCGGACACGGCCCGGTGACGGCCTGCGTAAATACCACCGCACACATCCTGGATGTCGATCTGCAATCACCGGACTGCCCGCAAAGCATTGCCGGTTCTAAAAAAATGCTCTATCCCTGCATGTCCCCGAATATCCCTGAAAAGATTCCTTCAATCCTTACCCTGAAACCGTATGAGATTGTTTTGCTTTTAAGGTAACGGCGCACTGTGCCGGATCGGTGTTTCTCATTGAAGTTGTGTTTTTTTATTTTCATGATATGTGTATGATACTTGTGAAAATCCGGACTGATCAGTACAGGGGACTGATATGCAAAAAAAGCACAGCAGTGTACAAGCCGTTCTGTTCGACTTTGACGGTACCTTGACAAAGCCGGACGCGATTGATTTTACGGCAATCAAAGAAGCTGTCGGATGCCCCCCATCCGAGCCGGTGCTGGAGTATATAGAGGGAATTGCCGACTCCACTGAGCGCAAAAAAGCCCTGACGTTCCTCGAACAATCGGAAAATGAAGCGGCGGGAAGGTCCGAGCCCAATGACGGTGCCGAGAAACTGATTGCCGACCTGCACAAACAGGGCCTTGCCGTGGGCATTGTAACCCGCAACAGCCGGGAATCCGTCAACCGGGCCCTTGAGAATTTTACTCATGTCGATCAGGCCGACTTCGACGTTATTGTTTCCCGGGATGATCCTGTCCAGCCCAAGCCGGGTCCCGGTGGTATTTTGTATGCCGCTGAAAAACTAAAGATTGAACCCGGCCGTATTCTTGTGGTGGGGGATTACGTTTTTGATATGCAGGCCGGCAATGCTGCCGGGAGCCGAACGGTGTTTTTGAATAACCGGCAGGGACCTGATAACAAAATTCCGGAGTGCGATTATAGTATATCCGGCCTTGATGAACTGACGATTATTGTGCGCCAGTTTCTGCCGCTGCCGGCCGGGAAGCTGCCCAATGACCTGCTGAACATCTATCTCGACATGTTGGAGATTGAGGACGATTCCGTTCTGGTCAAGGCCGGCGTGGGAGAGGATACGGCGGCGGTTTCCATAGCCGACGAAGAGGTCATAACACTTAAAACCGACCCGATTACCTTTGTGGTGGAAAATATCGGCACCTACGCCGTTCAGATTAATGCAAATGATATTGCAACATCGGGAGCGACCCCGAGATGGTTTTTAACAACACTGTTGCTGCCGGTGGGGACGACCCCGGCGGAGATTCTTGATTTAATGCTGGAGCTCAAGGGCGTCTACAGCACGTGGGGTATCAGCCTGTGCGGCGGGCATACTGAAATAACCGATGCGGTAACGCGCCCGGTGGTGAACGGCACCCTGATCGGTACGGTAGCCCGAAAAAACCTGATTGACAAACGAAATATGCGCCCGGGAGACCGTGTGCTGGTCACCAAAGGGGCGGCGGTTGAAGGAACGGCAATTCTTGCCGGAGAATGCGCTGCATTGTTGCGGGACTTGGGTGTGTCCGATGAGGAACTTCGTGCCGGTAGAGACTACCTGAAGGGGATAAGCATATTGCCGGAAGCCGCCATTGCCCGGCGTTGCCGGGGGGTAACGGCCATGCACGATGTAACCGAGGGCGGACTGGCAACGGCCCTTGAAGAGCTCAGCATAGCCGGAGGACACAAAATCAGGATCGATATGAGCAGCATCAGGATATTGCCTGAGACGGAGCGCCTGTGCGGTCTGTTGGGGCTCAATCCACTGGGACTTATCGGATCGGGAAGCCTGCTGGTATGCTGTACATCTGAAACTCATGAGCAGTTACTGGCCGATATGCATGCCTCCGGGATTGAAACGGCCTGTATCGGCGAGGTGCTTGAGACCGGACAGGGTGTTGAAGCACATTCGGGCGGCAAGCCCGTAGCGTGGCCGCGTTTTGCGGTAGATGAGCTGGCCAGGTTTTTCCAGGAAAAGGAAGTCTAGCGGTCTGTTGACTCAAAGGACGGTTTATTCTATATTCTCAAAAAGTACAGCAACCCTATAGGGAGAAAGTATATGACTGATTATACAACCGGCACATTTTTTATTAAACCGAACCGTCAGGGTATCGACGACTTTCAAGACATGCTGGATCAGGATTATGAGATTGCCATCAGCAATTGGATCAGCACCGGGTGGCAGATTTTTAAAAAGAATGCCGCCCTTTCCATCGCCTTTGCCGTTGTGGCCGGAATAACCATCTCCCTTCTGACGAGTATTATCCCGGGGTCGGGGCTTCTGGTCCAGTTTCCAGTGCTGGCAGGGTTTATTGTGGCCTCTTTGCTGTTTTTCAAGAACGAAAACGCCGAGTTTAAGGATTACCTGTGCGGCTTCCGGCATTTCCTGCCGCTGCTGGTCTTTACCATTGTATCGACTATTTTCATATTTATAGGTTTTTTATTGCTGATAGTGCCGGGTATATACCTTTCAATCGCCTACCTGTTTGCACCGTTTTTAATTGTCGATAAAAATATCGATTTCTGGCCGGCCATGGAGCTCAGCAGAAAAATGATCAACAAGCATTTTCCGGGAATGTTCGGATTTGCCGTTGTGGTCAGTCTTATTGTCCTTGCGGGTTGCATCCCTGTTTTTCTGGGGCTTTTTATAACAATCCCGCTGGCAATGAGTATTATGACCGCGGCATATGTAGATATTTTCAGAAAGGCTTCTGTCGGTTCCGGATCTGAATCACCGTCTGATCCAGTACAGGCATAAGAGATGTGCGCTCCTAATGGGGCTGTTTTTGCCCACCGAAAATGTTTCGTATTTTTACCGCCAGTTCTTTTTTTGCGGGAGGTTTCATAATAAACTCCCGGATGCCGGACCCCTGTATGCGTTCGGCATCTTCCTTCTCGGCATAACCGGTACACATGATCACCGGCACGTCCTCCCGGATAGTCGCAATTGCCTGAGCCAGTTCAAAACCGGTCATGTCCGGCATGGTTTTGTCGGTGATGAGCAGGTCGTAGGAATGGGGCTCCTGCTGAAAAGCCTGAAGCGCTTCAGACGGGCTTGTAAAGCCGACGGCATCGTATCCAAGCGATGCCAGGGTTTGTTGTATTATGTCGGCAATGAACGGCTCATCGTCAACAATTAAGACTTTTTCAGAACCGGTGGGCAGCAGTTCCGATTCTTCAGCCGCAGGAACCTCCCCGATATCCTCGATGGGAAGATAGACGTCAAACCTGCTTCCTTTGCCTTCTTCGCTGAACGCCTTGATCAATCCCTGGTAGCTTTGAATGATGCCGTGTACAACCGCAAGGCCGAGGCCGGTGCCTTCTCCTTTTTTCTTGGTAGTGTAGTAAGGTTCGAAAATGTGATCCAGCACGTCGGGGGGTATGCCGTGCCCGGAATCGCTGATGCTCATTTTCACATGTGGTCCCGGTTTTAAATCCGGAAAAACGGCAAGTTGCTCCGCGGTGATTGAGCAGTCGGTAACGCTTATTTCAAGCACACCGCCCTTTTCCTTCATTGCATGTCCGGCATTGGTGCACAGGTTCATCAGAACCTGGTGGATCTGGGTGGGGTCGGCCAGCACAATGTCCGATTTTGCCTGTATGTGCTGATGTATCTCAATGGTTGTGGGGAGCGACGCCCTGAGAAATTTGGTCATTTCCTTAACAATCGGGATGACCATAACGGGTTTGCGTTCCTGTTCGGTCCGGCGGCTGAACGCAAGTATCTGGTTGACAAGGTCTTTGGCGCGGTGTCCGGCCTTCAGTACCTGAGACAGGTTGTGATTGATTTTTTCATTGTCGATTTTCATCGACAGCGACAGTTCGGTGTAGCCGATAACCGCCGCAAGGATGTTGTTGAAGTCGTGTGCAATACCCCCGGCCAGGGTCCCGATGGCCTCCATTTTCTGGGACTGCCGGAGCTGTTTTTCCATGCTGACTTCCTGGGTGACATCGCGATGAACGGCAACGTAATTCGAAATGTGTCCATCCTCATTTTTGATAGGTGAATAATTTGCTTCTACCTCGGTTACATGTCCGTCGGTATGGGGCAGGAACAAATGACCTTTCCAGACTTTACCGGCGGTAACGTGCTCCATCATGTCTTCATGCTGTGAGCGGGGATTTCTGTCCGATTGCAACATGCTGGTATGTCGGCCGCGGATATCATCGAGGCCAAGGCCGGTAATACGCTCAAAGGCCGGATTGACATATTCGATAATACCCTGGGTATCGGTGATGAAAATGCTTTCTTCGGCCTGATCCATTGCAGTTGCCAGACGCAGCCGCTCGGCCTCGGTCTGTTTACGTTCAGTGATATCGCGCACAAAGGCAAGCATTCTGTCCAGGCCGCCGATTACCGCTCGCTTCAATGTTATTTCAGACCAGAACAGGTCCCCTTTTTTTTTGCGGCATAACCACTCAAATGTTTGCGGTCCCGAAAGAGAGGCTTTCCTGATACGTTCTTCAGATTGGGCCTGGGAGTAAGGCGGCTCACCGAGGCTGAGAGTACCCACGTCGAGTTGCAGGGCTTCGTAGTATGAATAACCGAACATGTTGCACACGGTCTGGTTGACATCGAGAATTTTTCCGGTATGAATATCGTGTATGAAAATGGCGTCGCCACTGGCATTGAAAATTTCACGATAGTTTCTCTCCGACGATTTTAACGCCTCTTCAGCGCGTTTGCGATCGGAAATGTCGCGTATGATTGTGGAAAGATACTCGACGTTATTGTCTGCAGATTTGTGCGACATGATTACCTGGGACACCGGAATTTCCCGCCCGCTGCGGTGCAGGACCGCTGTTTCTCCGGTCCATATCCCTTTTTCGATTGCCGCAGGCACCCCGGTGCCGAGAATCAGATCCACGGCCCATCGTGGATGCAGGTCCGGAATCCGCTTGCCGGCCAGGGGTTCCTCCCTGTCCATGCCCATCATTTTTTTGGCGGCGGCATTCAAGTACGTAAGGCCTGCATCAGGGGTTGCGGTGGCTACGAAGTCGCTGGTGGCTTCCAAAATGTTTATCAGGCGCTCCCGCTCTTTTTCAACCTGTTTGCGCTGGGTAATATCCCGGAAGCCGGCGACAACACCGGATGCTTCGCCCTCGGCGTTCAGCAGCAATACCATGTTCATTTCAATATCTACCAGACCACCGTCTTTTTTAACCCACTGGTCTTCAGCACATTCTACGTATCCCTGTTCGAAGAACGTTTCAACTATTTTACGTCCCCGCGCCTGCTGTTCGGGTGTTTTGCCGCCCAGCATGGTTACATGTTGACCGATGAGTTCATCCCGGCTGTAGCCGAATATCATTTCAATGGTATCGTTTACCATGGTTATGTAACCGCTCGCGTCACTTACGATCAGGCCATCGAGGGAGGTCTTGAAAATGTTTTCGAGCAGGTCTTTCGATGTTTTGATTTCGTTTTCAGCTTCCTTGCGCTCGGTAATGTCATGGAAAATGACGATGCCGGCGATTAAGCTGTCCCGGTTGTCGTGGACGGGGGTTGCATTACAGGATACCCAGCGCATGGTGCCGTTTTCCTGGCGGAGTATCAATTCGACATTTTCAGAAATTTCACCTTTTTGAACGGCGCGGGAGAGGGGCAAATCCTGTGGCTGAACAGGGCTGCCATCAGGCAAAAAGGGTTGCCAACTATGGGAGTGCTGGGAAATGTCTATCCCGGTAAGAGGTTTGTCTGTTTTGCCGCGAATGCCCAGGGCGGCCGGGTTTGCCATCCTGATTCTGCCCTGGGGTGCATCGGCTATGATAATGCCTGCAGGTGACTGTTCTATGGCTGCCTGCAGCACAGCCAGTATTCTCTGCAGTTCATCGGAGGTCTTTTTGCGTTCGGTTATATCATTGCCTATGCAAAGGATTTCACGTATGTTTCCGGCAGGGTCGTACACCGCCTTGTTGGTCCAGGCAATCCAGACGCGTTCACCGTTTTTGCGAATATTTTCATTTTCATTATTTGTATACCGTTCAGGATGTTTTCCGATATCCCGGATCATATCTTCCAGGTTGCGATTGGTGCTTTCCAGCCTGGGCACTATTGTTCCAACTGCGTTTTTGCCCAGAATTTCCTGCTCTGTATAGCCGAAGAAATGCTGAGCAAATTCGTTCAAGAAGGTAATGTGGCCCTGGGTGTCCATGCGCAGGATAATGCTGTTGGCGTTTTGGACCAGTTCATGGTACCGGTTTTTACTTTCCCGCAAAGCCTCCGCTGCTTTTTTATACTCAGCTACAGACTGTTCAAGGTCCGCAACCTTCAGGCGCACAGTGTCCAGTTCATCAATAAGCTGTTGTTTTGTCTTGTTTTTATCTTGCATGTGTTTTTGAAAACCGCTTTGCCGAAAGGGTTTTTGCCGGGTGTCGGATACTACTAGAGTATTTCGACATGGGGAGTGGAAAGCTTTACCGGAATTATGGGAAAACGTGAGTAATTTTACGTAGGAAATCGATACAGTGATGGACTTGACCTGGAATTCGAATAAAAAAAGGATGCCCGATCGGGCATCCTCTCGGGTGGGCTAAGGAGAAAAATTATTTTTTCAGTTCCTTTTTAATCATGTTCGACAGGGCGGAAAGAGAGCGGGTTTTAACGTTGCGGCCGTTTATGAAAACGGCGGGAACTCCACGCACTTTGACGCTTCGACCCAAACGCATATCATCCTGAACCTGTTTTTTCAGTTTGGGGTCTTTCAGGTCTTTTTCAAATTGCTGCATATCAAGGCCGACTTCCTTGGCGTGTTTTTTCAGGGTTTCGTCTTTCAGCTTGCGAAAATTCTTGAAAAGAACGGGCAGTATCTCGGCGTATTTATCCTGGCGTGCGGCGGCCAGGGCGCCCTGTGATGCTGTTTGGGCAAAGCGGTGCATGCGCAACGGGAAATGTTTCACCACCAGCTTTACATCCTTCGGGTGTTTTTTCAACAGCTTTTCAAGGGTGGGGTATATTTTTGCACAATAGGGGCACTGGATATCAAGAAAGGCCGTAACAGTTACCGGTGCATCGGCGTCGCCCAGAACCGGAGATGTGCCGATGGGAATGTCATATACCCGTGATACTTCCAGTATGGTCAGGTTTTTTTTGTTGCCGGTCAGGAACAGCTTTTCATCGTCGGCCGAAAGAGCGATTTGTGAAAAAGATCCGTCAAGGGCTATGCGGTCGGTAACCTTTTTTTCCCTGACTGAAAAGACCAGGACGGCGTTTTTTACCAGGATATAAGCGGTTGAGCCGTCCTTGGAAAGTGTGATATCCTTAGGGGTGTCTTCAAGTGTTATGCTTTGCAGAACTTTGGTTTCAATTTTGGCGGAAACAGTCGTTGCCCCTAAGCTCAGCACCAGGGCCGCAGCTACGACAGCCAGTACGTGTTTGCGATAATGCATGGAGCCTCCTTTTTAGAGTGGTGTGTAGGTTAGACGAACGAGACTACACCATTTCAGCGTTTTTTGCAAGAAGGGATCTTTTCCGTAAGAAGCGGGATGCCATGAAGCGTAGCAAAAAATACCTCATTATGCTTGTGTCGGCAGGTTTTTGCCTGCTGCTCTCCGGGTGCCTGACGTTTAAGAAAGCCCCGGTACCCCCGGAACCGTTACGGATCAAGCAGCTTGTTTCCCGGGCGGTGGCCTCTGCGGCACACGTACCTGTCGGCCGCAGCACCCGGGAGTTTCCATGGTATTTTGAATCGCTTCTGGAAGACGGCCGGATTACGATCGGTCTCGGCATCGGCACAAAGGATCTGGGCCGTGTTGGGGTGCCGGATACGGAAGCCGAGCGCGTTTCCGTTGATGAATATGTTATCCAGGGCCGGGTGGTCAGCATAGAATCGCGCCTGATTCTCACACGTGACGATTTCAGACAGGCTCTGTCTGATTGCGAAATTGTTTTTCTTACCTCCCATTCCCGCTTTGGTGCCGGGCCGGTGTTTCTTCTTGACGGTAAGGATAAGCCGTATCGTATGCAAAGGACCGACGATTATGAAATCGTTATGCCGGAGTCGGAGGTGAGCGGGTACCAGGGCACGGTCAAACGAACCTACCGTGACGATGTGAAAAAAAGGAACTATACGGTTTTTGAACCGGACAGCACCGAACTGGATGCTTCACAGCCGTTGCCGGGATACCAGATGATGGTTTTTTCAACCTGTACCAGTAAAAAACACTTCCTTGATGAAATAGCCCAGTTCCGGTTTCCCTACCCGACCACTGCTGTTTTTACCACCCGGGCCTGCCTGATGGATACGAGCATGCGGGTCTTCATGCGAATGCTGTACGGCCTGTTTTCGGCACAACCCATGCAGGAGGTTATAAGCGGGATGAACGAAGAATATAAAGCCGTGGCCTGGAAGCATGTCATTGAAAAAAAGCCGCCCTGGACGGTGATTGAAAATCTGTATACGCTGGGAATACATACGGCCGGAAGCAGGCGTGGGGACACAGTGCAATAAAAGAGCATGGAGGAACGGGGGCAGTGCCGCCCCATTCCTCCATGTGTGACATTATATGCCGAACCGGCTCAGCAGGTCGCGCTCCAGGTATTCCGGATCCTCGAACCGGGCCTGGGTTTTTTCAGGGGTCAACCAGCTAATCTTTGCGTCGGTCTTGTCGTTTTTCAAGACTTCTTCAGCCAGGTACGGTGTGACCGTTTCAACCGTATCGGCCAGCACATTGAATATCACTTTCACTTCCGCCAGTCGTTCGGGCGTCATGTGCCGCAGGTCTTCGAGCAGCAGGTCCGTAACAACGATACCGGGGCTGATGGTGCCGATCTGAACCGGTTTGTCTTCGGTTTCATCGAGCAGCGATTCGGACAGGTAGCGCACGGCCCGCTTTGTCGTGCCGTAGACCGTCATTCCGGCCCGGGTGCTGTCATTGCTGCCGTGCCCTTCAAAGTTGTAGATTTGCCCGCAGCCCTGCTTGAGCATGCCCTGCAGGGCCACTTTACAGCCGTACATCAGTCCGGTTATGTTGGTATTGATGACCGGGGCGATTTGGGCGGGTTCCAGTTCCCACAGCAGTTTCAGGGGCGGGGAAACGCCGGCGTTGTTGAGCCAGATGTCAACCCGGCCGAACTTTTCAACGGCCGCGTCCCAGAGTTGTTGCACCTGGTCGTAGTCGGTTACATCACAGGGCCGGCCGCACACCTTGTCGCCGCCGAATTCTTCGCTCAGATTACGCACTTCTTCGTCAAGCTTGTTTTTACCCCGGGCGCTGATCGTTACCGAGCACCCGCGTTTTAAAAACTCTTTGGCGAGTCCCAGGCCGATTCCCCGAGAACTTCCGGTAATAACAATAGATTTCATACACCCTCCGTCATGTTATACACTATGAATCGTTATTGTTTGAGCTTGGGAAAAGGCGCGCCTCCTGAGACACACCTCATCTTTTTATTAAATACCGAACTTGCTCAGCATGTCCCGCTCCAGGTATGCAGGGTCTTCAAAGCGGGCATTGGCTTTTTCTTCCGTCAGCCAGAGGATTCTTTTGCCGTTTTCTTCGTTTTTCAGAACTTCTTCAACCAGAAATCCGGTTACGGTTTCGACCGTATCTCCCAGGATATTGTAAATAATTTTGGTTTTTTCAAGCAGTTCCGGCTCCATTTTCTTCATGTCGTCTATCAGAAAATTGGTAAGCACGATCCCGGGGCTGATGGTGCCGACCTGCACCGGCTTTTCACATTCCTCGACCTCATCGGCAAGGGACTCGCTGAAATAGCGTACGGCCCGTTTGGTGGATCCGTAGACGGTGAGTCCGGTGCGTTTCATGTCGTCGCTGCCATAGCCCTCGGTGCTGTAGATTTGTCCGCAACCCTGTTCCAGCATGCCTTTCAATGCAACCTGGGCGCCCAGCATGACGCCGATCATGTTGGTTCCGACAACGCGGGGGATCTCGGCGGTGTTGAGTTCCCAGAAGGGCAGGGTTGTATTGGCGATACCGGCATTGTTCATCCAGATGTCAACGGTTCCGAACGCCTCTTTAGCACCGTCCCATAAGGCCTGTACCTGCTCAAGCTTTGTAACGTCGCAGGCGATGCCGATAACCTTGTCGCTGCCGTATTCGGCCCGGGCCTTTTTCAGTTCATCTTCCATTTCCTCGGGTGCATAGCTGCTTAAGACGACCCGGCAGCCTTTCTTAAGAAATTCTTTTGCCAGGCCGAGGCCGATGCCCCTGGAGCTTCCTGTGATTACTGCGGTTTTCATAATTCCTCCTTACCGGTAAAAATTAAAACAAACAGGTGGTCATACTATCAAAAGTAGTGCCGGCATGTGCTAGCATTGCCTTCCGTGTATCGTGGTAATGCTCACTTTCCAAAAACTTGAATGTGCCGGGTTCTGCAACGTCTTTTCAAGAAGGCCGTCCCAGGTGCCCTCGGGCAAGCCCATCTGCCGTTCGCCGCTACGGACGGCCTTTGTAAGTGTTTCCGGGTCGGTTACCTGATGTATTTCACCGTCACAGATAACCGATGTCCACGACATGTCGGCCATGCCGAATTCCGGTGGGACATCATAAACAGTAAAGCAGGCTTTACCGTTCTTTTGGATATAGTCCATTTTACGACCCTGGGGTCCAAGGGTCAGGTAGATGTAGTCGCCGTCGTAGGAGTAGGCCAGGGGGATTCCATAGGGGGCCTCCCCGTCCGTGAGGGACAATATCCCCACCTTTTGTGATTTTAAATATTCGTCTATCCGGTTACGGTCCATCTCTTTTATTTCGGGTCGCATGTTTTTCCTCCTTAGTTATATATGAGAGTGTCGGCTGTCAATCAACATAGGTACCCGCCCGTTCAAGGGTGTCCCCAACATCCGCAAGGCCCAGGGTCTGGAGCTTTTCAGGTGTTGGAATGCCCTGTTCGTTCCAGCCCCGGACCTGGTAGTAGTCATCGAGCATCGCTTCCCATTTTTCCGGGTCGATGCGTTCACCTTTATAGGGTCCGTTGGGAACGGGTTCCTCGGCCCACTTGCCGATCAGGCGGTCGTCACGGCGCCGGATGCCTTCGCGGCAGATGTAGGCCCGCTCGATATTATAGACACGTTCGGCATTGAGAAACATGTCCTGTTCGTCGGTTTCAATGCCGGTTGCGTAACTGTACAATTTGAAAAGATCACTGTAGGGACAGTCTTTGGAGCTGCCGCGGGCGGCGAACAGGCAGACCTCAAGCAGATCGATGATGAGGCCCCAATGCTGATAGTAGGCTGCGGCCCCTGCCTTGTTGTAGGAGGTCGGCTCAAGGACATCGGTTGTGCCGAACTGTTCCTGTGCGTCTTCGGGTTTCATGGGTGAAAACCATTTAAACTCAATGGGTACCAGGCTGCGCAGATGGTCTGCACCACGGGTCGAGGTGGCGAATCCCAGGGCCGTCCCTATTATCATACGAGGGTCAATGCCCGACATAACCATGCCCTTGCAATGGCTGACATATTTTTGGGCTTCCGGCCCGAGGATGGACGCGGCCCGTACAATGCCGTCGGCAAGCAGGTCGCCGAAGCCGCGTCGGAAGGCCGTCATTTCCATGAGCTGCATCATGGCTTCGTAATTGCCCCAGGTCGGTGATATACCGTCCAGGTCTTTTTGAGTTACAATGCCTTTTTCAAACCATTCCATCACCACGGCCATGGCCTGGCCGAATTCAATCAGGTCGAGGCCGAATCCATTGGCCATATTATTCATTTTAAAAATAGAATCGAGATTGCTGTTGCCGCACACCGGACCCAGGGGCGTAAAAGCACCTTCTTCGATTTTATAGCCCCACTCGCCGGCATAGACCCCGCTTTTGACCTTGAATTTATGGCCGCAACCGATGGGGCAGCTAAAGCAGGGGCGGCTGCCTTCGTAATAGGTTTCAGCTACCTCTACGGCTTTAAAGTTCTCGACCTCAGTGTATTCCCCGGCCTGCTGAAAATTGCGCACAGCCAGGAATCCGGCAGTATTGGTGGGGATGACCCCGGCAACACCGGCGTATTTCCTGAAACCGTTATAGATCTGGGAGGCGGCGATGCGCTTCTGCATGGTGCGGGCAAGGCTGTTGAAACCGTCGGGATGTGCAAGCGGTACGGTCTGTGTGCCGCGCACGGCAACCGCTTTGAGGTTTTTCGAGCCCATAACCGCACCGATGCCGGTGCGCGATGCCGAGCGGTCTTCATGCAGTATGCCGGCGATGCCGCAGCGGTTTTCCCCGGCCTGGCCGATGGCTGCGATTCTGATGCGGCTGTCGCCAAGCTCGGATTTGATGATTGTTTCAGCTTCACGGATTTCTTTACCCCAGAGGTGGCGGGCAGGCCGGATCTCTACGTTGCTGTCGTCAATCCAAAGGTACACCGGTTCGAGGGATTTACCGGTAACGACAAGATGATCAATGCCTGCCCGTTTCAGGGCCGGTCCGAACCGGCCGCCGCTGTTGCCGTCGCCAAGTATGCCGGTCTGGGGAGACTTGGCGGTCACGGTAAAGCGGGCGGCGCAGGGGGCGGCGGTGCCGGAAAGGGGGCTGGTGCCGAAGATAAGCCGATTGCCCGGCCCCAGGGGGTCTGTCTGCGGGCCGGTTTCGTTAAAGAGAATCCGGGCATTTATCCCCCGGCCACCGACAAAGTTTCGCCGGTCGCTCTCAGGCAAAGGTCTGCGCTCGAAGGTTCCGCTGCTTAAGTCGACATACAGCAGTGTGCCTGCAGGTGTTTTCACGGTGTTCCCTCCGTGGATTATTATTTACCTATGAGGCTGCCGGAGAACGCCCAACAGCTTGCGTTGCGCTCACCCTTCGTCAACAGCCTCCCGTTAAGAAGGTATTCCGACAAATTCCTATGCTGCCAGTTGTCCCCGGGATCTAAGTTCCTCGGCAACCTCTGTAAGGTCGAGCTTATCAAGGGTCTCTTTTTTAATGAGACCGCTTTGTACATCCCAGCCCCGCAGGGCATAGTATTCATCCATCAGCTTTTCAAAGCCCTCCCGGTCAACAGCTTTATTTTTATGTGGAATCAGTTCGTCGCCCTTGCCGGGCAGCAACCGTTCGGGGTTGTACATATCGAAAATATCTGCCGGGGGTTCCTCCCGGGCGATAAAACATAGTTCCGAAAGGGTGTCGTCCTTACGGCCACGGCGACCGTCCCGCAACTGGATAGCCCTGTTCAGGTTGAAAATCCGCTCCCCGATCCGGTCCAGATCCTGCTCGCTGTAGTCCCTACCGACAACGGCGGAAAGCAGACGGCTTTCCAGGGTTGGATCGCCTACGTGGCCTTCGGTGCCGGCATCGTCGTGCAGCGGCCATACGAAATCACAGAGTATCAGGCATTCTTTGGCATACTGGCGGTTTTGAATAATACGGGCAGCCGGTGCTTTGCCTTCGTAGGTGGTAAAGTCCACTGCCTGACGCCCGCCCCAAAAGGTGTCGGCGATGTTGCGCAGCACTTCTGTTGATACATAGGAGCCCTTACCTTTGGTTTTCAGCCATAAGGCCCATTTTGCCAGGGGATGGCAGATTTCATGCAACTCGGTTATGAACGGGCGCTGCTCGGTGGCGAAAATGGGCGCCGACAGAATAAAACTTTTCGGTCCGTAGGTCATAAACGGTCTTCCGGCCTGGTTGAGGAAGTCGGCGGTGATTTTCCTGGACTCTTCTCCCAGTGCCCCCGAGGCGCGCAGGGCGCCGTCGGCAAGAACGGCACCGAAGTCTTTCCGCTGTGAAAGCATATCCAGAAAGGCTTTAAGAAATTCAAGGCTTCCCATTTTGGAAAGGGGGAGCCCGGTTTGCTCTTCGGTGAGGATGCCCTTATCTCTGCTGCGTTCAAGCCACAGCATCAGGAACAGCAGTTCCGTCACACACAGGGAATAGTCATTGGCCATTTCAGTGGCCTGAAACGTTATATCGGTGATGTTGCCGTTAAGCTGTCGATCCCATTTGGCATAGTAGGTTGCGGTCTGGCATTTTCGGATGCCTTCGAGCCCCGACTCCCTGCGCTGCAGGGTCCGCCAGCACCCGACCGGGCATCCGTGGCAGTGGACTTTTTTAACCACCTCGTTACCGGGAACGGGCACCGGATTGCCGTAGATGTTGTAGTAACCTTCGCCGGTCATGGCAAGCAGTTTGTCGCGGATTTTCTTAACACCTTCGGGGTCGGCAACAGGTATTTTAGCATTGCCCCGAACGGCAATTGCTTTGAGGTTTTTGGACCCCATAACAGATCCGAAGCCCATGGAAGCGTTGCCGCCCATATCGATGCTGATGCAGCCGATGCGGGAACCCTGCTCCGAGCCGGGGCCTATGGACAGCACTTTTGCTTTGTCCTGTCCGAGCTCCCGGCGGGTCCGGCTGGTGGTGCATCCCCACAGATGTCCTGCATCACGTATTTCGGCCGTACCGTCGACAACGGACAGGTAGACCGGTTTGTGTGCTTTTCCGGTTACCACGATTCCGTCGAAACCGGCCTTTTTCAACTGGGCCGGAAAGAACCCGGCAGCGCTGGCAATGACAAATCGTTCGGGATACGTGCAGGGCGACTTGCCGCAGACCACCATGCGCGGAGCGCTGGGGGCGATTGTTCCGGCCAGGGGGCCGGTCATGATAATAAGCGGGTTTGCAGGATCAAAGGCCCCGAATTCAGGAGAGCTTTCATCCCAGTATATTTTTTCGGCAATACCCAGCCCGCCCAGGAACCGGTCGCTGTACTCCGCAGTGGCGAGGCTGGTTGTTTTCATTGCGGTAAGGTCGACTTTCAGGATCTTGCCTGCCCATCCGTATAGAGGTTGCATGCCGCTAATCTCCTTTAATACCTGCCGGTGCGTACCGGGGTAAGGTTCTATCGGGTTTTGATGTACGCTTTGCCCGGTTCCCACACTTTGCGTACCGGCCGTTTGTCCGGGAACATATGCAGCAGCACAATTTTCTCAGGAGTAACCTTTATAAAGTTGAACATTTTAGTCGCTTTTTCAAATGCAGCTTCGGCGTGTTCGGCAGGCAGTTCTCCGGCCTGCACATGTTGGTCGATCATGCCCCGCAGGGCTTCATCAAGGCCGAAAGCGGTCAGGCGCCGGTTGAATTCATCCGGGTTGTTTTTCAGGTTAAAAAGTTCGGCGGTGCCCCAAATCTGGAGACTTTTCTGTTCGATGCTGTGATCAACCGGTTCATAGACCCCGATTGAAACATTGGGATTGCGCATAATATTGGCTATTTTACCCCCGGGCTCTCCTCCCAGCCAGGGCGTCAGCCCGTCATGATACAGGTCGATGGGGGTAACCCGGGGTTTATTGTCGATACAGGTCCCCAGGGCGCATGCTTTACCGTGAACGAGGTTGCAGCCGGGTTTGGTGCGATTGCCGCCGGGTTTGTTGGCCGTGCGGTCCAGGACTGCAATAATTTCGTTTTCAAGGTCTTTTTGGGGGATTTCCAGTTTTTTGCTCATAACCAACGGCCTCCGATCATATAAGCGTTTAACGGGTAAAGTATACTATTGGAGTTATTCCAATGCAATAATAGTCTATGTATGTAATCCCCCGATTTTTTTTGTCATACGGTTTGTTGATAAAAACACCTGGTGTTCAATAGGTTATGAGAACCGGCTGTGGTCAAGGCGCTGTTTTTATAAAGCGGCGCAGGAGCATGGATGAAAGCAGGGCGGAAGCGGACCTCAATGACGCTGCCGCCCTGTGGCGAAAACTACTTGTTTGTCCAGCGCTGATACAGCCTGAAACCCTCTTTGCTGAAGTTTTTATTTACAATGGTAATCTGCTCCGGCGTAATTTTTGTAATGAGAAAGTCGTTCCTTACACTTTGGCGATACTGTTTCAACCGCTCCTCGCGTTGTTTCGGCGTAGCGTCTTTCGGCACCCGGGCACCGAATTCATAGGGCAGCAGTTCAATCATGGCCTTTTCAAATGCGGGGTTGCTGCCTTCAATAAGTTCTGCAGTTCCGCGAATCTGGACGCACAGGTAATCGGCAAAGGTGGCGCTGTCGAACTCTTCATGATAGTTCATGCTTACTTTGGGGTTGGCGGCTATGTGCCGCAGTTTTTCAGTGCCTTTTTCATGGAAACCGTAGAGGTTCTTTGTTTTGGGGTCAAGAGTCCACTCGCAGGTGGTTGTGAGGGGCACATTGTTTACGCTGGTGCCGAGAATGAATGTTTTCGAGTCATGCTTGAGACCCCCGATTGCTTTCTCGATCTCCTGCCAGACGCGCTCTTTTTTCATAACGCCTTCACCTTTATCATACCTGGGAGAGTCTTCATACAGGTACACCTGGGTAGCGGTTGTTTTGGCATCATACTTTATTTCGTGGCAGTCGTTGCAGGAGATTCCAGGTTCGACTTCCGGGTGGTCGCTTTCGATTTCGGCCGTCGCTTCAATCGATTTGGCCTTTTCCGGCATTTTGGCCTTATCGGCCGCCCAAAGCAGACCGCACACTCCGAAAAGTAAGATGATACTCAACACGCCTATAAAAATACTTTTACACTGTTTCATCCCCGTTCTCCTTACATATAAAATAGTAACGTTAATAAAAATGATGTTTTACTGTTTTTGAATGCCCTTAAAAAGTGTTTCTATGTTCACCTGGTGCAGGGTTACCGGATCGAAATCGAGATCCACGGTAAAACAGGTCAGGAAAAAGCCCATGGACAGAAAATAGAGAACCCTGGAAGCGTTTTCAGCGTCCTGTTCTTTCAAAAAACCCTTGTCTATTCCTTCCTGGATAATCCGGCGGAAGGTCTCCACCCTGTTTTGATATGTATTGGTCACCTCGCGGCGAATTTCGGCATCTCGGCTGCCCATGGTTACAAACTCGAGCAGAAATCTCAGTACATCAATATGATCATGAAAGACCTCCTCGGACCGTTTCAGAAGATACCGGATCTGTTCCGTTGCCGTGAGTTTTTCATGAATAGATGTTGTAACTTTGTCGAAATATCTGTTCACCCTGGATTTATACAACTCCATGAAGAGGTTTTTCTTCGATTTGAAATGATAATAGATGCCGCCTTTACTGATGCCGATTTCGTCGGCAATGTCATCGATGGATGTTTTGTGGTAGCCGTTTTTATTGAAACACTTAAGGGCTGCCTCAAAAATTTCTTCTTTGCGGTCTTCAGGTGCTTTTTTGTGTGTCATCGTTCTCTTTTCAACATACTGACTAGTCGGTATGTTTATTATAACTATTGCAGCTTGCCTGTCAAGAGAAGATGTGGGGAAGGTACAAGCTATTTTTGATATATGTTAGTTTATAAGCCTTATTTTGATAAAAAAGTGGCCAATATACGCCAAAAATACCAATTGATATAGTATGTGCATTCAAGATGTGCGACCCCACGTAGGGGGTATGAAAACAGAGCCGGAAGCCTACAGAACCCAGCGGTTAAGCGCTTCGAAAACAGCTTCGCGGGTCATCGGCTTGGGGATGAAACCGTTCATTCCCGCAAGTAAGCATTCATCCCGGGTGTGATGTTCGGCGTTGGCGCTGACCGCAACAATGGGGACATGATGGAATCCCCGGCCGCGTATTTGCTTTGCCGCCTGAATGCCGGTTTGCCCGGGCATTTGAATGTCCATAAGAATTAGGTTGTATCTGCCGGGCTCGGCAGTATATGCGTCGACAACCTCATGGCCGTTATCGACAAGGGTAACCTGATAGCCGGCCCTGGTAAGCATTTTTTCAGCCAGCCTTTGATTCACGAGGTTGTCCTCTGCCAGGAGAATGGATACACCCTGCTTTGCTTCTTCCCGAAGTGAGTGTTGTGTGGCGATTATGCCCTTTTCAGGAAGCTCTTCCCCGCTACGGCCCATAAGGTGTTCAAGCATTTTGAGCAGGCGTACGCATTGAATCGGCTGAGGCAAAAAGCCGTCGAAACCTGCTTCGCTGCAGCGTCGGGCGGTACTGTACGGTGTTGAGGCAAAGGCAAGTAGTGGAAAACTGCTTTCGTATAATGAACGGATTTTTTTTGCAAGGGTATAACCGTTCATGTCGGGGAGGATGATATCGGTAATGCAGATGCCGTAAGCGGGCTTGCGGTCCCGGGCTGTTTCGGCCAGGTTCTCTAACGCAGCATTGCCGTCGGCGACAACGGTCACCTGCATGCCGGCAGCCTCAAGCAGACAGGCCATTATTTCGCGATTATCTGCATCGGCATCGGCCAAAAGGGCTTTTTTGCCGGAAATGGACACAGCGGCAACGGCAACCGGCGTTTTGCGATCGGCTTTTTTGAATGATGCAACAAGATGGAACGTGCTCCCTT